>JADFQV010000014.1 GCA_022561635.1 Chloroflexota bacterium | reverse complement strand
CGAGATCGGCCACGCCGGCATCCACGTCCTCGCTCTGAGCACGCCAGAACTTGGCCCGAAGGACCTCCCGGCGCTCGACCGCATGCTCGACGACTTCCGCGGCTGGTCGCACGTCGACGACTTCTGCAGCAGCGTTCTCCAGCCGCTCCTCGAGCGCTACCCGGAGGCCGTCCTCAAGCTGCTCGACCGCTGGACGCGCTCGCCGAACCGCTGGAAGCGGCGTTCCAGCGTTGTCGCCTTCACGCGCAAGGTCGGCGAATCCGGCCGCTACGCCGACACCGCGCTCGACTTCTGCGACCGGCTCGCCTTCGACCCCGAAGACCTCGTGCAGAAGGGCGTCGGCTGGGCGCTCAAAGACTGCCTGCGCGGAGCGCCCGACCGCGTCATCGCCTTCGTCAAGGACCTGCGTCGCCGCGGCGCCCCGGCGACGGTCACGCTGTATGCGATCCGCGACCTCAAGGGAGCGCGGCGGGAGGCAGTTCTCGCGATCAAACCGCGGCGCTCGCCCGGCTAGACGAGGCTACGCCGATCGGCGTCCTCGTGTAGAATGGGCGCGCGAACGTTCGAGAAGGAGACGACCCATGGACTACCGCTTCACGCCCGAAGAAGAAGCGTTCCGCAGCGAGATACAGACCTTCCTCAAGGCCGAGGTCCCCGCGGACTGGGACTTCGATCCGTTCGAGCTGCGAGAAGACACCTGGGACTTCGCCCACAGCTTCACGCGCAAGCTCGCCGGCAAAGGCTGGATCGCGCCCGCGTGGCCGGCGGAGTACGGCGGGCAGGACCTGCCGTTCATGAAGCAGGTCGTCCTTTCCGAGGAGCTGGCGTACTTTCGCGCGCCGAACACGGCCATCATCGGCATCAACTACGCCGGCCCGACGCTCATGGTCTACGGCACCGAGGAGCAGAAGAAAGAGCTGATCCCTGACATCCTCTCCGGCGACATCATCTGGTGCCAGGGCTACTCCGAGCCCAACGCCGGCTCCGACCTCGCCTCGCTGGAGATGCGAGCGGTCAAGGACGGCGACGACTACGTGCTCAACGGCACCAAGGTCTGGTCGTCCAACGCGCACAAGGCGAACTGGTGCTTCCTCATGGCGCGCACCGACCCGGACGCGCCGAAGCACAAGGGCATCAGCTACTTCGTGACGCCGATGGACACGCCGGGCATCACCGTCCGGCCGCTGATCAACATGGCCAACGAGCACATCTTCAACGAGATCATCTTTGAGGACGTGCGCATCCCGGCCCGCTACCTCGTCGGCGAGGAGAACCGCGGCTGGTACATCGGCATGACGACTCTGGACTTCGAGCGCTCCAACATCAGCTCCGGCGCCAGTTATCGGCGCTCCCTCGACACGCTCATTGGCTACGTCAAGGACTGCCAGGCGAACGGCGACGGCGGCCTGGGCAAGGCGCCGCGCACCATCAGCACGGCGCTCGCCGACCTGGCCGTCGAGAACCAGGTCGGGCGCTACCTCTCGTACCGCGTCGCCTCGATGCAGGACCGCGGCCAGATCCCCAACTATGAGTCGAGCGCGGCCAAGCTCTACCACTCGGAGTACGGCCAGAAGCTCTCGCGCCTGGGCCTCGGCATCATGGGCCTCTACGGCCAGGTGGCGGAGGGCTCCAAGCACGCGCGCCTGCAGGGCCGCTTCGCCCGCACCTACGTGACCAGCGTCGGCACGACGATCGCCGCCGGCACGTCGGAGATCCAGCGCGGCATCATCGCCGGCCGCGGCCTCGGCCTCCCCCGCGGCTAGGGCGGCGCGTTGACACGTCTCCTCAGTTGACTATAATTGCCGCAACCAGGCGGTGTTGGGGGCATGTCTGCGTGTTTTTCACAACACACAGAAAGAGGGGGTACCTGACAGGCTTGCCGTAGGCCCTCTGGTGACGTTACGAGCGTGGCTATGTGCGCTGTGGGCTCGTGCGCTATGCTCATCACGGACGGATGATGATCTGATGTGCCAAACGTGAAGCGGCTTTACCGGAGCAGGCACGAGCGGAAGCTCGCCGGCGTCTGCGCTGGCCTCGGCGAGTACCTTGACGTCGATCCGACGATTGTGCGCGTCCTGTACCTGTTGGGGACGATCATCACCGGCTTTTTCCCGGGCATCTTCATCTACTTCGCCATGGCATTGATCATGCCTGTGGAGCCGCGGAATCGCGACGCCGACGAGGCGGACTGACGAGCAGACGGGATTCCCAATCCCTCAGCCCCGAAAAGGGAACCCTGAACCCGGCTCTACCCTTGCCCTTTACGTACAGGTCATGGTATCTTCCGCTCGGCTTGAGCCCCCGATAGAGAGGCCGGCCGGAGGCACCTATGGACTTTCGCTTTACGCCCCAGGAACAGGCCTTTCGCGAGGAGATTCGTGACTGGCTGAAGACGAACCTGCCCGATCACACGCCGGGTGACCGCATGTCCGGTGACTCGGAGAACCTGAACGTCTACAAGATGTTCGCGCAGCGGCTTGCCACCAAGGGCTGGGTGGCGCCGCACTGGCCGAAAGAGTACGGCGGCCTCGGCCTCTCCGTCGTCGAACAGCTCGTCTTCAACGAGGAGATGGCGGAGGCCAGCGCACCGATGGGCTACTCGACGATCGGCACCGGCTGGGTCGGCCCCACGCTCATCGTCTACGGCACCGACGAGCAGAAGCAGCGCTGGCTGCCGCAGATTACCGCCGGCGACGTGATGTGGTGCCAGGGCTTCTCCGAGCCCAACGCCGGCTCCGACCTCGCCAGCCTGAAGACAAGCGCCGTGCGCGACGGCGATGACTACGTGATCAACGGCCAGAAGATATGGACCTCCGGCGCGCACTACGCCGACTGGATGATCCTCATCGCGCGCACAGACCCGGAGGCGCCCAAACACAAGGGCATCTCGTACTTCCTCGTCGACATGAAGACGCCGGGCCTGTCGACGACGCCGCTGATCGACATGATGGACAACCACGCCTTCAACGAGGTGTTCTTCGACAACGTCCGTGTCCCTCGCGCTAATCTCCTGGGCGAGGAGAACCGCGGCTGGTACATGGCGGCGACGACGCTCGACTTCGAGCGCTCCTCCATCGGTGGCGCGGTCGGCGCGGGCCGCATGGTGCGCGAGCTGACCCAGTACTGCGTGGACACGCCCTGGAACGGCCACCGCCTGATCGACGAGTCGCGCGTGCGCTCGCGCCTGAGCGACGCGGCGATCGAGGCAGAGCTGGGACGCCTGCTCTCGTACCGCGTCATCACGTTGCAGTCCCGCGGCGCGGTACCGAACTACGAAGCATCAATCGCCAAGCTGTTCAACACCGACATGCAGCTGCGAATGGCCCGCTCGGGCCTCGAGATCATGGGCCTGTACGGCCAGCTCGACCACCAGGACAAGTACGCACCGCTGAAGGGCCGCTTCGAGCGCCAGTACCTCTGGCAGACGGGGTTGGCCGTGGGCGGCGGCACGACGGAAATCCAGAAGAACATCATCGCTACGCGGGGCCTCGGGCTACCGCGCCAGTAGACAAGGCAACGAGGAGGACGCCCCATGGACCTGGGTCTAGACGAACAGCAAGAGATGTTGAAGAACTTCGCCCGAGACTTCCTGGAGAAGGAATGCCCCGAGAGTCTCGTGCGGGAGATGGAAGAGGACGATCAGGGATACTCCCCCGACCTCTGGAAGAAGATGGCAGAGCAGGGCTGGATGGGCCTGATCATCCCGGAGGACCAGGGCGGCGCGGCCATGACGCTCTGCGAGCTGGTCGTGCTCCTTGAGGAGTTCGGCCGGGCGCTCGTACCGGGGCCCTTCATCAGCACCGTCGTCCTGGGCGCCGTGCCGATCATGGAGGCCGGGACAGACGAGCAGAAGGCGCAGTACCTGCCGAAGATCGCCGCCGGCGAGTTGATCATGACGATGGCCCTGACCGAGCCTTCCGCCAAGTGGACCGCCGACGGCGTGACGCTGGAGGCGAAGAAGGATGGCGGCGACTACGTTCTCAACGGCACGAAGCTCTTCGTCCCCGACGCCCACGTCACCGACCACATGGTCGTGGTCGCGCGCACGGGCGGCAAGGGCGAGGACGGCATCACGCTCTTCATCGTTGACTCCAAGTCGGACGGCATCAAGTTCGAGCAGCTGAAGACGATCGCCGCCGACAAGCAGTCCGAGGTGATCTTCGAGAACGTCAAGGTGCCCGCGGCCAACGTCCTCGGGGACGAGGGCAAGGGCTGGGAGACCGTCGAGAAGGTGTCCAGGGTCGCCACGGTGGCTGCCTGCGCCTACCTCGTCGGCCTCTCGCAGATGGACTTCGACACGACGCTCAACTACGCCAAGGAGCGCGTGCAGTTCGGCCGGCCGATCGGCTCTTTCCAGGCGATCCAGCACAAGCTCGCCGACGCCATCATCGACGTCGACGGCTCGCGCTTCATCACCTACAAGGCCGCCTGGAGCCTGACCGAGGGCGAGGACGACACCGACATGATGATCTCCATGGCCAAGGCCTGGGCTTCCGACGCCAGCCGCCGCGTGGTGGCGCACGGCCAGCAGATCCACGGTGGCATCGGCTTCACGAAGGAGTACAAGATCCAGCTCTACTTCCGCCGCCAGAAGTGGATGGAGCTGATGTGGGGCGACGCGGACTACCACCGCGAAAAGGTCGCCCAACTGATGGAAGTCTAGTCAGACTCACCACGAGAACGAAAAGAGGCGGGCCACACGGCCCGCCTCTTTCGTATCCGCGGTGCTCATACGACGGGCGTGCGACAACGTCTGTCGCTAGAGGCGGGCGCTGATACAATGTCTTCGTGACTACGGCAAAGGCTGACTATTACGAGGTCCTCGGCGTCACTCGCACCGCAGCGGCCGCTGAGATCAAGAAGGCGTTCCGCCGCCTGGCGATGCAGTACCACCCGGACCGCAATCAAGAGGACGGCGCAGAGGCCCAGTTCAAGCAGGTCAGCGAGGCGTACGAGGTGCTCTCCGACCCAGAGAAGCGCGCCGCCTACGATCGCTACGGCCACGCCGGGCTGGACTTCGGACGCGGGTTCGAGGGACAGGACTTCGGTGGCTTCGGCGACATCTTCGACGCCTTCTTCGGCGGCACGTCCACCGGCCGACGGCGGCGCGAAGCCCAGCGGGGCGGCGATCGCCGTGCCGACATCGAGCTGACGTTCGAGGAAGCGGCCTTCGGCACGGACCGAGAGATAGAGGTCGAGCGCATCGAGCGCTGCCAGCGCTGCACTGGCTCCGGCAGCGAGCCGGGATCGTCGCCGCAGCGCTGCCCGACGTGCGATGGCGCAGGCCAGGTGCGGCGCAGCAGCCGCAGCGTCTTCGGCCAGTTCGTGAACATCGCCACGTGTGGGCGTTGTCACGGCGAAGGCAGCATCGTCACGAGTCCCTGTAACGAGTGCCGCGGTCAAGGCCGCGAGCGCAAGGCGCACCGGCTCGACGTCACCATCCCGGCGGGCGTAAACGACGGCTCGCGCATGCGTCTCTCGGGCGAGGGCGACAGCGGCCTGAACGACGGTCCTCCCGGCCACCTTTACGTATACATCGACGTCGCGCCGCATGAGTTCTTCTCGCGTCAGGAAGAGGACCTGATCTACGACCTCGAGATGAACCCGGCGCAGGCCGCGCTCGGCTTCGAGGCCGCGATCCCGACGCTCGACGGCGATCCGGCCGTCCTTAAGGTGCCCGCCGGAACTCAGAGCGGACGCGTGTTCGCGATTAAGCGCAAGGGGATCCCGCGTCTCCACGGTGGTGGCCGCGGTGACCTCCTCGTCCGCGTCGAGTTGAAGGTGCCGACGGACCTCAGCGACGAGCAGAGAGAGCTCATGCATCAGCTAGCCGAAAGCTTCGGCACCCCGGTCGGCGTCGACAAGGGCCTCCTCAGCAAGCTCAAAGACGCGCTCGGCTAGCGCCGCGGCGGCCGTCGCATGAGCGCGCCCGACCCCCGTCCCGACTCCCTCACCGAAATCTCGGTTGAGACCGCCGGCATCGACGCCGAACTCGTCGCCGATGCCTTCCGCCAGGCCTGTTCCCAGGGCGTGGCCATCGAGGCGCCCTCGCGCTTCGATCGAGAGACCGAGACGTACCTGCTGGACGGCAATGCGCCGGCTCTGGTCAAAGGCTACGTTCCGCCTGCTGATGACGCGACGCGAATCGCTGACGCTCTGAAGCTTGCGCTCCAGGCGGCGCCCCTCGACCGGCCGCTCGTCTGGAAGCGACCGAGGCGTCTGCACGAGACCGACTGGCGCGACGCCTGGAAGAAGCACTTCGGCGTCCAGCGCATCGGTCACGGCATCGTCATCGTGCCTTCGTGGATCGAGTACCAGCTGCGCGAGGGAGAAGTCGTCGTTCGCATCGACCCGGGCATGGCGTTCGGCACCGGCCAGCACCCGACGACGGCGATGTGTCTGCGGGCCCTCGAAGAGATCGACCCGAGCGGCGCGACCGTGCTCGATCTCGGCTGCGGCTCCGGCATTCTCTCGATCGCTGCAGTCTTCCTCGGTGCCCGGCACGTGCTCGCGCTGGACACCGATCCGCAGGCGATCAACGTGGCGGCTCAAAACACCGCGGACAACGGCGTTGGCGAAGCCATCGAACTGCGCACTGGCACGATCGAAGAAAAGACCGCGCCGGAGGAAACGTTCGATCTCGCACTGGCCAACATCAGCGGGCTGGCTGTCGAGAGACTGGCGCCGGCGCTGGCCAGCGTGCTCAAGCCCGGCGGTCGCTTGATCGCCGGCGGCTTTTTGGAGGACAGGGTCGACAGCCTCAGGCACACCGTTGAGGCCAACGGCCTGCGCGTCGAGCGCGTGGTCGAGGACGGCATCTGGCGGACGATCCTCGCGCGGCGGAACTCGTGATGGCCGACGGACCGCGCCGCTTCTTCGTCCCAGCCGGGACGCTCAAGGCACACGAGATCACACTGTCTGGCTCTCTGGCGCACCGGCTGGCGCGCGTCCTGCGCCTGCGCCGCGGCGATCGCGTCGTTCTGACGGAGGGAGGCGAGCGAGAGTTTGAGGTCGAGCTGACGGACGTCAGCGCCAACGCCGTCACTGGCGTCGTGACAGACGATCGTCCGTCACCGCCGGAGTCGGCGATCGAAGTCGTCCTCTACCAGTCGTTGATCCGGCCCAACCGCTTCGACATCGCGCTCGAGAAGGGCACCGAACTCGGCGTCGCCCGCTTTGTGCCCGTGATCAACGCGCGCTCACAGATCGACGAGGCCTCGCGTGGGCGGGCGGAGCGCTGGGCCCGCCTCGTCGTTGAGGCAGCCGAGCAGTGTGGACGCGGGCGGCTGCCGGCGATCGATCCGCCGCTGCCGTTCGAGGAGGCTCTGGCAGACGCGCCGGGACTGCTCATCGTCCCGTATGAGGCGGAGAGCGCCAACCGTCTCGCGGACTACCTGCGCGCGCTGCCCGAGACGCCGCAGACCGTGAGCCTCTTCATCGGTCCCGAGGGTGGGTACAGCGAGGAAGAGATCGCTTTCGCGCGGCGGTCAGGCGCGGCGCTGGTAACGCTGGGCCGCCAGGTGCTGCGATCCGAGACGGCTGCCATCGTGGCGGCGGCGATCGTGCTCCACACGCTCGACGTCTAAGGCTCGACGCCGCCCTGCGTCCACAGCGCTGGATCGACGCGCACGCCGTGGACGATCGCTTCCCAGTGCACGTGCGGCCCTGTGACCAGGCCAGTCTCGCCCATATGGCCGATGAGGTCGCCCTGGTTCACGAAGCTGCCTGCTGACACTGCCAGGCTCGTCATGTGATTGTAGCCGCTGAAGACGCCGGCGCCATGGTCCAGGATCACCGCGTTGCCGTAGAGGAACAGCTCCTCGCTCAGGGCCACGACGCCCGAGGCAGCGGCGTAGATCGGCGTGCCCTCGGCGTTCGCGATGTCGAGGCCCGTATGCGCGAAGTATTCGCCGCCGTTGATCGACCTCTGCGTCCCGAACTGATCGCTCACGACGCCCGCCGCCGGCGTGATCCAGGCGCCGCTCCAGTAGCGCTCCGGCGTGAACCCGGCGAGGATACCGGCGACACGCTGGCGTTCCTCTTCAATGCGGGCTGTGTCCGTGAGCAAGTCGCTCGAGGCCGGCGGCAGCGTGATCGATTCGAAGGCGAAACCGCCGCCGCTCACTTCCAGCCAGCCCGAGACGAGAACCTGACCGCCGGCGGTGACGTCCATCGGATAGCCGCCGATGGCGAACCACGCCGGCAGGCCGATGTACGTGTACCAGACGTCGGCGGCGGGCAGCATGGTGTAGGTGACACCGGCCAGTACGACCGTCGGGTCGACAACCGCGGGCGCATCACGCAGGCGCACCGCGAGGAAGCCCCCCTGCTCCGTGTGGCTCCCCGTGAGGTCGATGACGGGGCCGCTGGGTGGGGGTGTTGGTTCGAGTGTCGGCGCCGGTGTCGGCGCTTGGGTGGGCGACGGGCTGGGTGTTGGCGCGGGCGAGGGCGACGGGCTGAGCGTTGGCGTTGGTGAAGGCGTCGGAGAGGGTGTGTCGGTCGGCGCGGCCTGGCCGCCTCCGCAGGCGGCCAGCAGGATGGCGACGAGCAATGGAACGATCAGGCGCACTTCACTAGAGTAACGCCACACGAGTGTTTGAGGTTCACTCGCCGCGCCGAGTCCGATGCTATAATCGCGCCGTATTCCGACCGGGCAGGGGGCACAAGGTGGCCGAATCACTCAAGTACGCGACGATCGAGACCGACCTGGGCTGGGTGGGAGTGGCGCTCTCAGAGGGCGGCCTGCGCGCCGTCGAACTGCCGCTGCCCAGCCGCACACAGGCGATCGAGCGGATGGCAGACCGCGGCGCGGAAGAGCCTGCGCCCGACGCGGAACTCGGCGAGATTCCGGCCGCCGTCAGCGCTCTCGTGGCCGGCCGGCCGGCGGCCGACGGTGTGCGCCTCGACTGGACGGGGATCACGCCGTTCCGTCGCGCCGTGCTGGAGGAGTGCGCGCGCATCCCCGCAGGTGAAACGCGCAGCTACGGTTGGCTCGCCGAGCAGGTGGGGCATCCGCGCGCCGCGCGTGCCGTCGGGCGCGTCATGGCGACGAACCCGTGGCCGCTCTTCGTACCCTGCCACCGCGTCGTCGGCAGCGACGGCTCGCTCCACGGCTACGGTGGCGGCCTGCCGATGAAGGACGCGCTACTGCGCGCCGAAGGCGCCCGCTGAGGCGTCTCCCGCGAGAAGCAGGCTAGCCGTAAACAGCGCCCCAGGGGCCGATGATCTCGCTCAGGCGGCGCGTCAGCTCGGGTGAGGGTGAGACGGCCGGTAGCTCCAGGGCCACTTCCTTGCCGTCGCGCTGACGGACCGAGAGGTGCGCGGTCTGCGTGCCGCTGCTCTCGCGCACGGCGGCGATCAGGGCGCGCATACGCTCGGCGTCGCCGTCCGGGTCGTCCGTCTCGTCGATCACGATCTTCAGCTGCGTTGGTGGAGGGGCCTTGCCGTTGCCGCTTCCTGTCGCCCCGTTGTCGCCGTTGGATTGGGTGCCGCCGTTCGGCCGGCCGCCGCTCTTGCGTCGGCCTTTGCCGTAGCGTTGGTAGTTCGGCGTCTGTGGGGCCGAGAGATCGGGCAGCACGGACGATGGATCGAACGGGCTGTCTTCGCTGTATGGAGCGGCGCGGTTCACCGCCACCGATAGGCGGTCGTCGCGTTGCTTGACGCGGGCGCTGATGACGAGCACCTGGCCGTCGACCCAGAGATCGCGCGTCGCTTCCAGCGTCTCCGGCCAGACGGTGACCTCGACGCTGCCGGTGCGATCCTCGAGCGTCGCGGCGATGAACGAGCGGCCGTCCTTGGTCATCAGCGTGCGGATTCCTGTCACGACGCCGCCGATGATCACGTCGCCGCCCGCGAACTCGGCGGTCAGTGCGACGAGGTTACAGTCGAGCAGCGCCGAGAGCTCTTCCGAGGCCCCGGCGAACGGATGCTCCGAGAGGTAGATGCCCAGCAGCTCCTTCTCCCACGTCAGTCGCTGCTGTTTCGTCGCCTCCGGCACGTCCTCCAGCTGCGGACCCTGCACGGCCGGTTCGTCTTCGTCCAAAAGGTCGAAGAGCGACGTCTGGCCGGCCTCTTTCTGTCGCTGTGCGTTCTGGGCGAACGTGACCAGGCGGTCGAGGCTGGCCAGAAGAGACGCCCGCTCGGCGAAAGCATCGAAGGCGCCGGCCTTCACCAGGCACTCCAGCCCGCGCTTGTTCAGGAACTTGCCGTCGACCCGCTCGAAGAAGTCGTCGAGGCTCTTGAAGGGGCCGCCGTCGCGCCGCGCTGCGACGATTCCTTCGCAGCTGCCCTCGCCAACGTTCTTGACGCACGCCAGGCCGTAGCGGATCGCCTTCTCGCCGTCGTCGCCGGTCTGGAGCGAGAAGTTAGTCTCGCTGGCGTTGATGTCCGGCTTCAGGACGGCGATGCGCAGGCGGACGCACTCGCCGTAGGCCTCGGCGATGCGCTCGTGGGTGCCCGCCATCATCATCACGGCGGTCATGTACTCTTCTGGGAAGTTCGCCTTCAGGTAGGCGGTCTGGTAGGCGATGATGCCATAGGAGACGGAGTGGGCCTTGTTGAAGGCGTATCCGGCGAACGGCAGTATGAGGTCGAAAATCGCCTGGGCGTCGGCCTCCGAGTAGCCTTTCTGAGCGGCGCCGGCCAGAAACTTTTGCTCCTGCTCCTTCATGATCGAGCGGATCTTCTTGCCCATCGCCTTGCGCATGACGTCCGCCTCGCCGAGCGTGTATCCGGCGAACTTTTGGGCGATCAGCATCACCTGGTCCTGGTAGACGATGACGCCGTACGTCTCATCCAGGATATCGCCCAGGTCAGGGTGCGGGTAGCGGACCTTCTCGCGGCCGTGCTTGGCGTTGATGTAGGTCGGGATATGCTGCATCGGCCCCGGACGGTAGAGGGCGACCATCGCCGCCAGGTCCTTGATGTGGTTCGGCTTCAGCTCCTGGACGTAGCGGCGCATGCCGGCCGACTCCAGCTGGAAGACGCCGAACGTCTCGCCGCGAGATAGCATCTGGGCAACCTTCTCGTCACCGTCGGGCAGGTCTTGCAGGCTTATCTCGACGTCCTGTGACGCCTTGATCACCTTACAGGCCGCCGCCAGGATCGTCAGGTTCGTGAGGCCCAGGAAGTCCATCTTGAGGAGCCCCAACTCGGCCACGTCCCCCATCGCGAACTGCGTCGTCGGCAGCGCATCCTCGTTGCCCGACGACGGACGCTGCAGCGGCACGATGTTGGCCAGCGGCTCGGGCGCGATGACGACGCCGGCGGCGTGCGTGCTGGCGTGGCGGGCCACGCCTTCCAGCTCGCGGGCCGTATCGATCAGCTTGGCGATCGCGGGGTCTGTCTGGTAGACCTGCTTGAGGTCGGCGCCTTCCTTCAGCGCTGCGTCGATCGTCATCGTGCCGAACGATGCGGGCATGCTGGGCACCAGGCGCGCCACGCGGTCGACGTCGCCGTAGCTCATGCCGAGGGCGCGGCCGACGTCGCGGATCGAGGCCTTCGCACCGAGCGTCCCGAAGGTGATAATCTGTGCGACGCGGTCGTGGCCGTAGCGTTCGGCCGCGTAGCGGATCATCTCGTCGCGGCGGTCTTCGGCGAAGTCCATGTCGACGTCCGGCATCTCCTTGCGCTCGACGTTGAGGAAGCGCTCGAAGACGAGCCGGTGCTCCAGCGGATCGATGTCCGTGACGTCCAGACAGTAGAGCGCGATGGAGGCCGCCGCCGAGCCCCGCAGCGTCATCTGGATCCCTTGCTCGTGGGCGTGTTCCGCGAAATCCTGAACGCAAAGGATGTAATCGGCGAACCCGGTCTGGCGGACGACGTCCAACTCGTATTCCAGGCGGCGCACGGCCTCTTCTGGCTCACCGGGGTAGCGGCGCCGCAGGCCTTCGCGGCAGAGGTCGTCGAGGTGCTCGTCCGACGTTCGGCCCTGCGGCACCTGCGCCTGTGGGATGCGGATGTGGCCGAACTCCAGCGTCAGGTCGCACATCTCGGCGATCTTCCACGAGTTGTCGATAGCCTCGGGCAAGTCGGGAAAGAGAGCCCGCATCTCGTCCTCGGACTTCAGGCTGTAGCAGCCGTCGTCGCCCGACATCTTGAAGCGGTTCTCTTCCTGGACGTTGGAGTTAGTGCCGATGCAGAGGAGGATGTCCTGGTAGGTGGCGTCCTCCGGCTTGACGTAATGCAGGTCGTTCGTCGCCACCACAGGCAGACCCGTCTCGCGGGCCAGGCGCAGCAGCTCCACGCTCAGCTGTTTGTGCTCCTCAATGCCGTGCTCTTGCAGCTCGATGTAGTAGTCGCCGAACAGGTCTTTGTAATAGTGCGCTGCCTTCACGGCGTCATCGAAGCGGCCTTCCAGGAGGCGGCGCGAGACCTCGCTGGTGGCGCATCCCGAGAGCACGATGAGCCCCTCGCTGTGCTGCTCCAGGATCTCGCGGTCCATGCGCGGGCGGTAGTAATAGCCCTCGAGGTGCGACTTCGTCGAGAGCGCCAGCAGGTTGCGGTAGCCGGCCTCGTTCTTGGCCAGCATCGTCAAGTGGTACGGCTGCTTCGCCTGCGGGTCGCGGTCCAGTCGCGATGCCTGCGCGATGTAGGCCTCGGTGCCGATGATCGGCTTGATGCCGCGCTTGCGCGCCTCCTTATAGAACTGGATCGCGCCGTAGAGGACGCCGTGATCCGTCAGGCCGATCGCCTCCTGGCCCAGCTCCTTCGCGCGGTCCATCAGCTTCGGGATGCGCGAAAGGCCGTCGAGGAGCGAGAATTCGGTGTGGGTGTGGAGGTGGGTGAACATCAGAGGCGCTGGCAATTGCTAAAGGGACGTTGCATTTCTTGCAACCTCATTATGCCACCGCCGTCGGGAGGTTAGAAGAGAAAAGCGCGCCTTCCCACAAAACGGCCGCTCGCGAGGCCAGATGTTGGCCTGCCTGCGGGACGAGAGGATATTTGGCGGCCGGTTACGCTGGCCCGATGACGCCTTCGCCCACTGCCTCGACGAAGTCGGCGCGCTGCTGGTCATCGAGCTGGTACTTTGCGCCCCACCGTGCCATCTCGCGCACGACGTCGCGGAGCCCCTCGCCCTTCTCAGTCAGCTGGTACGCGGCGCGGGGAGGGTGCTGGCTGTAGAAGGACCGCTCCAGCACGCCGGCTGCTTCCAGCCGCTTCAGGCGAGACGCCAGCAGGTTGGGTGAGATGCCCCGGAGCGACGCCTGCAGATCCTTGAACTTGCCGCTCCGTTCCAGCGTCAGGTCGCGCAGGATCAGGATCGTCCAGCGGTCGCCGATGATGTCGAGGGTGCCGGCGATCGGGCAGCCCTCTTGCGTATCGTACTTTCGTGGCATTCGTGCAGTCCCTCCGAGGTCGCTTCAAGATTAAGTAGAGACTTGACAAAAGTCAAGTCGAGGCGTTATATGAGTTAGAAGTCACTTCACTTTTAGATACTAACAGCTTGAAGGGAGTCGCCGATGCCAGCCAACGCCGTGTCAGTAGAGGATCTCCGCAAGACCTACAAGAACGGGGTCGAGGCCCTCAGGGGGTTGAACTTCGCCGTCGAAAGCGGCGAGATATTTGGGATACTCGGCCCTAACGGAGCGGGGAAGAGTACGACGATGGGCATCCTCACGACGTCCATCAAACCGACGTCTGGCCGGGCCGCCGTCGCCGGCCACGACGTCGTGCAGGACCCGCTGGCCGTGCGCCGCGCGACGGGAGTCGTCTTCCAGGAGAGCGTTCTCGACAACGACTTCTCCGGGCTGGACAACATGCGCTTGCACGCCAGGCTCTGGGGCCTCAACCGAGAGGAGGCGGAGGCGCGGACAAGCTCTCTCCTCGGCGTCATGGGCCTGAGCGAGCGGGCGGGGGACGGCGTTCGCACGTACAGCGGCGGTATGAAGCGGCGGCTGGAGATCGCGCGCGCTCTCCTCGGCAAGCCGCGCGTCCTCTTCCTGGACGAGCCGACTGCTGGGCTGGACCCTGCCATCCGCATCGAGATCTGGGGCCTCATCCAGCGCTTGCGCCGCTCAGAGGGCGTGACGATTCTGCTCAGCACGCACTACCTCGAAGAAGCCGAAGGCGTATGCAACCGGGTCGCCATCGTGCACAAGGGGCAGGTAGTGGCCCTGGACTCACCGGGCGCGCTCCTCGATTCGCTCGGATCGGAGATCCTCGAGCTGCGAGTCGACGGCGAGGCGCAGAGGGCGGCCGACGCGTTGGCAGGTGTTGCGTCGTTCTCGTCGCCGCCGATCCTGATCGGCGACACGCTGACGATGCCGGTCACCAACGGAGACGGGCCACGGTTCGTCGAGGCCGTCCGCCAGTCGGGAGCGTCGCTCCTTGGCACGACGATCCGCCGGCCCACCCTGAATGACGTGTTCATGCAGCGCACCGGTGCTGTGAGCAACGGCCCTGCCAGGAGCTAAGGAGGAGTCATGATCAGCAGCCCCGCAATCGGACTCTCCACAATCTACCGGCGCCGCATCGCGGTCGCCACGAAGACTGTCCCCGGCCTCATCGGCCTAACTGTCACGCCCGTCCTCTGGATCCTGATCGTCGCGCCGGCGCTCGCTGAGGCTCTCGGCGGCTTCAGCACCGATATCGACTATTACACGTTTGTTGCCATAGGGCAGGTGGCGTTCATCATCCCCTTCACGTCGATGTTCAGCGGCATCAACGTCATCGTCGACAAAGACTTCGGCATCCTGCGCGAGCTGATGGCCGCGCCTATCCCCCGCGCCTCTATCCCCATCGGTAACGCCCTCGCCGTGCTCTCGATCGCGCTCGTCCAGGTCGCGATCATCATAGTCCTCGCGGAGTTGCGGGGGGCGCAGTTCGAGACGTCGTTAGCCGGAGTGCTATGGTTCATTGGCGCGGCGTCCTTCCTCTCGCTCATTACATACGGGTTTGCTGAAACGCTGGCGCTGCTCGTCGGGCGCCAGGAGGCCTACGGCCCGCTGGTCCCGGCCGTTGGCGTCACGCCGTGGTTCCTGGCGGGCGCCCTGTTCCCGATCTCGTTGCTGCCGGCCGGCGTCGAGCACCTGGCCCGGGCCCTGCCGTGGACCCACGCGCTGGCGTTGATGCGCTACGGGTTAATGGAAGGCACCGACTCAGGCCTCACCAACATCTGGCACATGGACTCGGCGCCGCTGATGGCAGCTCTAAGCATGGCCACGCTTGCCGGCATGGCGGTCGTATCGCTGGCTGTCGCGGTGCAGGTGTTCTACCGCAAGACGTCCGCCTGATCGGAAAAAGAGTGCGGCGGGCCGGGAGGGGGTCCAGGCCCGCCGCTTCGCCCAAAGGGGGTGAGGGCGTTGTCGAAAATGTCGTGTTTCGTGCGATGAGGGGCCTACTTGAAGGCCGGGATGATCTCCTCACCGAAGAGCTGGATCGTCTGTCGGCAACTCTCATCTGATATACGGCCCGCCTGCACCATAAGGATTAGCTGGTCGACGCCGGCGTCCGCGTATTTCTGGCAGACCTTGCGCACGCGCTCCGGAGAGCCGATTGCCATGGCGCCGGACTCCCAGGCCTCGTCGAACTCGCTTCCGTCCGACTCAGCGAGCCTCTTCTCGACCATCTGGGCGAGCGAGGAGTAGTACTGGTACGACTCTGGCACGTTGTCCTTCTTGCCCCACGGCACGAAGAGAATGCCCAGCGACTTCTGAAAGAACTCAGCCGCGGGCCGCCCGTTCTCCAGGGCCTCCTCGTCCGTCGGTGCTACACAGGCGAACGTGGTCGCGGCGAACTGGTTGTTCACGAACGAGCCGACAGGCTCGGCGTTCTTCAACGCCTCGCGGTAGACGCCGAGCGACGCCTCCAGAAGGCCAGGGGCGATGAAGCCGAAGGAGAGCGCGCCCAGGCCCTTGGAACCGGCCAGGCGGAAGCTCTCGGGCTGCGTGCAGGCCATCCACATCGGCGGGTGCGGCTTCTGGATCGGCTTGGGGATGACGTTGCGCGGCGGAACTTTGAAGTGAACGCCTTCCCAGCTGAACGACTCCTGGGTCCACATCTTCGGGATCATCTCCACGGCCTCTTCCCACATCGGGCGCGAATCCGCCGGATCGATGCCGAAACCGCCCAGTTCCTGTTCCGTGATCGAGCGCCCCGTGCCCAGTTCGACGCGTCCGTTGGAGACGATGTCGAGGGCGGCGGTGCGTTCGGCGACGCGGATGGGGTGGTTGAAGGGGCCGGGGAGGAGCGCAACGCCGTGGCAGATGCGGATGTTCTTGGTGCGCTGGCTGGCCGCCGCCAGGAAGACCTCGGGCGCAGACGAGTGGGAGTACTCCGTGAGGAAGTGGTGCTCGACCTCCCAGAGGTAGTCGAACCCGACCTTATCGGCCAGCTCGACCTGATCGAGGGCCTCGTGGTACGTCTTGTACTCTTGGTTCTCGTCCCAGGGCTTTTGCATCTGTAGCTCGTAGATGATGCCGAACTTCACGGCGGGGCTCCCTTCCTGCGGCCAAACGACCTGTCAGTCTGTTCCTAAGTGACTGCGGTAGTCAAGCGCGCGCTAAGATAATAACAAACGTCTATGCCGCGGGCTAGACCTATTGGCGTCACTCGGCCCCGAAGGCTGATTCTCGCGGCGCGAAGCCGCCTGCCAGCCCGCCGTCCACGGGTAGCGCCACGCCCGTGATGAACGAGGCCCGGTCCGAGGCCAGGAACGCCACCGCTTCGGCGACTTCAGACGCCTCGCCCACGCGGCCGATCGGGTGCGTCTTGCCCATGCGTTCCCACACCTGTTCGGGCGTCGCGCCGGCCGCCTTGGCCATCTCCAGCATCGGGTCCAGGATCGGCGTGCGGATGACGCCCGGGCAGACGCAGTTGATGCGAACGCCCATGGCGGCCCATTCGACGGCCGTGGCCTTCGTGAACATGACGACGCCGCCCTTCGTCGCGCAGTACGCCGAGAGCATCGGCGTGCCCATGAGGCCGGCGTCGGAGGCCGTGTTGACGATGGCGCCGCCGCCTGTCTTCAGCATCTCCGGTATCGCGTGTTTGGTGCCCAGAAAGACGCCGCGCAGGTTGATCGCGTGCAGGCGGTCCCAATCCTCGACGGGCATCTGGGTGACAGGCCCGCCGGTGCCGATGCCGGCGTTGTTGTAGATCGTGTCCAGCCGCCCCCAGCGTGAAACGGCGTCGGCGACCATCGCCTGGACCTGCGGCTCTTCCGCGACGTCCACCTGGAACGACGCCGCCTCGCCGCCTGTATCGGCGATCTGCCGCGCCGTGGCTTCGGCACCCTCGGCGTTGATGTCGGCGCACAGCACCTTCGCACCCTCGCGGGAGAAGACCAGAGATGTCGCCTTGCCAATTCCGGAGGCGGCGCCGGTGATGATCGCCACGTTGTCGTTCAGTGTCATGGTCTGCTCCTTAAACTTTTGCGGGCACGCGGGCGAGGAATTCGATGATCGCGTCGGCTGTCTCTGCGGGCTGCTCCCAGAAGAACATGTGCGCGGCACCCTTGAGCGTCAGCTTCTCCGCCCCCGCGATGCCGCCGGCAAGCACGTCGCCGTTGGCCGGCGGTATCAGCCGGTCGATGTCGCCGTGGATGACGAGCGTGGGCGCCTTGATCTGGCTCAAGCGGTCGAACGAGTCGAAAGTCTGGATGGCGACGGCCTGCTTCATGATGGTGTCCATCGATGTCGCTTGCTTCAGGTTCGTCGCGATCATCTCGTCGAGGAACTCGGCGCTGTCCTCGATAAACGCCGGCGCACAGACCGCGGTCCAGAAGTTGCGCACCATCTCCTCGACCGAGAGGCCCGGCTGGGGCGTCATCGCCGCTGTCACCTCGGGCGCGGCCATCTCGCCGTGCGCGAATCCCGGCGTCGTACAGCCGAGGACGAGACCGTTCACGCGTCCCGGATAGTTGAGCACGATCTCCTGCGAGATGATCCCGCCCATGGAGATGCCGAAGACGTGCGGCTGCCTGATATCGAGGGCGTCCAACAGTGCGATCGCATCGTCGGCCATCATGCGGATCGTGAACGGCGTGTCGGGCCGGTCGCTGGCGCCCGTGCCGCGGTTCGAGAAGCGGATGCACGTGAAGCGCTTCCGCAGGCGAGTCATGATCGGCTCACCCCAGGAGTTCGCCTGGCCCGCGAAGCCCATGATCATCAGCAGCGGCGGGCCATCGCCCTCCACGTAGTATTCGAGGCTTACTTCGCCGGCCTTGATCGTGGGCATCTCCTGCACTCCCTTCGCTCGCACGCACGCTACAGTACGTTCACGTACGCGTCAAGGTATGGCCCTGTACGATACGGCGGTGACCACGGAAGAGATCATCATCGCCGTTTACCGCATCCTCGGCTCGTTGCCGGTGCTCTTCTTTCCCTTCCCCGGCGCGATCTTCGCCATGCTCATCGATAACTTCGACGTCCTCCTGAAGGGCACCCTGGACGAGGGCGGCGTGAGGGACTACCACTCGTTCGACAAGTGGCTCGACCTGGTCTACATGGTGACGTTTCTCATCGTCGCCCTGCGCTGGCAGGGGGTGGCCCGGAACATCGCGGTCGGCCTCTTCGTTTACCGGATGATCGGCGTCGCGGCCTTCGAGGTGACCCAGAACCGCGATGTGTTGATCTTCTTTCCCAACCTGTTCGAGTTCTGGTTCGTCTTCGTCGCCGGCATCAAATTCTTTCGCCTCGACGAGCAATGGCGCGGGGAGCCACGCCACGGCGGCCTCGTTCCTTTCCGCTACGAGGGCGGACAGCTGGCGGCCGTCTTCGCCGTCATGCTGGCGATCAAGCTCCCACAGGAGTACATGCTGCACGTTGGCCGCTGGCTCGACAGATACACTGCCGTGGACACGGTCGAGTGGCTGTGGCGCGTGCTGACACCGCCGTTCTAGGCGGCACGTGGAAGCGCACTTCGGTACGATAGCAACGTGGATAGCATCACCATCACGCCGTTCGAGACGCCGTTCCAGGCGACGATCACGCCGCCCGGATCGAAGAGCCTGACGAACCGCGCACTGGTCATCGCGGCGTTGGCCGATGGCGAGTCAACGCTCTCGAACGTGCTGTTTGCCGAGGACACGGAGGTGATGGTCGAGGGCCTGCGGGCGCTTGGCTATGAGCTCAACGCCGACGCCAAGACGGCGACCGTGAGCGTGAAAGGGCGCGGCGGCGTCGTGCCTCAGTCGAAGGCCGACATCGCTTGCGCCAACAGCGGCACGACGATCCGCTTCCTGACGGCGCTCTGCACGCTCGGTGAGGGAACCTACCGGCTCGCTGGAGGCGAGCGCATGCGACAGCGGCCGATCGCGCAGCTGGTGACGCTGCTGGAGGAACTCGGCGCGATGCTGCGCTATGAGGCTTCGACCGGCCACCCGCCAGTCGTCGTCGAGGCGCAAGGGCTTTCCGGCGGCCGTGCCCACTTCCCGTCCGCATACTCGTCCCAATACCTGTCGGCCGTGCTCATGGTCGCGCCGTACACGAAAGAGGCAGAAGTCGTCGTCGCGCTTGGGCCCGGGCAGACGAGTTGGCCCTACGTCGAGATGACGGCGCGGCTGATGGCGCTTTTCGGCGTCGACGTCCGGATCTCGCGCCATGGCGAGGACCGCCGGCCGACCGAGCTGAGCGTCCCGCGCCAGCCCTACACAGCTCGCGCGTACGAGATCGAGCCGGACGCTAGCAACGCCACCTACTTCATGGCGGCCGCCGCCGTGCGTCCCGGCGCCAGCGTTCGTATCCCGGGCCTCGGCGAAGAGAGCCTGCAGGGCGACGTTGCCTTCGCTCGCGTGCTCTCAGACATGGGCGCGCAGGTCTCACTGGCGGCGGATGCGATCACGGTGGGCGGGCCGCAGCGCCTGAAGGGGATCGAAGTCGACATGGCGCCGATGCCCGACGCGGCGATGACGCTCGCCGCGATCGCCGCGCTCGCTGACGGCCCAACGACGATCCGCGGTCTGCACACCTGGCGCGTCAAGGAGACGGACCGCCTCGCCGCGCTGCAGGCCGAGCTGCGCAAGCTGGGCGCCCGCGCAGACATCGATGGCGACACACTGCGCATCGAGCCGGCGGCGACCGTGCGCCCGGCGGAGATCGAAACGTACGACGATCACCGCATGGCGATGAGCTTCGCCGTCGTCGGTTCGCGCGCACCGGGAATCACGATCCTCGGTCCAGACTGCGTAGCGAAGACCTACCCGGACTTCTTCGCCGATCTCCAAACGCTGAGCGCGTAGCCCACGGCTCGGGGCAGAAAACGGCCCTCCGTCGCGTGCTCCTCAACGTCGCGCCGGAGGGCCAGAGGGGGTTGGGGAGGTATTGGCTAGTTAGGGTGCCGCACTACACCGTCGGCATCGTCGCTGGTGCTGAATCCGTACGGTCGAAGCGCCTCGGCAGTGAGCTTCTCCTCCCAGCGTTGGCCGTGCTGCAGCCGCTGGCCCAGCATCCAGAAGACAGTGCCGTAGAGGCGGACGACAGTTCCGAGGTCCTGGAGCAGCGATGGGGTTCGCCGTCCGGGCTGGTCTGGGGCGTGCACCGGGGTCAGGGCAGGCCGCATGAGCGTCCTCCTTCTGCCGCAAGCAGGAGAATCCGCACCCCGTAGCCGCCATCCTACTCCGTCGCCAGAACGTGTCAAGTGGGCGCAAGCAAGCTGCCGAAAAAACTGAGCAGAAATCTGTGGTTTATCGAAGCGGCTAAAACGCCAGCGCCACCGGTCGCGTCGCTGATAGACTCAGAGCCAAAGTCATGGAAGTCGCCACGTTCGTCCACGAAGGCTTGGGCAATAGCTCCTACATCGTCGATGTCGGCGGCGGGCAGGCGATCGTCGTCGATCCCAACCGCACCGTCCGCCAACACCTCCAGTCCGCCGAGGGAAAAGGCCTGACGATTGCCGCCGTCCTGGAGACGCACGTTCACGCCGACTTCGTGACGGGCGCCCTGGAGGTTAAGGCAGCCACGGACGCCGCGATCTACTGCCCGAAGGGCTCGGAAGTCGATTATCCGCACCACCCGGCCGGCGGCGGCGATAAGCTGCGCTTCGGCGATGCTGATATCGAGGTCGTCACGGCGCCGGGGCACACCCCTGAGCACATCGCCTACGTCGTGCGGGCGGCGGGCAGCGAGCCGGTGCTGTTCAGCGGCGGTTCCATCATCGTTGGTGGGGCCGCACGCACGGATCTCCTCACGCCAGAGCTCACAGACCCCCTGACCCGGTCCCAGTACCAGACGCTGAGGGAAGGCTTTCGGGACCTGCCCGACTCCACGCTCGTCTACCCGACGCACGGCAGCGGATCGTTCTGCTCGGCAGGGGACGGCGGCGACCGGTCGTCCACGCTCGGCGAGCAACGGGCGATCAACCCGGCGATGTCTGACATGACGGAAGACGAGTTCGTGGAGTGGTTTCCGGGTACGTTTCCGCGCGTTCCGGAGTACTACTGGCGCCTGCGACCGCTGAACCAGGCGGGTCCCCGCCTCAGGCGGGACATCGCCGCCCCGAAGACGCTCGACGCCCACCACTTCGAGGCCGCAGGCAGGCGTGGCATGATCGTCGACGTGCGGACGCCGGAAGAACACCTCGCCGGCCACATTCCGGGCTCGCTGAGCAACCCGTTCCGCGATGTCTTCGGTGTGTGGCTGGGGTGGCTGATCGAGCTTGGCACGCCGCTGTCTTTCGTCTGCGACGGCCAGCCGTTGGAGCAGGTGATCGATGAGTGCCTCCTCGTCGGTCACGAGGAGCTGACAGCGGCCCTCGAGGGTGGGTTCGCGGCCTGGGAGCGAGCCGGCCTCCCGGTTGCCTCCGATCCCTACCTCACGCCGGCCGATGCCCGCAAGGCGATCCTCGACGGCGCCCTCGTACTCGACGTGCGCGAGCCAGACGAGTGGGCAGTCTCCCGGATCGAAAATGCCCTGCATATTCCGCTGGGGTCGCTGCAAGACCGCCTGGCGGAGCTTCCGCGAGACCGCCCCGTGCTGGCGTACTGTGGCGCTGGTCAGCGCTCCTCTTCCGCCGCCTCAGTCCTGGAGCGCGCCGGTATCGAGACGGTGATGAGCATCCGGGGCGGCTTCAGCGCCTGGGTCGACGCCGGCGAACCCGTCGTGACGTGAAGAGGCCGGGGCACTGGCGCCCCGGCCTCACTGACCACTAGCTGCTGGCCACTAACCACTAACTACACCTCGCGGTATTCGCCCTCGACGGTGCCTTCTTCGGCCCCGTCTTCTTCGTCGCCGCCTTCACCTTCGCCGCCCGGCGTTGCGGTTTCCGCGCCGACGCCGGCACCTTCCGCGCCCTCCCCGTAGACGGCCGAGCCGGCCTTCTGCAGGGCCTCGGCCAGAGCTTCCGTCGCGCCCTTCAGCGTCTCGGCCGAGGCGTCGTCGCTGGCGAGGGCGTCGCGAATCTCCTTGACGCGGGCATCGATGTCGGCTCGCACGTCGGCCGGAATCTTGTCGCCGGCCTCGCTCATCGTCTTCTCCGCTGTGTAGGCGAGCGAGTCGGCCTGGTTGCGCAGCTCGACGCCTTCGCGGCGCTGGCGGTCGTCCTCGGCGTGGGCTTCGGCGTCGCGCTTCATCTGCTCGATCTCTTCCGGGCTCAGGCCCGTGCCCGCCTGGATCGTGATCTTCTGCTCGCGCCCCGTGCCCGTATCGCGGGCTGAGACGTGCAGGATGCCGTTGGCGTCGATGTCGAACGCCACTTCGATCTGGGGCATGCCGCGTGGCGAGGGCAGGATGCCGTCCAGGATGAAGCGTCCGAGCGATTTGTTGTCGCTGGCCATGCCGCGCTCCCCCTGGAGCACGTGGATCTCGACCGACGCCTGGTTGTCGGAGGCGGTCGAGTAGGTCTTGGACTTCGATGTGGGGATCGTGGTGTTGCGCGGGATGATCGCGTCGGCGACTCCACCCAGCGTCTCGATCGCCAGCGAGAGCGGCGTCACGTCCAGCAGCAGCACCTCGCGCACGTCGCCCTTGAGGACGCCGGCCTGGATCGCCGCGCCGATGGCCACGACCTCGTCCGGGTTCACGCCCTTGTGCGGCTCGCGCCCGAAGAACTCCTTCACCTTGTCGGTCGCCAGCGGCATGCGGGTCTGCCCGCCGACGAGGATCACCTCGCCCACTTCGTCCGGCTTCACCTTCGCGTCGTCGAACGCCTTGCGCACCGGCTCAATCGTCTTCTCGACGAGGTCTCCGACTAGCTGCTCGAGCTTGGCCCGCGAAAGCGTGATCGCCAGGTGCTTCGGCCCGGAGGAGTCCGCCGTCACGAACGGGAGGTTGATCTCAGTCTGCTGGGTGGAGGAAAGCTCGACCTTGGCCTTCTCGGCGGCCTCCTTCAGGCGCTGCAAGGCCATGCTGTCCTGGCGCAGGTCGATGCCCTGGTCTTTCTTGAACTCGTCGATCAGCCAGTCGATGATCTGCTGGTCGAAGTCGTCGCCGCCCAGGTGCGTGTCGCCGTTGGTCGACTTAACGTGGAACGTGCCGTCGCCGATCTCCAGGATTGAGATGTCGAACGTGCCACCGCCCAGGTCGTAGACGGCGATCATCTTCTCGTCCTTCTTGTCCAGGCCGTACGCCAGCGCGGCGGCCGTCGGCTCGTTGATGATGCGCAGGACGTCGAGCCCGGCGATCTCGCCCGCGGCCTTCGTCGCCTGGCGCTGCGAGTCGTTGAAGTAGGCCGGGACGGTGATCACGGCCTCGGTCACCTCGCCGCCCAGGTAGGCCTCTGCGTCGGCCTTCAGCTTCTGCAGGATCATCGCGCTCAGCTCCGGCGGGCTGTACGACCGCTCGCCCATCCAGACGCGGGCGTCGCCGTTCTCGGCGGCGTCGATCTTGTAGGGCAGTATCTTGAGGTCGCGCTGCACCTCTTCGTCGTCGAGGCGGCGGCCCATCAAGCGCTTGATCGAGAAGATCGTGTTCTCGGGGTTCGTCACGCCCTGCCGCTTGGCGACCTGGCCGACGAGCCGCTCACCCGCCTTGTTGATGGCGATCACGGACGGCGTAGTGCGGCCGCCCTCGGCGTTGGGGATGACGACGGGCTCGCCGCCCTCCATCACCGCCATCGCGCTGTTCGTAGTTCCCAGGTCAATTCCGATTGCTCTAGCCATTTGCGGGCTCTCCTTCTGTTTCCTTCTTCTCCTCGTCGCCGCTCCCCTTGCCGACGACTACCATCGCCGGGCGCAGGACGCGGTCGTGCAGCAGGTAGCCGCGCTGCACTTCGCTTATCACCTTGTTCTCTTCGCCTTCCGCGTGCGCCACGGCCTCGTGGAACTTCGGGTCAAACGTCTCGCCTTCCGTCTTGATCGGCTGCACGCCGGCGCTCTCCAGTAGCGCGAGCAGCTTGCGGTAGATCAGGCGCACGCCGTCGAACCACGTCATGCCGGCGACGTGGCTGTCGAGCGACTGGAAAGCGCGCTCGAAGTCGTCGACGATCGGCAGGATGTTGATGATCAGCGAGGCGCCGGCGTAGCGCGCGGACTCTGTGCGGTCCTGCTCGGCGCGGCGCTTGACGTTCTGCAGGTCGGCTTCGGCGCGTCGCCAGTTGTCCAGGTAGCGCTGCGTCTCCTCCTCGGCCTTCTTCAGGCGCTCCTCGATGGGCAGCTCCTGGGCCTCGCCCGTCTGGGCCTCGCCGGTCTGACCCTCGTCCGTCTGGGCCTCGCCGGTCTGAGCCTCGCCCGTCTGGGCCTCGCCGGTCTGAGCCTCGCCCGCCTGGGCTCCTTGAGGGTCGGCGCCGCCACCGTCTTTGGACTCGGGCGAATCGGCGGGCTGTGTCGTTTCCTTCTCCATCTTGTCTCCGGTCCTTATTCTCGTTGGGTGGGGCTGTCCTGCGGGTCTGTTGGAAAGCCGCGCGGCTGTGACGTTCGTGCCCGGCCTAGGCGAAGTAGACGCCGAGCATCTCTTCCATCAGCGTCGACATGTAGCGCACCATCGCCACGTTGCGGCCGTAGTGCATGCGCGTCGGCCCGACGACGCTGAGCATTCCCCGCAGGCCTTCCGGGCCGCCGTAGCGCGTCGACACGACGCTGCACAGCTGCATCTCGTCAACCGGATGCTCGCCGCCGATGATGATCGACACGGTGTGCTCTTCAGAGGTTGCGTCAGCGCCGGCCGAGATGGGAATCGCCTTCGAGATGTTGCGTTCCTCCAGGACGCCCAGCAGGTCAACGACGCGCCCGCCCTCCGTAAACTCCGGCTGCTTGAGCAGATCGCGCACGCCAACCATGAACGACGGCTCGGGCGTTAGCTCGTCGGCGGCCTTCAGGAGGTCCGTCGTCGCCTGTCGCACGGATATCTCGACGGGCGAAGAGACCATCTTCTGCTCGCTGATCTCGGCGGCGCTCTTGCCGGCCATCAGGTCGTTGAGGCGCCGCGCCAGCGACGTCAGCTCTTCCTGGCTGAACGGCTGGTCTAGCGTCAGCGTCTGCTGAAGCACGCGGGCCTCTTCGAGGACGATGATCAGTAGCGCCAGGTAGTCGTGCACGCCGACAAGCTCGATCCAGCGCACGCGGGGCTCGGGCGAGTGGGGAGTGGTGACGACTGCGGCGTTGCGCAGCCGCGTCGCCAGGATCGCCGCGGCCAGCCGCGCCCACTCTTCGAGTTCGCGTGCGGCCTGGTGGAACTGGTGGCGGATCGTCTGGCGGAGGTCTTCGGTCAGCGACTCCTCGTGCATTAGCGTTTCGACGTAGTAGCGGTAGCCCGTGTCTGTCGGCACGCGGCCGGCGGATGTGTGCGGCTGGGCGACGAGCCCCTCGTCCTCCAGGGCGGCCATCTCGTTGCGGATGGTGGCCGGGGAGAGCGACAGCTCGTACTTGTCGACGAGGGTTCGCGAGCCGACGGGCTGCGCCGTCTCGACGTACTCTTCGACGATGTGCTGGAGGAGCTGTTTTCGGCGGTCTGTAAGCATGATTTGTATCTAAATTAGCACTCGCATGGTGAGAGTGCTAACCGCCCTGAGACTAGCACCGAGGGCCCCTTTCTGTCAAGCAATAGGGGGCCGCGCAGGCTCGCCGGACGCCAGCGCAACGGAGCGTTTCTGACGGGGATCATTTCCTGTTGACCACCGTTCGTGGCGATTGCTATACTCACGGCGGTTTCCCCGGGGCGTGACCAATCGCCCAGCCCCGCTACCGATGAGTCTCGGACCGCACGAAGGAGCTTCCCCATGGCAGACAACGACGAAGGCCAGGACGACGAGGGCCAGGAAGAGAAAAAAGGAGGCGGTAAGAAGCGCCTCATTGGTCTCGTCGCGGCCGTCGGTGCTGGCGTCGCAGCGCTCGCGATCTGGAAACGCCGCAGCGGTGGCGATGACGACGATGACGACGACGACGAAATCTAGACCGCCGGTTCACTACTCTGACTACGATTTCACCGTCTGACCTTCTCTTCTGATGGAGATCGTCTGGCTTGGACACTCATCCTTTCGCATACGAGCGCGCGAAGCGACCGTAATAACGGATCCCTGCCCGCCATCCACGGGCTACGATATCGGCAAGCCGACGGCGGACGTCGTCTCGCTTAGCCACGCCCACGATGACCACACCTACCTCAAGGCCGTCGCCGGCAAACCGATTGTGGTCGATGGTCCGGGCGAATACGAGATCTCCGGCGCGTTCCTGACCGCGATTCCCACATATCACGATGGGGAGAAGGGCGGCGAACGCGGCAAGAATCTAGTCTTTGTGATCGAGATGGAGGGCATCAAGATCTGCCACCTGGGCGACCTGGGTCACGTCCCCACCGCCGACCAGGCCGAGGGCATGACCGGCGCGGACGTCCTCATGATCCCCGTCGGCGGTGATTCGACGATCGACGGCGCCAAGGCGGCGGAGATCGTCCCGACGCTCGACGCCCGCATCGTCATCCCGATGCACTACAAGACGCCCGTTTCCAAAGGCGACCTGGAGTCGGCAGACCGCTTCCTCAAGGAGATGCAGGCGACCGCGGTCCAGGCGCAGCCAAAGCTCTCGCTCAGCTACAACACGGTCCCTTCGGACACACAGGTGATTCTGCTGGATTACCGCGGCAAAAACGGCTAGAGCGCCGCGCACGACGGCGTGAGCCGCGCGTGCAGCGCTCAGCGCTTCGGAAGGCGACCGCTGGCCGTCGTTGCCGGGATGCACGCCGTTAGGGGCCACTCAAGGCCTACCGCTACCCTGAAACGGCTCCTGGAGCGTCTACGAAGGGGACTCCCGCTTGTCGCCCGCGGGAAAGCGGCGGCGATCCCGTCTACCAGGGGCCGAAGGCGAGGAAGCGTAGCGCCGCTGTAGATGAAAGGCGTGGATCGTCAGGCGGGAGAATCTACGGCAGGTAGGCGAGGGGGTTCACAGGGACGCCGCCGGCCCAGAGCTCGAAGTGCAGGTGCGCGCCGGTCGAATAGCCAGTGCTGCCCAGCGCGCCTACAGCCTCTCCTTGGTTCACCCACTGGCCTTGCACAACCCAGAGGTCCGAAAGGTGGGCGTACGTCGTGCGGAAGCCGTTGCCGTGGTCGACGATGACGTGATAGCCGAGGCCCCAGCTGTCCCAGGCCGCAAGGACTACCGTGCCGCTGGCGGCGGCGGCGATCGGCGCTCCCCAACTGCCGAAGCCGTCGAGGTCGATGCCCTTGTGGTAGCTATAGCCGGTCGGCTCGCCGAAGTATGTCGTTATCGGGCCGTAGTAAGGCCAGATGAATCCAACGCTGGCCACGGGTGCGGGGGCGGGTGCTGGCTCCGGGGCCGGGGCCGGGGCTGGGGTATCGAAGCTGCCGCTCGCTGGCACCGGGCCGGCGACCGGATCGATTTCGTCGTCGGCAAGTACGGGCGCGATCGTCGGCGGCGGAACGCCGCCCGGGATGACCAGCACCGTGCCGTCGATCAGGCTGTCCGGCGAGCTCAGGTCGTTCGGCTCAAAGCTGATTATCGAGTCCACGGTGACGTCGTAGTAGGCGGCGATGTCGCCCAGGGTGTCACCGAGGGTGACGTTGTAAACGATTCCGTCGACACCGGGAACAACCAACGTGCTGCCGATGTAGAGGAGGTCCGGGTCGACGCTCACCATGGGGTTGTTCCAGCGCAGGTAAGCCTCGCTGATGCCATATCTGGTGGCGATCCCGCCCATCGTGTCGCCCGGCTGAATGGTGTAGGTGAAGAACGAAGGAAGCGGCTCGGCGGCCGCGGCCACCAACTCAGCGGTCGGCTCCGGTGCCGGGGACGCCGTGGTGGCGGCGATCTCAGCCTCGTGGCGGGCGATCAGGGAGGGCACCGTAGAGATGAGCGCCGCGGGCTTCAAGTAGCCGGCGCGGGCTTCGGCAACGGGCCCCTCAATGCTGGAGACGGTCGTCGGCTCGGAGTCAGTGACACCGCCGGCAACGGCCGTGACAACGGCGGCGAATGCCAGTGCGAGGAGAAGACCGTGCAGCGCATAGTGTCGGTACTGGGTGAGCGACTGCCCGGTAGCTTTCAGGCGAGACGACTGCTCTTCACGTTCCGGCGGGAATTGACCGCGCCGGTGTGGAGCGTGCGGGTCTCGTATGTTAAGCCTCCCTATCGCCGGGTCCAAGCGTGCCTCTGGTGGGCCCGGTTCCAGTCTCGGTTTCTGCTAGTTCTGCAGGTTTTCGCAGCGAATTATATCCCACTTGTCCATATTTTCACAAATTGACAGATTATCGTCTGCCAGGACAAGCTCACGGCTCAAATAAAGAGTCTCGCTGCTAACGAGCTTACGATCAACTCGCGTGCGGCGAGCGGGCACGCCCGAATAAGAGAGATTGCGAGACATTTGGCGTGTTGGGGCGACTAGAGCGCTTCTTTGAGCGTTGCCAGGAACTCTGCGTTCGTCTCAGTGCGCGACAAGCGGTCCAGGATCATCTCGGTGGATTCGCTTGAATTTTGCGATTGGTTGACAAGCGATGTCATGCGGCGCAGGAGGACGATGCGCTTGTGGGTCTCCTCGTCGAGCAGCAGGTCGTCGCGGCGGGTGCCGCTCTTCTGGATGTCGATCGAGGGGTAGACGCGCTTTTCGGCGAGGCGGCGGTCGAGCCACAGCTCCCAGTTGCCGGTGCCCTTGAACTCCTCGAAAATCACTTCGTCCATGCGGCTGCCGGTGTCGACGAGGCAGGTCGCGAGGATGGTCAGGCTGCCGCCGTTTTCGACGTTGCGGGCGGCGCCGAACAGCCGCTTCGGCGGATGCAGGGCGACCGGATCGATGCCGCCAGAGAGCGTGCGGCCGGATGATGGCAGTGCCAGGTTGTAGGCGCGGGTGAGGCGCGTGATGCCGTCGAGCAGGACCAGGACGTGCCGGCCACCCTCGACCAGCCGCTTGGCCCGCTCCAGCGCCAGCTCAGCCACTCGCGTTTGCTCGGCCACTGGGTCGTCGAACGTCGCGGCCACGACTTCGGCCTCGGTGACGGAGCGTTGCCAGTCAGTGACTTCTTCCGGCCGCTCGCCGATGAGGACGACGATAATGTAGATGTCTTCGTAGCGCTTGGCTGTAGCAGCGGCGATCGTCTTGAGAAGGATCGTCTTGCCGGCCTTGGGTGGCGAGACGATCAGGCCCCGCTGGCCGCGGCCGACCGGTGCTATGAGGTCGATCACGCGGGTCGAGAGGTTGGATACGCCTTCCTCGAGGTTGAGCATTTCGTCCGGGAAGATCGGCGTCAGCTGCTCGAAGTAGGGCCGCTTCTTGGCGGTTTCGGGGTCGAGGCCGTTGATGGCGTCGACGCGCAGCAGGCCGTAGTACTTCTCCGAGTCCTTGGGCTGGCGGACGGCTCCCATTACGTAGTCGCCGGAGCGCAGGGCGAAGCGGCGAATCTGCGTCTGGGAGACGTAGACGTCGCTGAGGCTCGGGCTCAGGCCGTCTGTGCGCAGGAAGCCGAAGCCGTCGGAGGCCATTTCCAGGATGCCGCCGGCGAAGTAGTTGCCTTCGCCCTCGGCCCTCGCCTGCATGATCTTGAAAACGAGGTCTTGCTTACGCAGACCGCTGGCGCTGACGCCCATCTCCTTGGCGACGTCAAGCAGTTCGTCTTTTGTCTTGGTTTCGAGTTCGGTGAGGCTCAAGTCAACTCCATATAGCAGTAGACGGTGTGGATGCAATCAAGCAACGGCTGTCTCGATTTGGGGAGTATGGGGAGAAAGTCTGGCGATTGCCGTCCGCAGACGGCCTGTAATTACGGTACTCCAATCGAATTAGACGCGCAATACCCTACTTTCGTTGGCCCGAGGGCCCGGGGTGCTCGGCGGGCTATCCCGGCCGAAACACGCTGAGCGCAACCATCGCCGGCACAAAGATGGTGGCGATGCCGCCGAAGACAAGCGGCACGCTGTCCGCCATCGCTTCCTCCAGCTCCGGCGTCACGTTGCCGCGGCGCTCGGCCATCAGGGAGGCGATGCGCGCCCGCCGCAGCCCCATCCCCATGAGCGGGATGCAGACGAGCAGCGTGACGATGTACATCGCCTCGACGCCCAGCAGCCACGGCGTCGTCACGAAGTTGTAGTCCAGCTGGCCCCAGAGGAAGAGCCCCGTCGTCGCCACGGCGATGGCGCCCGGTATCAGAAGGATGCCCTGGTAGTGCGTCGCCTCGCTGAACGCAACCACCCTGGTTTCGACCTCCGGCGCTTGCCAGCCCCGCACAAGAGCGATCTGGACGGAAGTGAGCCCCGCCACGTACCAGAGCGCGGCCAGCACGTGCAGGAAGACGAAGGCTTCGTCGACTACTGACACGGGCTAATGGGGCGAGCGTGAGCGTGAGGACGTAGACGCCTTCCGTCGTGACGGCCGGTCGGCCGCGGTGGACGACTTCTCGCGGCGCCCGGACTGTCGCTCCAGCGCGGCGCGGACGAAGGCGTCGAAAAGCGGGTGCGGCCGTGCGGGCCGTGAGCGCAGCTCAGGGTGGAACTGCGTGCCGACCATAAAGGGGTGGTCGCGGATCTCGCAGATCTCGACGAGCCCGCCGTCCGGCGACGTCCCGCTGGCGATCAAGCCAGCCTGCCCAAGCTCTTCGCGGAACTCGTTGTTGAACTCGTAGCGATGGCGGTGGCGCTCCGACGTTTCGTCGGCGCCGTAGGCCTCGTGAACGATGGTGCCGGGTTCGAGTCGGCAGGGGTAGCTTCCCAGGCGCATAGTGCCGCCCTTTTCGACGACGCGCTGTTGTTCATCGAGGAGCGTGATCACCGGATAGGCCGTCTCGGGCGCCAGCTCAGTCGAGCTGACGTCGTCGGTGCCGAAGTGGGCGCGGGCGAACTCGACGACCATCGCCTGCAGGCCAAGGCAGAGGCCCAGATAAGGCACGTTGTTGAGCCGCGCGTATCGCGTCGCTTCAACCTTGCCTTCGAAGCCCCGCTCGCCGAAGCCGCCCGGTACGATGATGCCGTCCATGTTGGCCAGCAGGGCCTCCGCATGGGACTTGGTCACGTCCTCTGAATGCACCCAATGGATGCGGATACCGGAATCGTTGGGGACGCCGGCGTGGATCAGCGCTTCCTTGACGGAGAGATAGGCGTCCGGAAGCTCAACGTACTTGCCGACGATGGCGATCTCGAGTGAGTGCTGAGGGTTGAGCAGGCGCTCGACCCAGGCCTTCCACTCGTCAAGATCCGTCGAAGTAGTCGCGATGTTCAGGCGGTCGGTGATGAAGTCGCCCAGGCCGGCCTCCTCAAGGACTAGCGGCACCTGGTAGATGCTCGGCATCGTCATCAGGGGGATCACCGCCTGCGGTTCGACGTCGCAGAAGAGCGATATCTTGTCCCGGATCTCATCAGAGATCGGAATGTCCGAGCGGCAGGCGATGACGTCCGGCTGGATACCGAAGGAACGCAGCTCGCGGACGGAGTGTTGCGTCGGCTTCGTCTTCAGCTCGGCGGTTGTCGAGATGTAGGGGAGGAGCGTAACGTGGATCGCCAGCGTATCGTCGCGGCCTTCCTCCTTGCGCATCTGGCGCATCGCCTCGAGGAACGGCTGGCCTTCGATGTCGCCAACGGTGCCGCCAACTTCGATGATCACGACGTCGGCGCCAGACTCGCGTCCCATGCCGCGGATGCGTTCCTTGATCTCGTTGGTGACGTGGGGGATCGGCTGGATCGTGCGGCCCAGGTAGTCGCCGCGACGCTCGCGCTGGATCACCGCCTGGTAGATCTGGCCGCTGGAGACGGATGAACTGCGCGAGAGGTCCTGATCCAGGAAGCGTTCGTAGTGGCCGAGGTCGAGGTCCGTCTCGGCGCCGTCTGCGGTGACGAAGACTTCGCCGTGCTGATACGGCGACATCGTACCGGGGTCAACGTTCAGGTACGGATCAAGCTTTTGCACTACGACAGAGATGCCGCGTGACTTAAGAAGCCGGCCGATGGAGGCGGTGGTGATCCCCTTGCCTACGGAACTCACCACGCCACCCGTGACGAATATGTACTTTGTCGCCATATACCCCCTGACTGGGGGCTGTCTCCTCCCGCGCTCACCTTGAGCTTGCCGTTATTGCCGGCAGGTTCGAAGGGACGCCCAGTTAGAATCATACAGGAGTCCAGAACGGGCGTGTCAAGAGATTGTCGGCGCTCCCCACAAAGAGGAAGTCGCGCGCCCCGATCCCACCTGCCGCCCCGGTATACTGAGGCCACTCTCAATCCGAATGGAGGCGTCTTGTCCGTAACCCCGGAGATCACCGAACTGAAGGGCGGCCTTCGCGTCGTCACCACGCCCGTCCCCACCGCGCAGTCCGTCAGCGTCAACGTCTTCGCCGGCGCCGGCGCTCGCGGGGAGACCGCGCGCACGATGGGCGTCGCCCACTTCCTCGAACACATGATGTTCAAGGGCACGACCGCCCGACCGACGGCGATCGCCATCGCTGAGGCGATCGAAGGCGCGGGCGGCGTGCTCAACGCCTACACCGCGAAGGAGCTCACCTGCTACTGGAACCACGTGCCGTACGATCAGCTGGAGCTGGCGATGACTGTGCTCGCCGACATGTTCTACGATTCGCTTCTAGATCCGAAAGAGATCGACCGCGAGCGCACGGTCGTCAAGCAAGAGATCAGCCGCGGCAAGGACCAGCCGGGGTCGTACGTGGGAGAGCTGCTGGGGCGCGCTGTCTACGGCGACCACCAGATGGGCTGGCCCACCACCGGCACCGACGAGACCGTGGACGGACTGCAGCGGGACGACTTCGTCGACTGGCTCCAGGCCCGATACACCGCGCCGAACACGGTGCTCAGCGTCGCCGGCAACACCAACCACGCGCAGGTGGTCGCCCTGGCGGAGCGGCTGTTCGCCGGTTCGCCGACCGCTGCGGCGCCGGAGAACGTCGGCGTCAACGGCGACGAACTGCCCGCAGACCGCGTCGCCATCGATGAGCGGCCGATCGCGCAGTCGAACATCGCGCTCGGCTTGCCCGCGATCGCGCGCAAGGATCCCGACCGCTACACGCTTACCATCCTGAACGCCGTGCTCGGCCGCGGCATGAGTTCGCGCCTGTTCAAGGAGGTGCGGGAGCGGCGCGGCTTGGCCTACTCCGTGGGTTCATCGGTCAGCCGCCACTCCGACAGCGGCATGTTCGTCGTCTCGGCCGGTGTCTCTCCGGAGAACGTGGCGGAGACGGTGGGCGTGATCCTGGAAGAGCTGGAGAAGATGACGAAAGAGGCGGTGGGCGCCGAGGAGTTGCAGAAGGCCAAGGACTACACCGTCGGCAGCTTCCGGCTCAGCCTGGAATCCTCGATGGCGCTGGGCCAGCGCGCCGGCGAGAGCCTCCTGACGCTGGGCGAGATCGAGCCGGTCGAATCCATCGTCGCGAAGTTGCGCGCGGTGACGGCGGACGACGTGATCCGGGTGGCGCAGCGCATCCTCAGGCGCGAACGCGCCGCCCTCGCCATCGTCGGCCCGAGCATCGATGAGCCCGCGCTGCGCGACGTGCTCGGGGCGGCCGGTTAGCCGCTTGCGAGCGCCGGACGATTCGCCTCGCCGGTTCAGCAGACGGACGGGCGGGGCCCTCCCGCCTTGGCGGAAAGGCCCCAATCGCCGCACCCCACAAGAATGTTGTCTAAACTCGGCCTGACATCGCGACGACGATGAGCAGGGTCCAGAACGAGAGGGCGAGGACGGAGTAAGCGAGTCGTCGTGTCATCTTGTCCTGTCCTCCCTTCCCTTTCGTATGCGAGCAAGATTTATCGGAGGAGGCGGGCACGCACCCCGGGTCTGTAAAGACCGTTTCACCAGCCCCGCAACTGGTGAGTTCCGAGAACCGCACCTCCTCCATGTGATTCAACAGAGATGAGGCCATCGCCATTACCTGTGATAACACCGGAAAGTCTTCCGCGTAGAGCCGCCGTCACCGCTGCCATATACTGGCCGTGCCAAGTAGAAGGAGGCGCCTCATGGCCGACTACGACAACATCCTCTTCGAGAAGAAGGGTCATCTAGCCTACGTCACCATCAACCGCCCGGAACGCCGCAACGCCATCGACCCGGCCACCAGCGCCGAGTTGAAAGACGCCTTCGAGGCGTTCAAAGCGGACGACGACCTCTGGGTGGCGATCCTCACCGGCGCCGGCGACAAGGCGTTCTCCGCGGGCGCTGATCTCCTCGCCATGTCCCAGTCGCTCTCCGGAAAGGGCGGTGACTCCGGCGCCATGACCGCTGCCTTCGCCGGCATCACGCGGGGCTATGAGTGCTGGAAGCCGATCATCGCCGCCATCCACGGCTACTGTTTGGCCGGCGGCCTTGAGCTGGCGCTCGCCTGCGACATCCGCATCGCCGCGGACAACGCGCAGTTCGGCCTGCCGGAGCCCAAGCGCGCGATCATCCCCGGCGCCACGGGCACGCAGCGCCTGCCGCGTGCCGTCCCGCTGGCCTTCGCCATGGAGCTGCTCCTCACGGGCGACCGCTTCGACGCCGAGACGGCGCTCCGCTTCGGCCTCGTCTCACGGGTCGTGCCGCGCGATCAGCTGATGGACACGGCCGAGGCGATCGCCCAATCGATTCTGAAGAACGGCCCGCTCGCCGTGCGCTACATCAAGCAGGCGGCGATGCAGGGCCGCGAGATGTCGTTCGAAGACGGCCTGAACCTTGAGGCAGAGTTGGCAGGCAAGGTCTTCCGCACGGAGGACGCGCGGGAGGGCCCGCTGGCCTTCGCCCAGAAGCGCGAACCACAGTACAAAGGGAAGTAGTGTGACGGATATAGACGCCTTGAGCTACGTGCGCGATATCGGCGACGGCGTCTTCCGCTAGCCCACGATCACGATCTGCGACGCCTTCACCTGCACCGGATAGGACTCGGCGACGGGGCCAGTGAACCAGGCCGCGACCGTCTGACCCACTGTCAGATCTGCGAACGTGACCTCCATCAAGGCGCTGCCGGACTCCTGAAACAGGAGCGTGTCGCCCTCGACGCGCACGACCGCCTTGTCGTACGTGGTGTCCTGGGCGATGGCGCCTTCGATGCGCACGCTGCCGATGACGTCGCCGGAGCCGTCGGTGATGCTGGTGATGACGCCGCGGATGTCCGGGTCGTCGGGTCGGGTGCGGCGTCGCCGTCGTTCGTGCAGGCGCCCAGGAGCGCCAGCGCCAGCCCGACCGCGAGAGCTAGCGCCGCTGCCTTCGCGGGAATCGATCGTGAGCGCGTCATGAAAACCTTGTCCTCTCTCCTGCGTTCTCTTCTATAAGAGAGACGGACTGAAGGGGCGCAGAGTTCCCATGCGAACGTTTCCGCTAAACCTGGCAGCATTCGTCACCGCCGCCGCGCTCGTCATCGCGGTTAGCTTCGCCATGGTCCAGGCCGGCGTCTTCAGTGGCGATGACGGTGGGCGCTCGGTCACCAACCCCACGCAGACGCCCGCCGCCCTCGCGGCCAGCGCCTCTCCCTTCCCGACCGAGCCCGTAGCGACCGGGTCCGCGGGCCGCGGTTCCTTCTACTAGCGCGCCTCGGGTGACACTTCCCGCTTGCGCAGGATGGTGCAGGCCGGTGTACGGGGCGGAGCTCAGCCAGACGGCGCGCCGAGGATGTCGACGCGGGCGAGCGGAGTCGCGGCGCCCTGTCGCCGGCCTTGCATCGCTTCGAGTTCGTGGAGGGTCTGGATGTACTTACGGTGGAGGTGGGACTCGTATCGCATGATTAGATCGAGGTTGTGTTTCGGGGGGATGATGCGCGCGAGTTCTTCGCGCATGATCTCATCTTCGCTGATCTCAACCTCGGGTATCTTACCCTTCGCAAGGCTGCCCGACCGGTAAGCTTCCGCGAGAGAGCGAGCATGATGCAGGTCGCGGTCGGTTGCATCGATGCTGCTGCGCGTGATGACGGCCTGCCAGCGGTCGAGGCGGCGGAGCTTCCAGAGGCAGAGGGCGATGCGCTCGGCGAGCATGTTCTCAAGCACACCGTCGGGCTGAAGGGACTCGACGATACCGTCGCGAAGGGCCTCCCACTCCTCATACTTCTCGATGCCGTGGATGACGACGCCGCCGGCCTGGATGCCGTGCTTAAACGCGTTGCGGCTGGAGACAGCTTTGCCGCGCTTGGTGCGAGGTCCGGGCTTCGGCATGTCAGGGGCATGGTTTCACGCGGGGGTCGAGACGTGGAAGGGGAAAATGTCACTGAATTCGTTCGGCAGTTTTACGCTTTAAGCCATGTAGCATAATTCTAGAAATACAGGTTAGAGTTTCAGCGCCAGCGCTCATGTGGCAGTCCTCTGTTGCGACCGAGGCGAATCAACCGCCGCGAACCTTTGACTCGGGTCTAATTGTTGTTCTCGTATAATGTGGCACCAGCACCGAGACCTGAGGAGGGGGTATATGCCCGCGAAAGCACGACCGGCCAAAGGCTCCGCCGCCAACGGCGCTACGCTCGGAGCGCGAGCGCTGGCTACACCCGCCGCTCGCCGGCCACCGGCCGCCCCGCCTCGACGTCGGCCAGGAACGCCTCGATCTCCGAGCGGAACGTTTCGTTGCGCCAGCGAGAGCCGTGCGCGCACTCCTCGCGCACGACGAAACGCGAGCCGGGGATCAGCTCGTGATCGCGTTCGGCGCAAGGGAGGAAGTCGTCCCACTCGCCGATCATCACCAGCGTCGGCGCCGTGATTGACGTAACTCTATCCGTAAGATCGGGCCGTGCGCAGATCGCGTTCGCGGCGCCCACGTAGCCCGGCACCGTGATCATCTCGATGCGCCGGAAGTCGTCCTCGATCGAGTACGGCGTGACGTCGAAGTGTGGGTCGTTCGCTTCCTTGTACTCCCATTCGCGGATCAACGTCTCTCTTAGGCCCACGGTCGAGACGAAGTGTTGTAGGGCGCTCATGCCTTCCAGCACCCGGCGCTCCCAGTCGCCGCCCGGCCCAGGATCGGCGGCGTTGCCGCACGTCGTGTCGCAGAGCAGCACGGACTCGCAGACGTCCGGATAGTCCACCGCGAACTGCGCCGTGATCATCCCGCCCATCGACAGACCGCCGACGTGCGCGCGTTCGATCCCGATCTCGCGCAGGAGCCCCGCCAGGTCCGCCGCGCACGTTGGCAGCGAGTAAGACTCCGGATCGTCGGGCGCCGAGGTCTTGCCGTGGCCGCGCACGTCGTAGATGAGGAGCGGCCGCGTCTCCGCCAGCGGCTCGACGTCCGGTCGCCAGAACGCGGACGCGCTCGCGAACCCGTGCGTGAGGACGAGCGGCAGCCCCGGCCTGTCCGCGCCGAGCACCCCGTAGTGGATCTCGATGCCGTTGACGGTCGCGGCTGGCATCGCTAGCTGGCGAAGGCCGGCACCTCGACCGGCCAGCGGTCGTTCCAGGGCCGCGCCTGCTCGAAGGCATAGGCGGCCTGGAGGACGAGATCGTCGCGGTGGCGGCCGGCGACGATCTGCAGGCCGATGGGCAGGTCGTTGTCGCTGAAACCGCTGCGCACGCTGATCGCCGGGTGGCCGGAGATGTTGAACGGTGGCGTGAACGGCACGATGTGCAACGGGTGCGCGAGAGGCTTGCCGTCGACCTCCGGCGGCCAGCCGCCGCGGGCGTCGATCGCGTCGAACGGCAGCGTTGGCGTCAGCAGTAGGTCGTACTTGCCGAAGAACTCCGCGAGCTGGTTGTTCAGCTTGGCGCGGGCGCGGTGAAGCCTGCCGTACTTCGGCCAGTCGACGCGCTCAGCGGTCATTATGCCCTTGAGGTACGAATGGCCGAAGCGGTCGCGGTCTTCCGTTTCCAGCTTCTCGTAGATCTTCGCGTAGCCGGAAGTGGCGCCCAGCAGTCCCCAGGCCCCGCGGAGGTCGTCGATGACGTGGTCGATGTGATCAACGTCGTGGCCCATCTCCTCGAACGCCTTGACACCTTTCGCGCATTCGCGCCGCACGTCGGGCTCGATGTTCACGTATCCAAGGTCCGCGCTGTAGGCGATCTTCAGTCGCTTCGGCAGCTGCTCCAGGATGTCCTGGTACTTGTAGCCTGGGTGCGGCAGCGAGTTCGGATCGGTCTCGGACGTGCCGACAACGCAGTCGGTGAAGAGCGCCACGTCACGGACTGTGCGCACCATTGGCCCGACAACGCTGGTGTCGATCCAGTCCGCCATCTCGAACGGCCCGCTGGGAATACGGCCGAAGGAGCACTTGAAGCCGGGCAGCCCCGTCCACGACGAGGGGATGCGGATGCTGCCGCCGCCGTCGGAGCCGGTGCAGAACGGCACCTGTCCCGACGCCACCGCCGCGGACGAGCCGCCGCTGGAGCCGCCGGGCGTGCGCTCCGGGTTCCACGGGTTGCGCGAGATGCCGAAGAGCAGGTTCTTGGTAATCGCCGTGTATCCGAACTCGGGCGCGTTCGTCTTGCCCATGGCGATCGCCCCGGCCGCCTTCAGCCGCGTCACCTCGGTGGAGTCCCCCTTTGGGAAGTTGTCGCGGTACGGCACCGACGCGTGAGTCGAGGCGAAGCCCTTCAGGTCCTCCAGCTCCTTGACGCCGAAGCCCAGGCCCGCCAGCGGTCCGACGTCTTCGCCCTTCGCGATGCGGTCGCCGATCTCGCGTGCTTCAGCGAGCAACTCGTCGCGGTCGCGCATGCCCGTCCAGGCGTTGAGCGTCTCGTTCGTCTCGTCGATGCGGTCGAAGCAGGCCTGCATAAGCTCGACCGGGGAGAGCTGCTTCGAGCGGATCGCCGCGGCGAGTTCGTGCGCGGGCTTGAAGTTGAGTTCGGACGGCATTTGGCTCCTCCTGCGGTCGGTTCTGGTGGCGCGAAGCATACTACGATTAGGGAAGAGTCAGATAGGCGCGTGTGCCCAAAGTCGAGAACCTTGACTTTTCCTGGTGCTTAACCTATAAATGCTACACAGCCCAGCGATTGAATACGTCAATCAACGGCTCGCTCCTCACATCGCCGCTCGGAAGATGCAACGTGGCCCTTGGCCGGCCCGCGAAGCGGACTGATCGGGGCCGTCAGGAAGGAGTGGAACATGGGTCTCCTGAACAGACTTCTCGCCCACGAGGATCCGCCCCCGCCTATCGAAACCTACCTGCGCGAGCAGCACGTCGATTTCTCGGTGCACCACCATTCGCCGGCCTATAGTGCACAGCGCCTCGCCGCCGTCGAGCACGTCCCGGGGCGCATGGTCGCCAAGGTTGTGATCGCTTTCGTCCATGAGGAGCTGGTGATGCTCTGCCTTCCCGCTCCCTGCCGCGTAGACTTGTTCAAGCTGATGAACGCCGTCGGCACGGACAGCGTACGTCTCGCCCGTGAGCCAGACTTCGCCGAGGCCTTCCCGGACTGCGAGGTCGGCGCGATGCCGCCGTTCGGAAACCTGTACGAAATGCCCGTGTACGTCGACAGACAGCTCGCCGCCGACGAACGCATCGTCTTCCAGGCCTGCCGCCACACCGAGACGGTAGAGATGGCGTTCACGGACTTCATGTGTCTCGCGCACCCGATCCTCTGCGACCTCTGCTGATCCGCGCCGCCGACCCCTCGACTGATCGCCGCTCGCGCCTCTATAATGGCCCGAGTAGAACGCGCATTCGATAATCGGACTGATACCCAACGGGTCTGAAGGACGTAGGACAGGGGACGCACGACGGCCACTGAAGACCGCATCACCGCCGGAGAGGTCCAGGAAGACGAAGACGAATCACTGGACATGACTCTTCGGCCGCGGCGCCTCGATGAGTTCATCGGCCAGGAGAAGCTCAAGGACAACCTCGGCATCGCCGTCCAGGCCGCCACCAAGCGCGACGAACCGCTCGACCACATCCTCCTCTACGGGCCGCCCGGCCTCGGCAAGACGACACTCGCCCACATCATCGCCTCTGAGATGGGTGTCTCCGTGCGCGTCACCTCCGGTCCGGCGATCGAGCGCGCGGGCGATCTCGCCGCCATCCTGACCGGCCTCCAGGAGTTCGACGTCCTCTTCATCGACGAGGTCCACCGGCTGCCCCGCGCCGCCGAAGAGGTGCTCTACCCGGCGATGGAGGACTTCGCGCTGGACATCGTCCTCGGCCGTGGGCCTGGTGCGCGCAGCGTGCGGCTCTCGGTGCCGCGATTCACCCTCGTCGGCGCCACGACCCGCTACGCGATGCTCAGCGCCCCACTGCGAGACCGCTTCGGCGCCGTATACCGCCTCGACTTCTACGATCACGACGCGATCGCCACGATCGTCCGCCGTAACGCCGGCATCCTCGAAGTGCCGATCGACGACGAGGGGACACGAGAGATCGCCACGCGCTCCCGGGGCACGCCGCGCGTCGCCAACCGGCTGCTGCGACGCGTCCGCGATTACACTCAGGTCCGCGCCGATGGCAGCATCACCGCGGACGTCAGCCGCCAGGCGCTGGAGCGCCTGGGAATTGACGCCCTCGGCCTCGACGAAGTGGACAAGAAGGTGCTGCTGACGATCATCGAAAAGTACGACGGTGGCCCTGTTGGCGTCGAGACGATCGCCGCTTCGATCTCCGAGGAAGCGGACACGATCATGGACGTCTACGAGCCTTACCTGATGCAGCTCGGATTCCTGCAGCGCACCTCGCGCGGCCGCGTCGCCACCCGTCACGCCTACGCGCATCTCGGCCTCGAGGCGCCGGCAAGCGTCGCCGACGCGCCGGACGCCCAGCAGGCTCTCTTCGACTAGGGGCTATTTTCTCGAAGGTTGGCCCACCTCGACTCTACGTGACAAGGACGAGGTCGTCGAGCGACGCACAGCCCGCCGTAGCGGTGGGTGCGACGGCTAAGGGGTGCACGGCTTGTTCAGCAGCTGGATGAATGGGACCATGTCGAAGACGTTGATGTTCCCGCTAAGGTCCAAGTCCAGCCGCGCAAGGTAAGGCGGCCCCGGCGCCACAGAGTTTAGCGCCGGAATGTACGGGGTTACGTCGAAGACGTTAACGTACTGGTCGTCGTCGTGTCCGCTGGCCACCTGTCATCGGCTTCGTCGTTGGCCGTCACCGTGTTCGCACAGGCATCGGTGGGGTCAGTCCCAACGAAGTTCTCGATCGCTGTGGTGAACGAGTCACAGTCGGGGTCATCGATTGGAACAGTCCACGGTGGTAGGCCCTGCGACGGGTTGTACCAGTTCGGACAGTTGTCGGTGCTATCCGGAACCCCGTCGCTATCAGCGTCTGCCGCGGCACAAGACGTGGATGGCAGCGTGCCCATATTGAGGCGCCCGGATCCGAAGACGTTGTCTTTACCAGGGCTGCCAAGAGGAACGGCCGCTCCTTCGAGGAAGGAGTGAACTTGAGCACGCGTGTAGCAGGGGTTTAGCTGCAGGACAAGGGCGGCCGCTCCGGCAGCATGCGGCGCCGAGGCTGAGGTTCCTGGGAACGCATTGGAGCCGTAGGTTTGGGTGCTGACGAAGTCCGGGGCCACGAGGTCGGGCTTAGTTCTGCCATCAGTTGTCGGACCCTGTGAGCTGAAGGACTCGATGCTGCTGGGAGAGTTCCACGGCACAGCCCCGACAGTCAGGGCGTTGGAGTTGTCTGCGGGCGGTATGAGGCTGCCGGAAGAGGTCTTGTACTGCAGTCCACTATGATCCACGGCGAACAGATCGAAGGTGTTGGTACTAAATGTCCAGAATTGGTAGATAACGACCAAAAAGTTGTCGGTGTAAGGTGCGAGAAAGTGAATCGTCTCCAGCGGCGGAGCTGTATTACAGTCCTGGATGTCCGTCGACGATGCGACCAGGGCTAGCGAGCTGTCGTAGATGAGTAAGTCCCAATTGTTACAGGAGGCGTTCCAAGGATCATCCCATGTGAGGACGAACAACAATGATTCGCCCACTGAGAGGGAGATGTCATTCGTCTCGTCCGTGCCTGAGAAATTGTGAAAGAAATCTGAGTCCGGATCTGACCAGACCCCCTCCCAGTGCTCTTCTCCGTAGTTCCCGGACGAATTAACCCACACCATGCCGTACGACGTAGCAAGATTCACTATCGCGTTAATCAACCCCGATCCGTCGCCGTTGCCATCAAAGTAGCCCGCCGAGAAGTTAATGACCTTGACGCCCTGGGCGTTCGCGTATTCGACAGCTGCGAAGACATCCAGCTGCGTGTCCACCGCGATCAGAAAGAGTTGAGCGCCTGGCGCAGTGTCGTACGCGATCTCGGCGACCGCCGTACCGTGATCAGTGGCATCCAACAATCCATCCACACGCATGCTCACGGCAGTGACCGACGCCGGTAGCTCAGTGCCAAGCTTGGTGGTGTAGGATGCGAATCCGAGATCGATGATCGCCAACTTTACTCCAGCGCCGTTGACGCCAGCGGAGTGCCAGGTATTGGCACCGATCACTCCGACCCCTTCGCTGACGACCTGGGGCTGCGCCTCCCGCGCTTGGTCAATGAACCTGATCGAATCGTCATCGGCTAATCGTTCCAGGTTCGCAACAGTAATTGAGACCTGAAACCATTGACGCCATCGTTGCTCTATCAGTCCAAGAGACTCCTTGATCTGAGATTCGGCGTCCTGCTCTCGGCCTTCGAACGCCTCAACCATCACTCGCAGTCGATCTTGGTGCACGCGGACGCCTCTGTCGGCGGCGAAGCTGAGGGCTTCGGTCGCCCCAAATTCCTCGTATGTGTCCAACACGTCACGGAGTGATGACGAAAGGCGTGGGTTACCATCCTTTGGCGGCGGTGCCGATCCACGTGCCATGCCCGGCGTAGCCGACGCGACGACAACCAGGGCAAGGACTGCGAAGGCCAAAGAAGCCGAACGAATCACTGGATACCCCTTGCCCCTCAAATGGGCCACTCAGCGATACCACCCCTGATGCGATTTGTCTAGCAAGGTGAGGCGTACGAGTCAGTGGGACGGCCTCGAGGTCCCGGCGAGCGTTGCCGACCCGCCGGACGCCCAGCAGGCTCTCTGGTCCGAGTAGCCCCACACGGTTTGCGTCGGCTATACTCGCGCCGAGCCGGTATTTAATGGAGGTCGTCCCAATGCGCTTCACAGTCATCCTGTCAGCGGTCGTTATCGGCATTTCAGCGCTGGTCATCCTGCACGGCGGTGGCAGTGAGGCGGCCTGGCCGGGTGAGAACGGCCGCATCGTTTACAGCGACGAGGTCAACGGCGGCATCTGGATCATGGACGCCGACGGCAGCAGCCGCCAGCCGTTAACTACCGGCATTGACTCCTATCCCACCTGGTCGCCCGACGGCTCCAACATCGTCTTCGAGCGGCGGCCGAATTTGCTCGGTGTCCCCTTCTCGTCGTCGATCTGGACGGTGAATCCGGACGGCACCGGCGCCACTGAGGTCGGCCTCGGCTCGGGGCCTTCCTGGTCGCCTGACGGTACGCGCATCGTGTACTCGCTGGGCGGCGTAATCCGTGAGATCAACGCCGACGGCACGGGTGACTTGCAGATCACGCAGTCAGCGGGCTTCTTCGACACCGCGCCGGTATACCGGCCCGGCGGTTCGGTGATCGCTTTTCTGCGCAGCCCGGATCCCGTGGTGCTCGGTGGGCTCGGCGTCGCCGGCGTCCTGGACCCCGCCGACATCTGGGTGATGAGCCCTGACGGCCTCGGTGAACTTCAGATTACGAACACACCGGAAGTACGGGAGTTACGGCCTGACTGGGCGCCCGACGGCGGCTCGCTGACGTATATCGACGACAACGACATCGTAGTCTTAACCTTCCCGGCCAACGTCAAGACTACGATCTTGACCGCCGACTTCAGCGGCTCTCTCAGGGATCCGGTCTTCTCGCCCGACGGTACGACGATCGCTTTTTCGCTGCTCGAGACGGCCCCGCTGGCCGGGCGCGACGGCGTGGGCGCTGCGATTTCGCTAACGACCGGCACGATCACCACGATTCCCGCTGCTGGTGGGCTGCCGACAGTGGTGCCCGGCTCCGAGGAAGATCCCGCCGAGCACACCCCGGATTGGGAGCCGGTTCTGCCGCCAACACCGAGCCCCTCGCCAACCGCCACCCCGGGTCCGACGCCGATCGTTCGCGACCTCGTCTGGGGCGACGACCAGTGCGACGATGAGGCCAACCCGATCGACTCGCTGATCACACTGCGCTGGGACGCCGGCCTCGACGTCAATCTCAACGGTTGCCCGCCAATGGACCAGGACATCGAGGTGCTCTCGGTCACGCCGGTCGGCCTGGGCGAAGGCGATGGCGATCCGCAGAACTGGGGCAACGTCGACTGCGATGGCCAGGTCAGCCCCGTCGACAGCCTCAAGATCCTGCGCTACGACGCCGGACTGGACGTAGCACAAGAGCAGGGCTGTCCGCCGATCGGCGACGGTGTGCAGATACAGTATTCGCCGTAATTAGGCGCGGCTGACTTCGACCGGCGCGACCGTTGCGTCGGCGTCGAAGAGCGCCGTCACTGCGCCGCCGTCGTAGTAGAGCGGCAGATACAGCATCTTCGGCTGCACCGCCGCCGTGATGGCCACAGGCGCTCGTAGCTCGGCACCTCTCCCACGCAGAACGACTTCGTCGCCTGCGGCGATGCCCAGCGCGGCCGCATCGTCTGGGTGCATCTTCACCGAATCGTCGCGGTGCAGCTTGTCCGCCTCTGGC
>JADFQV010000048.1 GCA_022561635.1 Chloroflexota bacterium | reverse complement strand
TCTGCCTTCGCTGCTGCCTTCGCTGCTGCCTTCGCTGCTGCCTTCGCTGCTGCCTTGGCTCTGTCCTTCGCTTCGGCTTCTGCTTTAGCGGCTGCCTTCGCGTCGGCTTTGGCTTTGGCCTTCGCTTCGACTTCTGCTTTAGCGGCTGCCTTCGCGTCGGCTTTGGCTTTGGCCTTCGCTTCGACTTCTGCCTTCGCTGCTGCCTTCGCTTCGGCCTTGGCTTCGGCTTTAGCTTCGACTCTCTGCCGCTCTTCCATGAGGCGCTCGGCCTCCTGGCGGCGTGCCGTTTCGGCTTTCGCCAGTGCGCGAGCAGCGTCAGTGGCCGCGCGTGCTGCCCGCAGCTCTTCCTCCGTCTCCTTAGCGATCCGCGAGGCTTCCTCTGCTTCTGCGCGCCGGGCCGCCTCCGTGCGGCGCTCTGCTTCGGCCTTGGCTTCGGCTTCGGCCCTCGCTTCGGCTTCGGCCTTGGCTTCGGCTCTCTGCCGCTCTTCCATGAGGCGCTCGGCCTCCTGGCGGCGTGCCGTTTCGACTTCCGCCAGTGCGCGAGCAGCGTCAGCGGCCGCGCGTGCTGCCCGCAGCTCTTCCTCCGTCTCCTTAGCGATCCGCGAGGCTTCCTCTGCGTCTGCGCGCCGGGCCGCCTCCGCACGGCTCTCTGCTTCGGCCTTGGCTTCCGTTTCGGCCCTCGCTTCGGCTTCGGCCTTGGCTTCGGCTCTCTGCCGCTCTTCCATGAGGCGCTCGGCCTCCTGGCGGCGCTCTGCTTCGGCTTCCGCCAGTGCGCGAGCAGCGTCAGCGGCCGCGCGTGCTGCCCGCTGCTCTTCCTCCGTCTCCTTAGCGATCCGCGAGGCTTCCTCTGCTTCTGCGCGCCGGGCCGCCTCCTGGCGACGCTCTGCTTCGGCTTGAGCTTTGGCCCTGGCTTCGGCTTCGGACTTGGCTTCGGCTTCGGCTTCGGCCTGAGCCAGATTCGCACTTTCGGGCGCATCGGGCGCCACGACGACGTCTCTGATCGTCGGTTCTTTTCTGCGCTCGCGCTCGCGGACGGTCTCCACGGTCTTGAGCTCGACGACGCTCCGGCTAGAGAGCGCCCCTGCGGGTTGCGCTATTGTCTTCGGTGCTTGATCGGGCAGAATGGTTACGCCGTCTAGCCCCTCGCTGACAGTGGCGAAGGCAGCCCAGAGGATGATCACCTGTGAGATATCGAGGCCGCGCTTGGCCTCGAATCGGGCGAACGACCACGCGCTTTCCATGTCGACGAACGAGATGGCATAGACGACCTCAGAGGCCGAGTTTGGTTTGGCCCGGATGAGGACAAACGCTTCGCTCTGCCTCTCGGGTGGGAGCACCGGCTCGGCGTGAAGCGCCCAGAACGCGTGCGTGCCGCGGCGCATCTCCGGCGTGAGCTGCCCGATGTCTGCTGCTGCGGTGGCGGTATCCGCGAAGAAACGTAGGCGGAACGAATTGACCCCCCCGATGTCCGGCGACAGGACCGCAAGCGGTGGACCGCTTGGTCGCTCTTTCACGAGGTCTTCTGTGGAAGTCGTGCTCTCGTCGATGGCTTCCGACTTTTTGAGCAGCGATGTCAGCCACGCCATGGAGGCTCCTTCTTGTGCCTTGCCGCGGTGAAGATTGCGCGATCGATGTCTCGCGGCGCTATGTGTTTGATTCGGTTGACGAGCCGGCCGCGTGCCGGTCCTAGTACTTTAGAGACGCCGGACGGCCGCCCAACGATACTTTCGTGACGCATTCCTGGCCGCCCTTAACCGAATCCTTACGAGAACGCAGCGGCTGCAGTTGGCCGCCGCAGTTCAAGTGCCGACCCGCGGTGTGAAGCCGGATGAAGTTCGAGCCACGAGTAGACAGCGCGCGTCGTCGTAGAGGTGAGCCTGAGGAACCCGTAGTGTCGATCGAGGTTCTTAAGCGCTCCGCCAGGAGACGGGGAACATCTCCTGCACGCCTGTCAACCCCTTGAGCTCGACTGACTTCAGTTCGCCGAACTCGATATCACCGCCGCTCGCCGTCAGCTCCCTCAGCAGGGATGACACAAGGACTTCGCCACCGCTCGCCTGCCCGGCGATTCGGGCCGCCAGGATGACGTGCTTGCCGAAGAAGTCGTCGCCTTCTTTGATCACCTCGCCGGTGTGGAGGCCGATACGCACGTTAACGGGCTCTGCCGTCGAGTCGTTGCGCTCGGCGAGGGACCGCTGGATGCCGATCGCGCAGTTGATACCGGCGCGGCCGCTCTGGAAGGCGAGCATGAAGCCGTCACCAACGCTCTTCACCTCGAACCCTTCGTGCGCCGCCAGCTGCTCGCGGATGATCGCGTTATGCTCCCGCAGGAGTTCAAGCCAACGTCGGTCACCCAGCCGCTCGGTGAGTTCGGTGGAGCCTTCGATGTCGGTGAACAGTAACGTCACTGTCCCGTCAGGCGCGGCGTGACGCCGCAGGTTCGGCTGCTCGTTATAGATGAGAGAGGCGACGGCTTCAATCGAACCCGAGGTGTCGGTGGTGTCTATCCCCTGAAGATCAAGCTTTAGCGCCAACGCGTTCTCTGTGTCTTTCTGCATCGCGAGTTCCTGGAAGCGACTGAGCGCCTCGTTGACCAGAGGCAGGGCCCTTTCCTTGTCGTCTTCTTCGCCGCGCGCCGTCAGCATCATGGCGTATTCGTACCTGGCGCGAGCCAGGATAGTGGTGTTCCGTCCTCGGTCGTTAGACTGAAGTAGTCGGGAATCTCCTCCAACGTTATTTCGGGGGCCTCGTCGAACCGTAGTCCCAAGATCACTTCTGCGGGCTCGTTGAAATAGAGAAGTCTCTCCTTCGAGTCTGCGATCCAGACCGGCATCGCCATGTAGCTAGCCCACTGCCGGAGGAGGATTAGCTCTATCTCCTGCTGAGGCAGCGAAGCTTTTTTAGCGCTTCCCGACGACGGTCGCTGATCGCTCACGACACGCCGTCTATCGTCTTCGCGTACTGGATGCGCCACTCCATAGCGCAGCCATTCTACGACATGGGGGCAGGGACAGTGCTGGCGCACGAAGCCGCCGGTGTCACCAAGGAGACTGGTAAGCATGGGTAGGCTCACGAGAACTCGCCGCGGTTAGCCCCACGACCGGCGGCACCTATCCGACCCGATCGGCGCTGTCTCTATTCGTCGAGGTCGTCGACCACCGCCATCGCGTCGGTCGCGGCACCATCCGGCGCAGGCACCTCGGTGATGGGATCGTCGACGTCGTCGAACTCGAGGCGCAGGGCACGGCTCATGGTGGCGTGCATGTCGTACGTGCACGCGATGTAGGTGAGTTCGAGGATCTCTTCGTCGCTGAGATGGGCGCGAAGTGCGTCGAAGACGGCGTCGGGAACCCGGCCGCCTTCCAGAACCAGGCAGTCGGTGTAGGCAAGAACCGCACGTTCGGCGGACGAGAAGCAGTTCGCGACGGACCAGCCACGCAGCGCCTCGATCTGTTCCTCGCTCAGTCCGACATTCCGGCACGCCTTGACGTGTTGCGAGTAGACGAAGCGGCTCCCCCTGGCGTAACCGACCCGGGTCTGGGCCAACTCGCGGAGCACAGGGGAGAGCTTGCGCTTCGGGTCGCGGTAGAAGGCGAAGCCGTCGACGATGTGGTCGAACATGTCCGGCACCAGAGCCGTCACCGTCCACCAGTTGCCAGGACTGCCGGTTTCCGTACCCGGTGACTGCACCGGATCGCGATCGCCAAACAGCATGGAGTAGAGAACCTGGGCGCGTTTGTGGGCGTCGTCGCGGGCTACTTCTCGGATTCGGGGCATCAGGAAACCTCCTCGACGGCGGTCAACGCCGGTTTACGGGTCAAGCCTATGGTCTTGCTGTAGAAGCGGTAAGGGGACCGGACGTCCTGACCGCCACCGCGATGTCACTAACTCTTGTGATCGGATTCCTTCGGGCCGGGCGACGTGGCTTCGTCGCCGAAGCGAGCAGACTCGTCCTCATAGGCTGGCCAGCCGACCAGCGATCGGACCTCGTCGAAGGGGGCACGATCGCCGTCACTCGCCCCCAGCCGCAGCTGCTCGGCGGCGCGCCCCATCGCCCGCGCCCCGTGCAAGAGCAGCGAGACTGGATACAGCACCACGGAGTAGCCGATCTCGGTCAGTTCTGCGGGCGAGAGCCAGGGCGTGAGACCGTCCTCGACCATGTTGGCGACCTTATGGCCGCGAACCTCCGCGCAGTTTCGGGCCATCTGTGATTCCGACTCGGGCGCCTCCAGGAACGTGAGGTCGGCGCCGGCGGCGGCGAAGTCGTCGACTCGTCGCAGCGCTTCGTCGAACCCCTCGCCGGCTGCGGCGTCGGTCCTGGCCATGATCAGGATGTCGAGCCCGTGCCGGTCGCGAACCTCCACACAGGCTCGCACCCGGGAAACGGCTTCGGGCCGATCGACCACCTGTTTGCCACTAGTGTGGCCGCAGCGCTTGGGCCAGCGCTGGTCCTCGATCATCACGCAGGCAGCTCCGGCCTGCTGAAAGCCGAGAAGCGAGCGTTGGGCGTTGATCGGGTTGCCGTATCCGGTGTCCATGTCGGCGATCAGCGGTAGCGATGTCGCGGCGGCGGTAGTTCGCACCTGGTCGACCATCTCCCCGTAGCTGAGCAGCCCCACGTCGGGAAGGCCGAGACGTGACGCCGCAACGGAAAAGCCGCCGCAGAAGATCGCCTCGTGGCCGGCGGCCTCCAGGAGGCGGGCGGTGAGCGCGTCGAAACAGCCCGGGGCGATGAGGACGCCCGGCTCGGCGAGCCGTCGGCGTAGGGTGGCTGCACCACTGGACCGTTCGGGGAAGAGCGCGGCGGTCATCGTCAGGCTTATCCCTATCTGCCTTCTGGCAGTCTAGCGGTCAGACGCAGCCGCGACGGGGTCAGATGCCTTGCTCCTGGTAGCGAAGCCTTCACGATCGGCGGCGGTTGCCGGCTTGTGAGTGACGTCGGCCTCCGTGAATACTTTCGTCCAGGCGGCGAACTCCAGCAGGATTCCATCGGGGTCCTGGAAGTACAGAGAGCGCACGAAGACGCCGGCGTGCATCTCCTTGCTCACCTGGAGACGGCTGCCGTCATGGTTGACGACCTCGGTCGTCTTGACTCCCTTGGCCCGCAGCTTATCGCGGTACTCTTCCATCTTGTCTGCCGGCACGTTGAAGGCGACGTGGTTCATCGACCCCACAGCCGTGACGATATCGCCTTGCATCGGCATCGCACCCGGAGCCGAAACCCCAGGCACGCCATCCGGCGCGTTCGGGAACCAGAAGAAGGCCAGCGAGTCGCCGTTTCCGATGTCGAAGAAGAAGTGCTGCCCCAGGTTCATCGGCAGATCGAGCGTCTTGATCAGAGGGAACCCGAGCACGTTGGAGTAGAAATCCACTGTGCGCTCCATGTCGCGGCAGACGAGCGCCAGGTGATTGATGCCGGTAACTGCGAACTCTGTGTTATCCCTCGTCATGGTTGTTCCCTCCTCCGCTGTACGCGAAATTATAACACCGCGCGGATCGCTTGATGGGTTACGCGGCGAATGCCGGTGGCCGCTATCCTGACCTCGGATTACCACCCCGCGGGTCTTGCTCTGGTGGCGCTCTCGCAGCTAATCGACGATCGACGAGTAGACGATGCTCTTCAGCTGGCCCCGGAAGTTGAAGGTCGCCGAGGGGATGAGCTGCGTCATGAAGATAACGACAAGATCCTCCACGGGATCGACCCAGAAGATCGTCGACGCGGCGCCGCCCCAGTAGTAATCTCCGGCCGCGATCGAGCCGGCCTTTACTGCGTCCAGGGTCATCGCGAAGCCGAGGCCGAACCCGATGCCGTCATACGCCGTCTCGGAGAATAGGCCGACGGCTGTCTGCGCAAGGTCACGGCCGGCGGTCAGGTGGTTCTGCGTCATCAGGCGGAGCGTGCGCGGGCCGAGGATCCGTGCCCCATCCAACTCTCCGCCGCGGCGGAGCATCTCGCAAAATCGGAGGTAGTCAGCGGTCGTGCCGGTCAGTCCGCTGCCGCCGGCAAGGAACGAGGGACGCTCGAGGTACGAGCTCGTCTCCGGGTCATCGATGAGGCGCAGGGACTTGTCAGCGGCGCGGCCGTAGTTGGCGGCCAGCCGGTCGTTCTTCTCCGGGGCGACGAAGAACGCGGTGTCGCTCATGCCGAGCGGCTCGAAGATCGTCTCCTGCAGATACTGGTCGAACGGCATGCCGGACATCGCCTCCACGAGGTAGCCGCAGACGTCGGTGGCGTACGAATACATCCAGCTGTCGCCAGGGTCGAAACGCAGCGGTACATTCGATAGCTTTTCCACGAAGCTGCGCAGCGTCTCGCCCCGGTCGCGATGGACGCCGGAGGAAACGTAGGCGGCATCGGCGGGATGTAGCGGCGCAGACGCGCCAACCAACCGTTGCAGGCCGCCTCCATACGACAGACCGCTTTGATGGCTCAGGAGGTGGCCAATCGTCATGGGACGGGTCGGGGCGCGCGTCTGCATCTGCTCACCCTCGCCCGAGACGTATACCGTCATGTCGCGCCATTCCGGGATGATGCGGTGGACGGGGTCGTTCAACTGGAAGAGGCCCCGCTCATAGAGTGTCATGAGGGCGACTGAAGTGATCGGCTTGGTCATGGAGAAGAGGCGGAAGATGGTGTCATCCGCCATCGGTCGCCCTCGCTCCCTATCCATGAAGCCGAGCGAACGAAAATAGGCCGCATGGCCGTGTCGCGCTACGAGCGTCTGGCAGCCGGCGATCTTGCCGGGGTCGATGTAGTGCTTGGTGAGGTGGTCGGTGATCCGCTCAAGCCGCTCGGGAGAGAATCCTGCCTTCGTCGGTGCTAGCCGCATGGTTCCCCTTCGTCATGGAATCTGTACGAGTCGGCCTCAATCATACAGGGCACGCCGATCTTCGCCCTGGTTCGAATCTCGCCGGCCCCTCCATTCACCGCGAGGGCCCCTGGCGCTAGCTAACGCGCCGATCGACTCCCTGCCAGAACGGTTCGCGGATCAAGAACTTCTGCAGCTTTCCCGTCGCCGTGCGCGGCAGCGACTCGACGAAGTCGACAGACGTCGGGCATTTGAAGTGGGCCAGGTGATCCCGCGCGAAGCCGATGATCTCGTCCTCGCTGGCCGTCTGTCCGTCCTTCAGCACGATCAGCGCTTTCGGCGTCTCGCCCCATTTCTCGCTAGGCACGCCGATAACCGCGCACTCGAGGACAGCCTCGTGTTTGTACAAGACATCCTCGATCTCGGGCGAGCTGATGTTCTCCCCGCCTGAGATGATCACGTCCTTCTTACGGTCGACGATGTTTACGTTTCCGAGCTCGTCCCAAACGCCCAGATCACCCGTATGGAAGTAGCCATCGTGAATCGCCTTCGCGGTTTCTTCCGGCTGCTTCCAGTAGCCCTTGAGAACCACGTTCGACCTGGCGCAGATCTCCCCGATCGTCACTCCATCCTGCGGAACTGGATCGCCATCGTCGCCTAGCACCTGGATGTCCACGCCGATCACTTCGCCGCCGGCTCGCGCGCGGCGCGTGTAATCGTCCTGCTTCGTTGAGTGGTCGGGGCGTGAGACGGTCAAAATCGGCGCCGTCTCCGTCAGACCGTAGATCTGGAGGAACTCCCAGCCGATCTCCTCTTCGAGCTGCTTGATAAACGCCGCCGGAGGAGGCGCGCCCGCAATCACGAACCTGGGCTTCGTCGTGATGTGATGTTTGTCCCGATCTGAGTAGTTGAGAACGACGCTCAGAACGGTCGGCGCCATGCAGGCGAACGTCACCCCTTCTTTCTCGATCAGGCCGTAGATCGTCGCCGCGTCGATCGCTCGCAGCACAACGTGCGTCGCTCCCATCGCCGTAATCGCGAACGGCCCGCCCCAGCCATTGGCATGGAACATCGGCAGCGTCCAAAGCTCGACTTCTTCGTGACTGATGCCGAGGTGAGCGATGAAGTTGTAGGCGTTGATGTAGCAGTTCCGGTGCGTCAGCATCACGCCCTTCGGCCGCGCTGTTGTGCCGGAGGTGTAGTTGATCGAGGTGGTGTCGTTCTCGCCCTGCTCGATCGCGGGTGTAGGGGTCGTTGGCTGACCCGCGATCAGCTCTTCCCATGAGAGCCATCCATCCGGCGCCGACCCTTCGTCCTGGGCGACGATCAAGTGCTCTACTGTTTTCAGGCTGGGCCGGATGTCATCGACCATCGCGGTGAAGTCGTAATCGACGAGCACGGCCTTCACGCCGGCATGGTTGATGATGTACTGGTGATCGGCGCTGACGAGCCGGTAGTTCAGCGGCACGATGATGGCACCGATCTGGACGATGCCGTAGTAGGCTTCGAGAAAGAAGTGCGAGTTCGGGCTGAGGATACAGACCCGGTCGCCCTCGCCCACGCCGAGCGAGAGCAAGGCGTGGCCAAGCTGATTCACGCGCTCCTGGAACTGCCGATAGGTGAAACGCCGCTCGCCGTCCACGATCGCCGTCTTGTCCGGATACAGCTTGGCGGAGCGGCGCAGAAAATCGCTGATCAGTAGCGGAACTTCCACGGTTATCCGGACGTCCTTGATGCGGAAGGTGTCGTCACGAACTTCTGGATGATCGCGGCAAGTTCTGCGGGGTGCTCCATGACCACCATGTGGGCGGCGTTCGCCACCTCGACGAGCTCTGCGCCGGGGATCTCGTCAGCGTAGGCGCGAGTGTGGGCGGCGGGGATGAGCGTATCGCTTTCGGCCCGGACGATGAGGGTGGGGACCTTGATGCGCTGAAGGCGCCTGCGGAGTTTGGGGTTATGGAGGTAGGGATTCCAGCCGATGCGGGCGGCGGCGGCCATGGACTTGAGCTGCGGCGCAATGAGCTCGAAGGGGATGTCTTTCAGGGAGCCGGCGTCCGACATGGCGCGGTCCATCTGGTTCATCATCTGCGCGACCGGATGTGCCTGGTCAACGAAGAGGTCCTTGGCCATCTCTGCGGGGCTACGGCCGAAGATATCTTTGATTGGCTCGCCCTCGATGTAGAGGCCCGCAGGGTTGATCAGAACGAGGCTCGACAGACGGTCTGGATAGCGGGTAGCGAGCTCGGCCGCCATCCATCCGCCGAGCGATAGGCCGACGACGTTCGGCGCGTCGAGCGCGAGGCGGTCAAGAAGATCGAGCAGGTAGAAGACAACGTCCTCCATGTCGTCGATCTGCTCGATGCCCTCGGATTCGTTGAACCCCGGGAATATCGGCGCGTAGACGGAGTAGTGCTCAGCCAGCTCGTTGAGGAAGGTGAGGCCTTCGCCCTCGCCCGCAGCAGAGTGCAGGTAGACGAGTGGGTCGCCTGAGCCACCGCGCCGCAGTTGGACCTTGCCGACTTCTGTTTCGAAGAGATCCAGCGTGATGTCCGCCATCACGCCACCCCCCCGCTGGCGCGGAGCATACGTTTGCCGTCGGGGAAGCGCTCCCGCAGTTTGGGCATGACTTCCTTGGCGAAGAGCGAGAGGCTCCGCATCGTCAGATCGTGCGGAAGCGTGCCCAGCTGGAAGAGGCCGAGGAGGTTGCCGGTGCCAAGTCGTTCGAGGTCGGCTTCGAGCATCTCGAGGACGGTGGAGGGCGAGCCGATCGCGACGTAGTGGCCTTCCATGACCTCATCCCAGGTCTTGAGGTTGATGGCGAAGGTGCCGATCCCCTTGAGGATCCCCTGGATGGAGCGAAGCGATGTGTAGCCGGGCGGACTGACGTTGATGCCGGGGAGGAGGCGCCTGACGAAGTACCAGAAGTGCTTCTCGTACTGCTCGCGGGCCTCGGCATCGGTCTCGGCGACGTAGATCGGCGTCAGCCAGCCCGCCTGAATAGGGTCGTATTCGTAGCCCTCCCGCTCGCAGGCATCACGGAACATCCCGAACGTGCGTTCGAAGACGTCCATGTGGAAGTAGGGGATGCCCATGTAGCCGTAGTGATGCTTGGCAACGAACTCCATCGTCTCGATGGAGCCGGCGCCAGGGATCCAGACTTCGGGGTGAGGCTTCTGCACGGGCCTGGGCCAGGTGTTGAGGAAACGAAGCTTGTAATGCTTTCCGATGTACTCTTGCGGGCCCGGTTCGGTCCAGGCCTTGATGATGATGTCGTGCGCCTCCGCGAACTTCTCGCGGGCGAAGGCGGGGTTGATCGAGAAGGAGTAGTACTCGGGTCCGCCGCCGACGACGAAGCCGGCGATGAGGCGGCCGCCGGAGATGTTGTCGATCATGGCGAACTCCTCGGCGACGCGTGTGGGCGGGTTGTAGAGGGGGAGGGCGTTGCCGATGACGGCGATCTTAACGTTCTTGGTCTGGCGAGCGAGGATGGCGGCCATGAGGTTGGGCGAAGGCATGAGGCCGTAGGCGTTCTGGTGGTGTTCATTAACGCAGACGCCATCGAATCCGAGTTCGTCGGAGTAGACGAGCTCATCGAGGTAGCGGTTATACACCTTCTGCCCGACCTCTGGATCGAAGAGCTCATTGGGACAGGTGACCCAGGCCGGCCCGTCATAGTCTTCTGGAAGCGACGGGTATGGCATGAGATGGAAGTTGAAGAATCGCATTTCGGCTCCTGTGCTAGGTCACTCGTCTCTTATGAACTGGCGCCAACATCGGTCACCGGCTCCATGGCGCAGCCATTCTACGACATGCCGATGCTGCTCATGTACGTTGGTGGCTCCTGACCCAGCGGCTTCGACCTTACGCAGGGCCCCGTGTTGGGTCGTCCGTGTAAACGCCTGCCACGCGCCCGGGCCGACTCTACCTGACCGATACGCAGCCGGCTTCGAGGCTTATGGGCCGCCCAGGAAGCACGTTTACTCCTCTTGCCGACTATGCTAGGGTGGCGTGGCCCACGATCGAATCCTCTCAGGAGTGCTTAACGATGCGCCACGAAGTACAGGTAAAACTGATCAAGCAGCTTGAGACTCATCTCGACGCTCATACGAACGTCGATGCCGGTGGGCTCATGCGCAACCCCACGAGCGTCTATATCGACCCCGAGCTGGCGGAACGCGAGTGGAACGAGTTCTTCGTTCGCCACCCACAGGTCGTAGGACTTTCGGGCGATCTGGCGGGTCCAGGGTCGTTCTTGACGATCAACGATCTCGGCGTGCCGATATTGGCTACTCGCGACAGCGAACGGCGCTTTCGGGCGTTTGTGAACTCATGCCGTCACCGCGGCACCCTCGTCGAAACGCGTGAGCGTGGCGACGATGCGAGCAGCTTCAGCTGTCCGTTTCACAACTGGACATACGGGCTCGACGGCGCATTGCTCGGCCTGCCCAAGGCAGACCACTACGGCGATGTCGATACGGCGTGCATGGGACTCGTCGAACTCCCAGCGGTGGAACGCCACGGCATTTTATGGGTTCAACCCGACCCGGCTGGAACCATCGACGTCGATGCCCTCCTCGGCGGCGAGTTGAGCGATGAGTTAGGGAGCTGGAACTTCGATAGCCTTCGACACATCGGCGACGATGCCTACGACACGGCCTGCAACTGGAAGCTGGCCATGGACACTTTTGGCGAGACCTACCATTTCCCGGTGCTGCACAGCAAGACGCTGGCCCTGACGTTCCACGGGAACGTGCAGTGCTACGACACGTTCGGCCGGAATCATCGCATGATACTTTGCCGCCGCGCGATCGACGAGATGCTGAGCCTGCCGGAGAACGAATGGCGCATCACCACCGCCGGTCTCCCTGTGTACTGGATCTTCCCGAACGTCCAGCTCATGCCGTCTGATTTCGGTTGCTTTCTGGTCCGCGCCTACCCGACTCCGGGCCAGCCGAACCAGCACGTGAGCCGCATCTCGTTCTATATATGGCCGGGCGTCGAGGTTGGCAGCGCCGAGGAGGACGCGCTGCGCGGCATCGGTCAGGCGTTCGCCTCGATCATTCGCGACGAGGACTACGTGGTCGCAGCGAGCCAGCAAAGAGCGGCTAACGATGGGTCGCTCGAACACGTGGTGTTCGGACGCAATGAACCGGCGCTGCATCACTACCATTCCACCTACCGTGCTGCGCTCGGGATGCCTCCCTTGCCGCTCGTCGCTGACAACGACGCGTTTTGACGCCTGGGTACCAGTCGCGGAGATTGGCCGCGCCGCGTTCTAGTCGGCGTAGCTGAGACGCCACAAGCCCACCGCGAAGAAGGCGGCTGCGAACGCCAGTAGGGCCAGCACCGCCGTGAGCACGTCGGCCAGACCGTCGCCCAGGAGCATCACTCGCTGGCTGGCGTCCATCGCCCAACTTGCGAGGTAAGCGCAGCGCACAAGCCCGGATCTCTGGCGTGCAGGCTGCTGTTCAGGATCGCCGAGTGTCTACTCTCGGGCAAAGCGGACTTCGGGAGTGAAGCGAGGATCGCGGAGGCACGGCGGCCAGACTCTCGCCTTTCCACCTAGCGTGTAAACGAACACCGCGGCTAAGATGGAGGCGCTAGTCGCGACCGGCCCTGCGGCGGCCTGGTCGGGGCTAGGAGCCTTATGAAACCAATCGCCTCGCCTGACGACTTTCCGGGATGTCGCGACAGCTCGTACCTCGACACAGCGAACGTCTGCCTGATGTACGAGGGCGCGCAGAAGTCTACCACCGAGTGGTTCAGGGAAGTGGCCAGGAAAGGCGCTCAAACGCTTGATGAGTCTGCCGAGGAGTCGGCCTTCGACAGCCTGCACGTAGCTGCGGCTCGACTATTTAATGCACAGCCCGATGACATCGCCGTGGGCTCCAGCGCGACGGAACTGTTGGCCTCGCTAGCCTGGGCGCTATCACCCGGCCCGGAGTCGAACATCGTTGGAGCCGACGTCACGTTTCCGAGCACCATCTATCCCTGGAGTCGCGTGGCGCGCAGCACGGGTTCTGAGATGCGCCTGACCAAGGCGAGCGAAGGTTACGTCCGCCTCGACGACCTGATCGGCCTGATCGACCGCAACACAGCTGTCGTCTGCATCTCCGAGGTTGAATATTCCACCGGGCAACGTTACGACGTGGCCGCATTGGCCGAGGCTGCACACAAGCATGGGGCGTTGTTGATCGTGGACGCTTCGCAGTCCGCGGGCGCCATCCCGATCGATGTGACCGCCTCGGGCGTGGACGCGCTGGTCACGGCGTCGTACAAGTGGCTCTGCGGCCCGTTCGGCGTCGGAGTCATGTACCTGGCACCTCATCTCCAGGACAAGCTTGATCCGGGTTTAACGGGATTCCGCAGCCATCGGAACATTTGGGAT
>JADFQV010000075.1 GCA_022561635.1 Chloroflexota bacterium | reverse complement strand
CTCGTGGCCTGGGCCTCGCCGAGGGCGCCATCGCCTACGCGCTCGACTTCGCCCGCGAACGCAAGACGTTCGGCCAGCCGTTGGTCGACCACCAGGCGATCCAGTTCATGCTCGCCGACGCGGCCATCGGTATCGAGGGCTCACGGCACCTGGTCTATCACGCCGCCTCGCTGGTGGACGAAGGCAAGTACGAGCGCGAATGGGCGCCCTACCTCTCGATCGCCAAGACGTACGCCACAGAGGTCGCCAACAAAGTGGCCTCGGACGCCATCCAGATCCTCGGCGCCCAGGGCTACATGAAGGACCACCCGCTGGAGCGCCACTACCGCGACGCGCGTCAGCTGATGATCGTCGAGGGCACTTCGCAGATTCAGCGGCTGGTGATCGCCCGGGCGATGATCCAGGGCGACATCAACTACTGGTAGCCCGGCGCTGCGGCCGCCGCCAGCCACTACCGAATGCTGCGTCTGCACGATTTAACATCGGCGAAACAATCGGTAACCTCTCTGTCACGTCTTGCCGCGACAATGACGAGAGGACAGGGGGACAGCCCATCTCGGTCGCCCTTTCGTCAACACACCTCCCTTTGGGGCGCTCACGGCCAGAGTCTCGCTGAGCGCCCCATAATCTTGTAACGAATTGTCAAGTAGACCGTCGATGTTACTGATGTTCAAGCTTCCCAGGGTCAGCCTCGGCGGGCGCCCAAACCAGGATCCGGACAGGCGTGACGAAATGGCGCTCTGGTTCGTTCTTCGTATATACACCCTCTAGATTTCCGCAAGTGAGCGCAGTCGCCCCGGCCTCCAGGCTGGAGACGGCGAGCGCAAGAAAGGTTCCTGGTTAGAATGCTCAGCCTGACGATTTTCGGCGCGACGCTCGCCTACACGGCGCTCAACATCTATCTTCTTGCCAAGATCATGCCCCTCCCGATCACGCTCATGCCCCAGACGGCCGACTTTCGCGCAACGACGCGCGCACGCGTCGCCGCCTAGGTTCCGGGTTCCGGCACCGGCCTTGCCGCACTGTCCTCCGGCGACAGCGACCCCGGCGACTCCCCGGGCGGCTCTTCCGGCGGCTCCACCGGCCCGAACCGCTTCGAGAACGTCAGGTAGCCCGCCACACCGAGCGCACTGACCGCCGACGCCAGCAGCGTCGCCCTTACTCCCACGACGTCCGCGACGACGGCGACCAGGAGCAGCGGCAAGAGCGACAGGAAATCGCCCAGCGCCATCTGCATTGCGAAGACGCGCCCCTGCGCCTCTAGAGGCGCCTGCTCGTTCATCACGACGCGCGTAGCCACGCTAAGAATCGTGAACGAGAGGCCGAGCGGGACGGCCAGCAGCATCGTCACCGTGATGACGGAGGCCAGGCTGAAGTTGTCCTCCAGGAACGATATCCCGAAGTCGAAGTTGGCCTGGATAAAGTCGCGCACGAAGACGACGAGACCCAACCCGGCCAGGCCGAGGACGAAGACGAAGAAGGCCACCGCGGCAACCCGCCAGGCCCCGAAAAGTCTGATCAACAGCGGCACGATCAGCAGGCCGACACCCGCCCCGATAGCGGCCGGCGCCGCCACAAACACCGTATCCTCCGGCGAAATCTCCAACACGTCGCGCGTGAACTTCGGCATCAGGATGATCAGCACCTTGGACAGCGACAGACCGGTCGTCAGGTAGACGATCGCCAGGTAGGCGTGACGGTTCGTGCGCAGGATTCGGAAGCCCTCTCCCATGGCCTCGACGAAGCCAATGCTCGGCGGCTTCTCGTCCTGTGCGCGGGTGAAATCGCTCGCCAGCCAGCCCATGATATAAGTCGCGACGAGCAGTAGCACGGCGGCGACGATGAAGACGGCGTCGGGGCTGATCAGCTTGATCAAAATCGGCGCCATCACGACCAGACCGACGATCTGGGCCAGCATCAGACTCAGCATCATCAGCGAGTTGGCCGTCGAAAGCTGATCCTTGCGCACGATCGCCGGCACGGTTGCAGCCTCCGAGGGGCTAAAGACCTGGCCGATCGAAGAGTAAAGGAGGACGAGCATGTAGACGTAGAACAAGTCGCCGCTGTAATAGAACAGAGCCGCGGCAACACCAGCGCGGGCGAGATAACCGAACGTCAGAGTGAACCGGCGCGGCAGCATGTCGGCGACCGCTCCGCCCGGTATACCGAGAACGATCGACGGGATCGTCAGCGCCACGATCAGCAGCGTGCTGTGGATCGATGAGCCGCTCTCCGTCACGAGCAAGATGAGCAGCGCATAGATCAGCGCGTTCTGGGCGGTCTGGCCTACGAAGCGCGCCTGCAGGAGGCGGCGAAACTTGTCGTTCTTAAGTAGTTGTACGTCGTCCTGGAGATCGTAGTCCATCAATCGGGGCCTGCTCAGATGCTAGCACTCGTTAAACACAACGACCGCCGCGGCGAACCGTTAGCGGCCCCCGTCCGTTAATCTGATGAAGCAGTCGCCATCCGGCCGCTGCTATGATCGATGGACAGGCTCGCCATGCCCCCCCGAGTACCAATCCTGATCGCCGCCGCCCTCCTCTCCGCGTTCGTAATCGCCTGCACCGGCGACAACGAATCGCCCGCCGAGACCGAACGTCCCACGACGCCCGAAGAGACCGCCGAACGCTGGCTCCAGCTCTGGTCCGAAGACCGCTTCGAAGACATGTGGGACCTCGTCGCCACCGAATCCCGCCAGACGATCGACAAGCAGACCTTCATCGACCGCTACACCCTGATCAAGGAAGAGTCGACGATTACCGGCATCGACTACAAGCTGCTCTCCACCGAACCTTCGGCGACAGGGACAGCCGCAGACCCGTTCGCGGAGGAAATCGCGGAAGACGAGATCCCCTTCTCGGTCACGTTCCACACCTCGTTCTTCGGTGACTTCCCCGACAGCAACTCGATGCCGCTCGTGCAGGAAGATGTCACCCTGCCGGCCGCAGAGCCGAGCGGCCAACCACAGCAGCACAAGGAATGGCGCGTCCTCTGGTCGCCGTCGCTATACTTCAGCGCCCTCGACGATGCCTCGCTCGTGAACTTCTTCCAGCGCGTGCCCCGCCGCGGCACCATTTACGACCGCAACGGCGAACCTCTGGCGCTCGACGCCGACCTGCCCGTCATCGGCATCGTGCCAGACCTCGTCCTGGACAACGAGGCGACGATCGCCGCGCTGAGCAGCGCCCTGCAGCTCTCCGACGCCGAGGTCCGAACACACGTCGAGACAACCCTCCCCTCCTACTACTTCATCCCCGTCCAGACACTCCCCTACGGAAGCACCGACGCCGAGGTCCAGGCCTTCCGTAACCTGGTCGACCTTGGCATCGTCGTGCGCGAGAGTTCGCAGCGCTTTTATCCGCACGGATCGTCGGCCGCCCACGTCATCGGCTACATGACCGAGGTGACACCCGAACAGCTGGCGGATCTGCAGGACGAAGGCTTCGCGCCGGGCGACCTGATCGGCGCCAGCGGCCTCGAGAGCCAGTAC
>JADFQV010000047.1 GCA_022561635.1 Chloroflexota bacterium | reverse complement strand
GAGGAGGGGGGGCTGGTTCTTTCTACTTTGACCGAGGCGTTACGATGGCACAGGCGATTAGGCGAATCGGGGTGTTGACCGGTGGCGGAGACTGTGCGGGGCTCAACGCGGTGATCCGCGCGGTTACCAAGAGCGCTATCTTCCAACACGGGCTGGAGGTCTACGGCATCGAAGACGGGTTCCTCGGACTGGTCCAGAACCGTATCCGGCCGCTGGGGCCCGACGACGTCAGCGGCATCCTCACCCAGGGCGGCACGATCCTCGGCTCCAGCAACAAGTGCGACCCCTCCCAGTACGCTACGCGCAACCGTGACGGCAAGATCGAGAAACGCGACGTTACCAACCGCTGCCTCGACCACATCGATCACCATCGCCTCGACGCACTGGTCGTCATCGGCGGCGACGGCACGATGAGCGGTGCCGCCAACTTCGTCCATCACGGCATCAACTGCGTGGGTGTGCCTAAGACCATCGACAATGATCTTTACGGAACCGACGTGACCTTCGGCTTCGCCACCGCCTGCCACGTCGCGACTTCTGCACTGGACCGCATCCGCACCACCGCCGCCAGCCACCACCGGGCCATGGTGGTCGAACTGATGGGACGCAACGCCGGCTGGATCGCGCTGCACTCGGGCATCGCGTCGGGGGCCGACATCATCCTCATCCCCGAGATCCCGTTCGACATCGAGGAGGTGTGTGAGCGCCTCCAACACCGCCACCGGCGTGGGGCAGGGTTCTCGATCGTCGTCGTCGCCGAGGGGGCGCGGCCGTCCGATGGGTCGCTGAGTGTCTCGTCGGGGGATGCCGATGAGTTCGGGCACGTGCAGCTCGGCGGCGTGGGCAATCTCGTCACCGCCGAGATCGAGCAGCGCACCGGGTATGAGACCCGGGTCACGATCCTTTGCCATGTCCTGCGCGGCGGCACACCGACCGCCTTCGATCGCGTGCTGGCGACTCGCTTCGGCATCGAGGCGATCGACGCGGCGCACGAGGGGGACTTCGCCAAGATGGTGGCGCTGTCCGGCGGCGAGATCGTGCGCGTGCCGATAGAAGATGGCGTCAGCGAGCTCAAGACCGTCGATCCGGGGCTGTTCGACGTTGCCGGTGTGTTCTTCGGCTGATCGCGCCCCGATTGAGTCCGCGATGAACCCCGTGATGAGCCCCGCGCTCGAGGCGCTGGTGGAGCTCCTGGATCTCGAGCCGCTCGAGGTCAACCTGTTCCGAGGTGTGAGCCCGGACGAGGATCTCCAACGCGTCTTCGGGGGTCAGGTCGCGGGCCAGGCGCTGGTCGCGGCGGGCCGGACGGTGGAGTCCGATCACGCGGTCCATTCGTTGCAGGCGTACTTCCTGCGCCCGGGCGATCCGACGGTACCGATCATCTACGAGGTCGATCGGATTCGTGACGGCCGGAGCTTCACCACGCGCCGCGTGGTCGCCGTCCAGCACGGGCGCGCGATCTTCAACCTGCAGGCGTCGTTCCATGTGGCCGAGGACGGCCCCGAGCATCAGATGCCCATGCCGGACGTCGCGCCTCCCGATGAGCTGCCGACCTATCAGGAACGGATCGCGCCGTACCTGGACCAGTTCGGTCCCGAGACCGTCGAATGGCTGACCCGGGAACGCCCGATCGACACGCGTCCGACCGAGCTTCCCTCGTGGCTGGATCACGAGCCCCGCCCTCCGAATCAAGAGGTGTGGATCCGTACGAACGGTTCCTTGGTGGAGGATCCCCTGCTGCACGCCTGTGTGGTGGTCTATGCATCCGACCTGACGATCCTCGACACGGCGATGCTGCCTCACGGTGTGAACTGGGCCGAGGGCCGGTTCATGGTCGCGAGCCTGGACCACGCGATCTGGTTCCATCACACCCCGCGCATCGACGACTGGCTCCTCTACAGCAGCCACAGCCCCATCGCCCACGCGGCGCGCGCTTTGATCAACGGCCAGATGCACCGGCGGGACGGCACACACGTGCTCTCGGTGACGCAGGAGGGTCTGATCAGGGTGCCACGGCAAGAACCCGCCGGCTAGTCGCGGGGGATGAACTCCGCCAGATGGCGGAAGACGTCCTGGATCGATACCAGGAGCGTTATCCCGTCGCCCGCCACGAACGGGATGTGACGAAAGCCGCCGACCGACATCTTGTGCATGGCGACCGCCAACGTGTCGCCTTCGCGCAGTATTACCGGATCGGGTGACATGATGTCTTTCACGGCCGTCGCCATCAGATCCTGCTTGGCGCCCGCGGCCTTGAGGAGAACGTCGCGTTCCGTGAGGATGCCGACGATGTTGCCGTCCTCGTCCCGCACGAGGACACATTCGACGTCCTTGTCGCGCATGAAGTGAACGGCCAGGAAGACAGGGTCGCCGGGTGCTACGTTAAGCGCTTCCCGCGCGCCGACCTCCCCCAGCCGATCCTGCAGTAGATGCTCTTCCAGCTCGCTCGCAGCCGAGGGCAGCTTGAGCGTGCTCAGGTCGGCGCCACAAGCCTCGCAGACCTCCGCGCCTTCGATGTTCTCCGCCCGGCAGTCGGGACAGAGCATCATGTTGCCGGCGTTGGCTACTCCACTGTCCACGTGTCGCCTTCCATGAACAGCTTGTCGAGGTCGCCCTCGCCCTGCCGCTCGATCGCCTCGTCGACTTGCTGCTGGACAAGCGCCTCGTAGGTTGGTCGCTCGACAGCGCGGACCACGCCCATCGGCTCCGGGAAGTCCGGCCAGTGCATGCGTGACAGGATAAAGGAGAGCACCGGGTCCTCCCGCGTCTCGTCGTGGATCCAGAGGTCGGACTCGCTCACGCCGTTGCCGAGCGTGACGATCTCCGGCGTCGTGCCGTTCAGGCGGATGCCCTTCTCGCGTTCCTTGCCGAAGATCAACGGCTGTCCGTGCTCCAGGCGAACGGTGCGGTCGGAGCGCACGGCCTTGTCCGCGAACTCCATGAAGGCGCCGTCGTTGAAGACGTTGCAGTTCTGATAGACCTCTATGAACGATGTCCCTTTGTGCCTGGCGGCGCGCTCGATCGTCGCGATCAGGTGTTTTGGGTCGATATCAAGTGAGCGGGCGACGAACGAGGCCTCGGCGCTAATCGCCACACTGAGCGGGTGCAGGGGAGTGTCCACCGTGCCCATCGGCGAGCTCTTCGTCCGCTTGCCAAACTCAGACGTCGGAGAATACTGGCCTTTCGTCAGCCCGTAGATGCGGTTGTTGAAGAGCACGATCGTGATGTCGACGTTGCGGCGCATGACGTGGAGCAGGTGGTTGCCGCCGATGCTCAGCCCGTCGCCGTCACCGGTGATGACGAAGACCTTAAGGTCCGGGTTCATCACCTTAAGCCCGGTGGCGATCGTCGGTGCGCGACCGTGGATGCTGTGGAAGCCGTACGTGTTCATGTAATACGGCAGGCGGCTGCTGCAGCCGATGCCGGAGATGAAGACGATGTTCTCGCGCGGGACGTCCAGCTCGGGCATCAGCTTCTGCGTCTGGGCCAGGATGGAGTAGTCGCCGCAGCCGGGACACCAGCGGACCTCCTGGTCCGTGACGAAGTCCTTGCGCTGGAGCGCCAACGGGCCTTCGGGGGCAGCTTCCGTCGTCATCAGACTTTCACCTTGCTTCCTACCAGCTCGTGGATCTTCTCCTCAATCTCAGCGATCAAGAACGGACGGCCGGTGACCTTGTTCAGGCTCACTGCGTCGACGAGGTAGCGAGATCGCACCAGCATCGCCAGCTGACCCAGGTTCAGCTCCGGGATCAGCACCTGGTCGAAGCGAGCGATGACATCGCCCACATTCGAGGGGAACGGATTCAGATAGCGCAGCTGGGCGCAAGAGACAGCGAGCCCTTCCTTGCGCGCCCGAATAACGGCCGAGAGGTTGGCACCGTAGGTGCTGCCCCAGCCGAGCACGAGCAAATCTCCCGACTCGCCGCCAACCACTTCGAGGTCTGGAATGTCGTTGGCGATCCGCGCTATCTTCTCCGCGCGGAAGCGGGTCATCTTTTCGTGGTTGTCCGGGTCGTAGCTGACGTTGCCGGTCACGTCCGCCTTCTCGAGTCCGCCAATGCGGTGCTCAAGCCCCGGCGTGCCAGGCGTAGCCCACGGCCGTGCCAGCGTCTCCGGATCGCGGTCATAAGGATTGAACGCGTCGGCGTCCTTGGCGAACTTGACCTCGATGCGAGGTAGCTCGTCGGCCGCCGGTACGCGCCACGGCTCCGAACCTGTACCGAGATAGCCGTCCGAGAGGAACACCGTCGGCGTCATGTGCCGTAGCGCCAGGCGGAACGCCTCGATCGCGTACGTGAAGCATTCGGACGGCGTGGCCGGGGCCACAACTGCGACCGGCGACTCGCCGTTGCGCCCGAAGAGCACCTGCAGAAGGTCTGCCTGGTCCGTCTTGGTCGGCATGCCGGTGCTGGGCCCGGCCCGCTGGATCATCGCCACGACGAGCGGCAGCTCGACCATGACGGCGAGGCCTAACGCCTCGCTCTTCAGCGCCAGCCCGGGCCCGCTCGTGCCCGTCAGGCCGAGGAAGCCACCGAAAGAGGCGCCGATCGCCGAGCCGATGGCCGCGATCTCGTCCTCCGCCTGAAACGTCTTGACGCCGAAGTTCTTGAAGCGCGAAAGCTCGTGCAGGATATCGGTGGCCGGCGTGATCGGGTAGCTGCCATAGAAGAGCGGCAGGTCGGCCAGCTTCGACGCCGTCACGAAGCCCAGAGCCGTCGCCGCGTTGCCGGTGATGTTGCGATAGCGTCCAGGCGGCAGATCGGCCTTCGCCACGTGGTAGCGCACCGGGAATAGTTCCGCCGTATCGCCGAAGTTGTAACCAGCCTTCAGCGTCGTGATGTTAGCGTCGCGCACTTCCGGGTTTCGTGCGAACTTCTCCTCGAACCAGCGGATCGTCGAATCCAGCGGCCGCTCGTAGAGCCAGAACATCAGGCCCAGGGCAAACGAGTTCTTCGAGCGGTCGATCTGCATCGTGTTAAGCCCGCTGTCGGCCAGCGCCCGGGCGTTCATGCTGCCTACGGGCACCTTGACGACGCGATAGGCGACGAGCGAGTCGTCCTCGAGCGGGTTCTCGGCATAGAGCGCCTTGCGCAGATTCGGCTTCGTAAACTCGTCGGTGTTGACGATCAGCAGGCCGCCCTTTGGCAGGTCGCCAAGGTGCGCCTTGAGCGCTGCGGGGTTCATCACGACGAGCACGTCCGGCTGGTCGCCCGGAGTATGAATGTCGTGGCTGGAGAAGCTCACCTGGAATGAGCTGACGCCGGGAATCGAGCCCGCCGGTGCGCGGATCTCCGCCGGAAAGTCCGGTATCGTGGAGACGTCGTTGCCGTAGAGGGCGGACGTGTTCGTGAATTGAAGGCCGGCGAGCTGCATACCATCGCCGGAGTCGCCCGCGAAGCGGATCGTTACGCGCTCCAACTCCTCGATCTGATGAGAAGGTGCGTCGCTGGGTCGTCTGCCGTCTTCCGCGCTCATCGGATCTCTACCTCACGCCCCTTCCCGGGTGCTCATCTCCTGATGGGGACGGGGCGGCAGGTTCAGGACGTGCGTGGGGAACGACTGCGCCAGGAGATCGATGACGTCCTTGATGCTAAAGACAGCCAGCGGTCGCTCGCCACCGTCTTCGGTAATCGGAATGTGGCGGAACTTGCGCTCGATCATGATGTTCACCGCCTCGCCGATCGTCGCGCTCAAGGGCAGCGTGATCGGGTCCGGCGTCATGAACTCGTCGACGGGCCGGCCGTAGTCGACGTCCCTGGCGACGACCTTGACGAGGACGTCGCGCTCAGTGAGGATGCCGATCAGCTCCGGGCCCTGGCAGACGACGACGCAGCCGACGGCGCCGCGCTCAATCTCGTCCACCACGGCGCCGATGCTTGTGCCGCTTTCGACGACAACGGGCGGCGTGCGGTCCAGCGTGCCGATTTTTTCGGTCAGCATGACAGCGAGTGCGGGCTAAGGGAGATTAAAGGCGGAACGGCGGCTGGTTCGCTTTCTTCGTCTTCAGCCGTGGGCGATAGTTGAGGCGGATTCGCTGGACTCATTACGTCTATTGGTAAGTATAACGCGCCCAACAGCTACGAAGTATGACGTAGCGAGGCGTTTTTCGCGAAATCCCGCCACCTGCGCCACGTCGAAGGCAAGAAAGTGGCGCGCTCGGTGAGACTCGAACTCACGACCTCAGCCTCCGCAAGGCTGCGCTCTATCCAACTGAGCTACGAGCGCGCGCTGGGCCACTGGCCCGGGATTATCGTAGGTTTGGTGCCGAAGGTGGGATTTGAACCCACACGCCCCGAAGGGCACTGCGCCCTGAACGCAGCGCGTCTGCCGTTCCGCCACTTCGGCACGTGACGCTTGGTCTTGCATACGCAGGATACAGCCGTGGCCGCGAGACGGTCAATTTGCCCACGCGCCCGTACAGCATCTCCGCGCCGAAGCACAGCCCCGAACGGCGCCTCTACCTGATGACTTCGCGTTCGACCAGGCCGGCGATCTCGTCGCTGCCCATGCCCAACAGCTCGCCGAAAACGTATTCGTTGTCCTGGCCCATCACCGGCGCGGCTCGCTTCACCGCGAGCGGCGTCTCCGAGAAGCGCCAAGGGATGCCCGCGTGCCTGCGCACGCCGACCTCCGGGTGCTCGTGCTCGACCCAGAAGTCGCGCGCGGCAAGGTGTGGGCTCTCCATCACTTCCTGGTTGACCAGCGGCGGGTAGGCCGCAACGCCGGCGGCCTGCAGCTTCTCCATCGCCTCGAACGGCTCTTGCTGCGACGTCCAGGCCTCTACCTCAGCGTCGAGAGCGTCTTCGTTCGCCTTGCGCTCGGTGATCGTGGCGAAGCGGGCGTCAGAAGCGAGTTCGGCCTTGCCGATCACCCCGCACAGCGCGCCGAACTCCTCATCGGAGGCGCAGCTGATGGCGATCCAGCGGTCTTCGCCAGCGCAGCGATAGACGTTGTGTGGCGCCATGTGCAGGTCGTGGCTGCCGTCACGCTCCGGCGGGGCGCCGTTCATCACCTGCTGCATGAACGCCTCACCGATGACGACCATGCTGGACTCCCACTGCGACATGTCTATGTACTGACCTTTGCCGGTGCGCTCGCGGTAGAAGAGCGCGGCGATCACGGCGAAGGCGGCGTGCAAGCCGGCCGTCGGGTCGCCGTAGGACATGCCGACGTGCATCGGCTGCCAGTCCTTGTACCCCGTCAGCGACGAGAGCCCCGACATCGGCACTTGAGCCGGTCCGTAAGAGACGTAGTCCTTATCGGGGCCTGTCGCGCCGTAGCCGGACATGCTCATCATGATGATGTCGTCGTTGACCTTCCGCAGCTCGTCGTAGCCGAAGCCGAGCCTGTCGATGACGCCGGCAGCGAAGTTCTCGACGGCGACGTCGCTAATTTCGACGATGCGTTTGGCGATCGCGGCGCCTTCGTCCTTCCCAAGGTCGAGGAGGATCGCGCGCTTGCCCTGGTTGTACTGGTTGAAGTAACCACTGCGGTTCGGCCCCGGCTTGCTGTCAGGCCAGGGCGGAAACATGCGCAGCGTGCAGATGTGCTGCGACGTCTCCATGCGTATGACCTCGGCGCCCATGTGGGCGAGCTGCATGGTGTTTGTCGGGCCCGCCCAGACCCAGGTGAAGTCAGCGACGCGAATTCCGTCCAGTGGCCCGGCCATCAGATCGCTCCCTCCGCCTCTAGCGACTCGATCTCCGCGTCAGAGAGGCCGAGCCTTCCACCGAAGACCTCAGCGTTGTGCTGTCCCAGCGTGGGCGCCGGCAGACGGATCTCCCACGGCGTCTCCGAAAGCTTGTACGGCGCCCCAGCGTGCGCAAGAGTACCCGCCTCCGGGTGCACGACCTCGACGAAGAACCCGCGCGCCTTCAGGTGGTCAGAGTCGAGCAGATTGCCGAGCGTCGAGACCGGCGCAAAGGGGATGCGCTTGGCCTGGGCGGCGCGATAAAGGTCGTCGGCGTTCCACTGGCTCACCCACTCCTCCATAAACGGCCGCAGCGCGTCCCAGTTGGAGGCGCGCACGAAGCGGTTCTCCGCCACTTCCCAGGTAGCCCACTCTGGCGTCTCCATCAGCTCGACGAGCCGTTCCCACTGGGGCTCCTCAATGCAGAGAACGAAGATCCAGGCACCGTCCTTGCACTGAAACATATCGATGGGGTGGATCGGCCGTTGGCCGTAGCGCACGACGGGCAACTCCATGTACGACCACATCGGCAGCACAAATTCAAGGATCGCGGCGATGCACTCCTGGATCGAGATGTCGATGTGCTGACCGGGGCCGCCGCGCGAGCGGCCGTAGAGTGCACCCATCGTCGCCAGCGCTCCGTTGAGGCCTCCTTGGTAAGAAGGCTGGCGGCCGAACGCCTTCAGTGGCGGCAAATCCGGGTTCCCCGGCCAGCCGTTGATCCAGAGCCAGCCTCCGGCGCCCTGCATCGTCAGGTCGGACGCCTTGAAGTCCTTCTGCGGCCCGCTCTGCCCGAACGGCGTCACCGACGTCATGATGATGTCCGGATTGGCGGCGCGGATGGCTTCGTACGTCAGCCCTGCCGCCTCGGCCTCGGCCGGCGGATAGTCGTGGATCAGCGCGTCGGCCTTCGCCGCGAGCTTCCCCAGCACCGCACGGCCCTTCTCGCCGGTGATGTCCAGCGTCACGCCGAGCTTGTTCGTGTTGAGATAGAGGTACGTCCCGCTCTTCTCCGGGTGCGCCTCGCCGTTGGGGAACGGGCCGATAGCGCGATCGGGGTCGCCGGTCGGCGGCTCGACCTTGATCACCTCCGCGCCGAGATCGGCGAGCATCTTCGCACCATACGATGCGGCACCACGAGTGCCCACTTCGACGATCGTGAGGCCTTCCAGCGCGCGGTCAGGCATAACGAGACGCATCATATCCGATGCGCCATCGATTGCATACCGGCGCCGCCTATACTGGCCACGGCATGCCCGCCGACACCGCAAACCTAGTCCGCGCCTTCACCGCTCAGCACGGCTGCAAGCCGCAATTCGTCGCCGAAGCACCCGGGCGCGTCAACCTCATCGGCGAATACACCGACTACAACGGCGGCTTCGTCCTGCCGGTCGCCATCGATCGCACGACAGCAGTGGCCGTCGCCCCGCGAGAGGACGACCGACTGCGCGTGCATTCAGTCGATCACGACCAGCGCGACGACTTCTCGCTCGACAACGCGCGCCGCCACCCGATGGGCGGCTGGCGGAACTACGTACGCGGCGTCCTCTGGGCGCTACTGGACTCGCAGCTCCCACTGCGCGGCGTCGACCTGTCGATCAGCGGCGACGTGCCTCAGGCCGCGGGCCTGTCCTCGTCCGCGGCGCTCGAACTGGCGCTGGCCGGCGCGATCTGCGCCGCGTCCGGCGTCCAGCTGCCACCGCGCGAGATGGCCCTCCTTTGCCAGCGCGCTGAGCACATGTACGCCGGCGTCCAGTGCGGGATCATGGACCAGTTCGCCGCCGCTCTCGCCCAGGAAGGCTGCGCTCTCTTCATCGACTGTCAGTCGCTCGAGACGGAGGACGTGCCCCTGCCGAGCGGCATCGCCATCGTCGTCATCGACTCCAAGGTGCCACGCGCACTCGCCGGCACGCCGTACAACCGGCGCCGCGACGAGTGCGCTGAGGCGGCGCGCGCGCTGGGCCTCCCCTCGCTGCGAAGCGCGCAGCAATCAGAGATCGAGTCGCTACCGGACAACCTCCGCCGCCGCGCGCGACACGTCGTTTCTGAGAACGCGAGAGTCCTGGCTTCGAAGGCGGCCCTGCGGGACGGCGACGGCGGCGCGCTCGGCCGTCTCTTCGTTGAGTCGCACAACAGCCTACGGGACGACTTCGAAGCCTCGACGCCGGAGATCGACCTGCTCGTCGAGCTGGCGAACGCCGCGCCCGGTGCGATCGGCGCGCGGCTCACCGGCGGCGGCTTCGGCGGCTGTACCGTGAACCTCGTCGAGGCGGCAGAGGCTCAGCGTTTCGCCGAGGTCGTCGTCTCGCAGTACCGGGGACGCACCGGCCTCGACGGCGAGGCGCACATATGCCGCACCGTCAATGGGATGCAGGTGCGCGATGCGTGAGCCCGCGGGACGGCAGAGCGGGCGATCAAGGCCCCACTAAGCATCTGTTCCGGCGCGACCATTACAACGAGGATCCGGCGGGAGTAGCTGCCAACCGGCCGTCGAAGAGCGACACGCGCGCCGGCGCCACGCTCCTCAGCGGGGCGGGCCCATATACAGATCGTCGTAGAAGACGTCTGCCTCCAATGGTCCCTCCGTTGGCGTCTTGCCATCGTATCGGACCTCGAACAGAACGCGGATCTTGGTGAAGTCGCTGGGGAGACCGCCCCACAAGTCGATGAAGTCCTGTCTGAGGTTGCGCTCGAAGTGGATCCATTCACCCTCCACTGGTGCCAGATCGGTGATGAAGACGAACTTCGCGTTCGCGATCCCGAAGGGCTCTCGGTCGATTCCGGCCAACAGGTAGCGGATCTGATAGTTGGAGCAGGCACCTCCGCCGGGGCACGGCGCGAGGTCGTCGCCGCCCCCGAAGACGATGACGACGAACTGCAGGTACTGCAGGTCCGTGCCCTTGACCCAGTTCTCGACGAAATAGTTGCCCGAGATTACTTCTGGAAGCTCATTCGGCGCAACCTCCTGGACCAGGTAATGTATCTCAGCCTCTCGCGATGCCGTCGTCTGGCGCATCGCCAGCAAAGCGCTGTTTACCCCGGAATTCGCCGTGCGATCAGAAACTATGAATTCCGGCGGATTCAGTGCGAACCAGCAGTCGAGCGTATCGCTGACACAGGGCCTCGTGAGGTCCTCCTCGAAGCCGGGGTTCGCGAACCCGTCATCCGGGTCGTTCCCGTCTCCGCTGTCATCCCCTCCACAGGCGGCTGCGACAGCGACGACGAGAAACAGGAGGAGCAGCGCCAAGGAGAATCGATTGGGAACCAGGCGTCGAATTGCTGGCCACCCGTGATACTCCCAGCCTATCCTTTTCCAGCCGCCGATAGTAGCAGGGGGAACTTCTCGGCGGCCATATACGAACGACGGCCAGCCCCTAACGTGGCTGCTCGTCGAAGAGGAGCACGCGCGCCGGCGCGCCGTCAGCACCAACAACGGGCAGCGGCGCGCAGACGAGGAAGTACTCGCCCGGCGCGATGCGGCGCAGGTCCAGGCCCTCGACGATCACGGCGCCCGTCTCCAGCAACGCCTTGTGCACAGCGTGCGTCGGCGAGTGGAAGCGCTCGATCGACAGGTAATCTATGCCAACGAGAACGATCCCGCGCTCGACGAGCCATGGCCCGGCGTCGTCGTCGAGGCCGATGAACTCCGGGTGGAAAGCGTCGTCGTCCCAGAAACGGCCGTTGTTCGTCTTGACCAGCAGGCGGCGCGTCGCGCCCGGGATTGCGGCCGCCTCCAGATCCGACGCCGAGATGTGGCCTTCGCCCCCATACTCCATCACGTAGCACGGCCCGACCATGTATTCGACGGGCATCTGCTCGACCGTCACGCCGTTGTTCAGAAAGTGGTGCGGCGAGTCAACGTGGGTGCCGGTATGCGAACCGAGTGACAACGCGCTGACGTTCGCCGACTCGCCCTCGCTCATCAGCGAATGGAAGTCGAGCACGGGCCCCGGCTCCTCGCCGGCGTAGGTCGCCATGGCCTCCCGCAGCGGCACTGTGACATCGTATATCTCCATCGCGCTCCTCCTGTCGTCCTAATTATCGGGGCAAACTGGGGCGCGGTGCTATCCTCAACGTATGGCGAAGCCGGAAGTATACAGCGCGGAACAGGTGCAAGCCGGACTGGCCGAACTCGACGGCTGGGAGCTGCGCGACGACCGCCTGCGCAAGCGGTTCACGTTCCGCACGTTTCTGCGCGCGATCGCCTTCGTGAACTCGGTGGCGTACCTGGCGGAGGCCGCCGGCCACCATCCGGACATCACGATCAACTACAACCGCGTGACGCTGCGGCTGATCACGCACAGCGAGGGTGCGCTGAGCGATCGAGACTTCTCGCTGGCGCGAGAGATCGACGAGAAGCTGGCGTCGAAGCTAATCATCGAGCCCGAAGACAGCCCGCAGACCTGACGTTAGGCACAAAATAAAAAGCGCCCCCAAGCCGGTCTTCGGCTTTCTCCGGGTCTGACCAGGTCGCCCCAGCCAGTCCTTTTGTCGGCCGCTCCGTACTCAGGAGCAACGTTCACTATGCTCTCTCCCATAGAATATGTCAATAGGCGCAGCGCCCAAAACCGACGAGATGTGACCCTTATCGAAGCGCCTAAGGAAGTAGGTCGTGCTTGAGGGTGCCGATGTAAGGCAGGCCGCGGAACCGCTGGTGGAAGTCCAGGCCATAGCCGACGACGAACTCGTCTTCGATCTCGAACCCGACGTAGTCCAGCGACACGTCCATCATCCGCCGCGCCGGCTTGTTCAGCAGCGTGCAGACCTTGATCGACGCCGGCCGCTTCGTCTGCAGGTAGTCAAGCACGTGGTTGAGCGTCATCCCCGTGTCGACAATGTCCTCAACCAGGATCACGTCGCGGCCCTTGATGTTCAGGTCGAGGTCCTTCTGGATGCGCACAGCGGCGGAACCAGAGCCGTTGCCATCGTAGGAGGAGATCGCCATCAGATCGATGCTGGTCGGGACGGTGATCTGACGCATAAGGTCGGCCATGAAGACCAGAACTCCGCGCAGGACACCGACGAGGACCGGCTCCTTGTCCGCATAGTCCCGGCTGATCTGCTCGCCCAACTCTTGTACGCGCTGCTGCAGCTTCGCCTGCGAGATCATGACGCCGGCCACTTCCGGCACCTGGCCGGGCGTGAGCGTCCCGTAGCCGTAGTTGGCCAGCAGGCGCAGGTAGTCGCGCTTCTTGAGCATCATGATCTTGGTGTCCGGGTAGAGTTCCTTGATCTGACGCATCTTGCGGTTCTTCTCCGCGGTCAGGTTGGACTTGAGCGTGGTCAGCTCGATGAACAGGTCGAGGTCCGGCAGGTAGAAGTCGGGCGTGAACGCCTCGGTGACGTGGCCCCTCTCCCAGCGCAGCGGGAACGACCGGGGCTCGTATACCCATTCGACGCCATAGAAGTCGAGAAGGCGCGCGAACTCATACTCAGCGTTGTGCGCAAACGGCGCCGGCACTTCCGCCGTCGGCGCACCCGTCACCGGCACTCTCGGCCGCGGCGGCACTAGCGCGCTTCGCGCAGGGGCGGAGTCGTCGTATGCCTGATCCGGCTCGGGAAGCTTCGGCTTCGGCGCTCGCCGGGGGCGTGCCGGCCGCTTTGTGCTCGTGCTCGTCGCCGCTTTCGTCTCGGTCGGGGCGGCGGTCGTCTCTTCGGTCGCGGCTTCAGCCTGCGCCCGGGCTTTTGCAGCGGACCGCTTTCGGCCGCCACGAGAGCCTCGGCGCGTGGGCTTCTTCGGCGGTGTTTCGGTCCCGGCTTCGGGCTCGGCGGGCTTGTCGGCCTGCCTGGAAGGCTGCGGACGGCGCTTCTTCTCCGTGGGCGCCGCTACCTGGTCCGCCGGCTTCTTCGCTTCGTCCGGGCCACCGACCTTTCGGCGGCGGTGGCGGCTCGGGCCGGCCCTG
>JADFQV010000074.1 GCA_022561635.1 Chloroflexota bacterium | reverse complement strand
CTGGTGAGAGTCGCGGCTCTCGTTGACGATTACAGGACGACCTAACTCTGAACTGGTGCCGTGCGATGACGGCCTTGATCCTCCGCTGCGTGCGGCGATGAACAGGGGCGGCGTTGCCCCGCCGCTAGCCGCTCATCCGCAGGCCTCTCGAAGAACCGCTACTCGATCTCCAGCTCGCGCTTGATGTCGCGCACGGCCTCCACCATCACCTTCAGCTTCGCCTCGCTCTCCTCCACCGTGCGCGTCTTCAGGCCGCAGTCCGGCAGCACCCAAACGCGCTCCGGCGGGAACAGCTCCAGCACGCGCCGCAGCCCATCCTTCACCTCGTCCACCGTCTCGATGAACCGCGTGTGCGAGTCCGTCACGCCCACGCCGACGTCCTTCGACTCGTCATAGCCTTGCTCCCGCACGAGGTCCAGATAGGCGAAGTCAGTGTTCTTGAACGCCAGGTGTATCTGCTTCACCGGCAGCGCCTGCATCGCCGTCCAGACCTTCTCCACCTCGCCGTAGCAGATGTGCGTGTGGAACTCGGCGTCGATCCCCTCGACGGTCACGCGCATCGCTTCCACCGCAGCGTCGAAGTCCGCCTCCGGCCGCGTGTGGATCGCCGGCTCGTCGATCTGAATGTACTTCGCCCCAGCCGCCACCAGCGCCTCGACCTCCCTGTGGATCACCTTCGCCATGTCCATGACGGCGTCGCGCCGCGTCGCATAGTGCTCATCGAACGACCACTCGACCATCGTGTAAGCGCCCGTCAGCATGCCCTTAACGGGGCGATCGGTCAGGCTCTGGGCGTACTTCCACATCTCGACGGTCATCGGCCCAGGCCACTCCAGCCGGTCGTGGATGATCGGCTTGTGGTAGTAGCGGTTGCCGTACGAACGCACCAGGCCGCCGAGCTTCATCCCCTTGATCGCCAGGCCGCCCTTCTCGCCCGAGAAGTACGCCACCATGTCGCCGCGCTCCATCTCGCCGTGAACGAGGACGTCGAGACCGATCTTCTCCTGCACGCGAATCCAGTACTCCGTCGCCTGCTTCTCCAGCTTCTCCAGCTCGGCGCGGTCGATCGCGCCCTTCGCGAACGCCGATCGCGCTTTCGTCAGATAGTCGGGCCGGCCGAAGCTGCCAACGGCGGTCGTCGTCAGTGCAGTGCTTGACTTCACGGGTTCAGTGCTCTTGTCCTGCGTTTTCTCTACGACCATTATGCCGTCACTCCTTCTGCCTGGCGCGCGCCTTCCACCATCACCTTCAACTTCTCCAACGCTACCTCGCGAGGCAGATACTCCAGACCGCACGACGGGTTCACGTACAGCCGCTCCACTGGCACAGCAGCCGAGAGCCGCTTCACGGCCTCCGCCACCTCCGACGCCGACTCCAGCCGCGTGTTCCGGGCGTCGACGATGCCGGCGCCCAGCTTCTTCTCGAACGTCGCCGACTCCAGCGCCTCCCAGTTTCCCGGCCCGGCCTCGAAGTCCAAACCGATCACGTCGCACGGCAGCTCCTGCATCTGCGCCAGGATGCCCCCGCAGTCACCGAACCAGGTGTAGACGCCTGTCTCGACGCCCGAAACCCCGTCCAGCAGCTTCGTTATCGCCTTGTGAAACGTCCCGTAATCGTCCTTGTTGAACACGATCACCGGGTCGTTCACCTGGATCTGCTTGCATCCGGCGGCGGCCAGCGCCTCGACTTCGCCCCGTAGCGCCTCGGCGAACGCCAGCGCCAGCTTCTCGCGGTCCCCGTAATGCTTGTCCGCGCTCAGCGTCGCCAGGGTATAGGGGCCGGGCACGATCGCCTTTACCGGCCGGCTGCTCTTCTCCTGTGCGAACTGCCAGGCCGCCGCCAGGACCGGCTCCTTGAACTTGATCGCGCCGGTGATCTCCGGCTGGCGGTAGTAAGTGTTCGTGTCCAGGTAGCGCTGCAGGCCGCCGATCTCCACACCGCCCAGGCGCCGCGCCACATACGTCTGATCGTCATCCCAGCGCACCTGCCCGTCCGTGACGACGTCGACACCGGCCGCGATCTGCTCTTCGATCACCTCGGCCGTCACTTCGTCCTCAACCGCTAACAGCTCTTCGCTTGTGAGATCGCCGCGGTCGCGCTTGTTGATAGCGTTGCGCAGCCGGCCCGGGCGAGGCCGGTTCGGAATCTTGGGATAGTTGCCAACGACGGTCGTCTGCATAGGTCTCCTCGGGTGCGCAATAAGGCGGGATGTATCGGTTCCGGGGCGCCTCGCGGGGCCATTTCGAGTCTACCAGCGGCCGATATCGGCGGCAACGAGGCCAGTGTGACCGTCCGCACCTAAATAGAACCGAGCCGGCGGGTTGCGACAACCACGTCCGGCTCGATTCGTTAGTAGCGGGCGTGAGGGGGTGCAAACGCGCCGCTTTCTGCCCTCAGGATAGGGCCGCCGAGCGCCGCGCGGGGTTAACGTCCCGTGACACCCCCGTGACAGTTCAGTGAACGGCGAATCAGACAGTCTGTGCAGGCGCCGTGTCGTAGAATAAGGCCGCCATGCAGCCTAGCATCCAGTACACGAAGACGAGCGACGGCGTCAGCATCGCCTACGCAACCGCAGGCGACGGCATCCCCATAATCAGCATGCCGACCCCCGGCTTCAGCCACGCCGAGCTATCCTGGCAGATGTTCGGCACGGTCGCCCAACCGCTTGCCGCTAGGCATCGGTACATTACCTATGATTCGCGTGGCACAGGCCTCTCCGACCGCAGCGCGATCGACTTCTCGATGGAAGCGATGCTGCGTGACCTGGAGGCCGTCGTCGAGCAATGCGGGTTGGACTCGTTCGTGCTGGCTTCCTGGATCGGTGCCGCACCCACCGCTGTGAAGTACGCAGCCACGAATCCTGCGCGTGTCTCCCACCTGATACTCAGCGACGCTTTCACGAAGTTTTCGGACATCTCGGAGTCATCCGCATACAAGGCGGGTCTGCCGCTCCTGGACGCCGATTGGGTCGTCTTCACCGAGACGTTCGCGCAGGTGTTGTGGGCCTACGACAACCCCGAATTCGGCCGGCCTTTCGCCGAGCACATCCGCGCCTGCTGTGAACCGGAGGCAATGCGGGCCCTCTGGAAAGCGTGGGAAGACTACGACGTCACGGAGTTTCTGTCGCAGATATCCGCTCCAACGCTGGTCGTTGCCAACAAGAACAGCCGCTGGTTCGGACGGGACGTTGGCCAGCGCCTGGCAGCCGCCATCCCAGACGCACGTCTCGCCCTCATCGACGACATCACGTACGCGCCGGTGCCCGACCTGATCCAGGAGTTCCTCGAGTCCACCGGCCAGCCAACGCCGTCGACAGCCGCCGCCCCCGATCCGACATTCCGCACCGTGATCTTCACCGACCTTGTCGGTCACACCGAGATGATGTCCCGCCTTGGCGACGAGCGCGGGCGCGATGTCCTGCGCGAGCACGAAACGATTACCCGCGACGTCCTCAAGCAGCACGCCGGAACCGAGGTGAAGACGATGGGCGACGGCT
>JADFQV010000073.1 GCA_022561635.1 Chloroflexota bacterium | reverse complement strand
GACCTCGATGACCATGACCTCAACTTCGTCGCCGATGTTGAGGACGTCGTCAACCCGCCGGGGTGGGTTGGCGTCGATGTCTTCGAGGCGCACGAGGCCGTCCTTGCCGGGCGTGATCTCGACGAAGGCGCCGAAGCCGGTCGTGCGGGTGACGGTTCCGGTGTAGACTTCGCCGAGCTCGACGTCCTTGGTCAGGCCTTCGATGATGCTGATCGCCTTCTGGGCCGCCTCTTCATTCGGAGAGCCAATGAAGACGGTGCCGTCGTCCTCGATGTCGACGCTGCACTTCGTCTCTTCGATGATCGAGCGGATGACGCGGCCGCCGGGGCCGATGACCATGCCGATCTTGTCCTGTGGCACGGTGATGCGGTACATGCGCGGCGCGAACGGGGAAAGATCCTTGCGCGGTTCGGGGAGCGCCTCCTTGATCTTCTCGAGGATGAAGAGGCGAGCCTCGCGAGCGCGGGCCAGCGCCTCCGTCAGGATCTCGTTCGTGATGCCCTGGATCTTGATGTCCATCTGCAGGGCAGTGATGCCCTCCGCGGTGCCGGCGACCTTGAAGTCCATGTCGCCGTAGTGGTCTTCCATGCCGGCGATGTCCGTCAGCACCTGGAAGCCGTTGTCGCCCTTGATCAGGCCCATCGCGACGCCGGCGACGGGCGTCTTGATAGGTACGCCGCCGTCCATCAGCGCTAGAGTGCTGCCGCAGGTGCTGGCCATCGACGAGCTGCCGTTGCTGGAAAGCACCTCGGAGACGAGGCGGATCGTGTAAGGGAAATCTTCCTCGTTGGGGATCACCGGCATCAGCGCGCGCTCGGCAAGCGCTCCGTGGCCGATGTCTCGGCGGCTGGGACCACGCATGAAGCGCGCTTCGCCGACCGAATACGGGGGGAAGTTGTAGTGGTGAAGGTAGCGCTTCGAATCCTCCGGCTCGATGCCGTCGATGCGCTGCTGCTCGCCCATCGAGCCCAGCGTCAGGAGCGTCAGCGCCTGTGTCTCGCCGCGAGTGAAGAGGCCGGAGCCGTGCGTTCGCGGAATCAGTCCGGCCTCGATGCTGATCTCTCGGATCTCGTCGGGCTTGCGGCCGTCGGGGCGCTTGCCGTCGTCGAGAATGCTGTTGCGGATGACGCTCTTCGTGTGCGCTTCCACTGCGGCCTTGATGTCGTCCTCTTCGAACTTCTCGCCCAGCGCTTCGATCGTCTCGTTGCGCACGGCGTCCATCAGTCCGGCGCGTTCGTCCTTGGCGGCGGCGAAGATGTCCCAGTCGCGGGTGGCCGCGAACTCGTTGACCGCCGTCATTACGTCCTCCGGCAGCTCTGGGGCCTCGTAGGGGCGCTTCTCCTTGCCGATCTTGGCCACCATCTCCTCCTGGAGGGCGATGATCTCTACGTTCGTCTCCTGGGCCAGCTTCATCGCCTCAAGCAGAGTCTCCTCGGAGACTTCATTGGCGCCGGCCTCGACCATGACGATCGCGTCCTTGGTGCTGGCGACGACGACGTCGAGGGTGCTCTCATCGCGCTGCTCGTACGTGGGATTGATGATGTACTCGCCGTCGATCTGGCCGATGCGCGTGCCGGCGATGGGGCCGCCGAACGGAATGTCGGAGATGCTCAGCGCGGCCGAGGCGCCGATGATGGCCATGAAGTCGGGGTCGTTCTCCTGGTCGGCGGAGAGCGTCGTGATCACGACCTGCACGTCGTTGCGCATGCCCTTGGGGAAGAGCGGACGAAGCGGCCGGTCGGTGAGGCGCATCGTCAGGGTGCCTTCGCTGCTGGGCCGGCCTTCGCGGCGGAAGAAGCCGCCGGGGATCTTGCCGGCGGCGTACATGCGCTCCTCGAAATCGATCGTTAGCGGGAAGAAGTCCGTGCCCTCGCGGGGCTTGTTGTTCATGACCGCCGTCACGAGGAGCATCGTGTCGCCGTAGCGAATGGTGACGGCGCCGTCGGCCAGGCCGGCGAGCTTGCCGGTCTCGATCTGAAGCGTCTTGCCGCCGATCTCGCGTTCGAATTGTTCTACCATTTGTGTTCTGACCTCCTGGGTCTTGTCTTGGCGGGCCGTACGGTGCGCTTAACCTTCAGGACGTTGCTGCGCCTGTCCCGGAAGCTGCGGTCAGCGTTGCCGGCGGCTCTTTGCCGCTACTTCAGCCCGCTATGATGAGTGGCCGCGAAAAGAGAAAGGCCCGCGCTTACTTGCGCAGGCCCAGTTTGGCGATCAGTGCCTTGTAGCTTGCCGGGCTTTGGCGGTTGAGGTAACGAAGTAGCCGCCGCCTGCGGCCGACAAGCTGGAGTAGCCCACGCTGAGAGTGGAAGTCCTTACGATGCACACGGAGGTGATCGGTAAGTTGTTTGATCCGCTCGCTGAGGAGCGCGACCTGTATCTCAGTGGAACCCGAGTCCGTTGGATGGGACCGGTGCTCTGCGGCGATTTCCGCCGTCTTTTCCTTCGTGAGCATCTACGAGGGTGTCGCTTCCTTCTGCTTTCCGTCGCGGCGAGTATAGCATACTGGCTTACTTAGGCGGAACGGTGCATCATGAACGCCGCCGATGCCCAGGACTGCCGTTGTCACAGATAGCTCCGCCTGTATCCCGTCGCACCTGGCAGGCGCACTCGGCATCGTCACCGTGCCTCTCGGCCTCCTCATCGGCGACGATGTGTACCCTGACGGCTCGCTCAGTTCCTCTGAACTGTTCCGGCTGGCCGACGAGACGAAACGTCCCCTGCGCACGACCTCGCCCGCGCCGGCCCAGTTCCTCGAAGCATATCGGCAAGCAGCCGACGCCGGCGCGGCCCAGGTGCTCTGCCTGACGCTGTCTGCGAGCTTCAGCGGAACGTACGAGTCCGCCGTCACGGCGCGCGCCCTCGCGGCGGAGGAGCTGCCGGGCTTCGACGTGCGAGTCGTTGAGACCGGCGGGTTGGCGATGACGCACGGCTTCGCGGTCCTCGCCGCGGCCCGCAGCCTGGCCGGCGGCGCTTCTGCCGGCGAGGCTTCGGAGCAAGCGCTCAGAGTTGCCGGGCGGGCGCGGCTGGTCGGCCTGCTGGGCACGATGCGCTACCTGGCGCGCGGCGGCCGCGTGCCCTGGATCGTGCACTGGACGGCGCAGCTCCTTCGCATCCGGCCGCTACTGGCGTTCGCGGAGGGCCGCACGCGCTCGATCGGGCGCGTGCGGACGGAGGAGAAGGGGCTCCAACGGCTGCTGGAGTACGTCAGGGCGCATTCGTCAGGAGGCGCGCTGCGTGCCGCGGTCATGCACACTGGTGCGCCCGAAGCGGCGCGGCGTTTGAGCAAGGCCCTGTGCCGCGAGCTGGCGCCGGTGGAGCTACTGCAGACCGACTTCACCTCCGTCATGGCCGTCCACACCGGCCCGGGCTTCGTTGGGCTGGCGTTTTACGAAGATGACTGACGCAAAGCGTTCCGGGCGTCTTGACGCGGCCCACAGGCGCGACGCCGACAGGCTCGAGGCGTCCCTCGGCCGCCTGCCGAAGGTGAGGCCGCGGCCCGCGCTCAT
>JADFQV010000046.1 GCA_022561635.1 Chloroflexota bacterium | reverse complement strand
AGGGAGGCGCCAGGTACGAGGCTATTTGCGGGAGTGGATAGGCCCCGGTGGGTCTCCCGGTCTTCAAAACCGGTGTGTCCGTCGTTTGGCGGACAGGTGGGTTCGACTCCCATGCACTCCCGCCACTCTCGCCATGGGACGGCTGGCTAGCGGGCCGCCGCCCGGCACGACCTGCCTATTGGAGCGCCCTGGCTTTGATGGAGTCGAACTCAGCCTGCGTGATAGTGCCGGCGGCGAGTAGCTGCTGACCCTTCTCGATCTCTGCCGTGGCTGAGTAGCCCATGGCGCGCCGCTGCGCCGCCATGATCTCTGCATCTTGCTCGGCTGTGGCGTCCGCTGGGCGCGCTATGAAGTAGATCAGGATTCCTATCAAGGGAAGTATGAAGATGAGGAAGATCCAGAACGCTTTCGCTATTCCCGAGAGGTCGCGGCGGCGAAAGATGTCCGCGAAAACAGTGATGAACATCCATATGACCATCGCCCAGAACCAAACGATGACGATCCACACCACCACATCCCAGAACGATGTCAGGAATATTGAGTTCATATATATGTGCTCCTTGCTGACTCTACTTCGGACGACCGCACGCGCGGGTAACAGTCACGAATCACCGCTATTATGCATACTCAAGAGCAAAACTGCCAGCGGCAGCCGATTATGTCTGGTTCACGCCAAGTAGAGCGTGTTTCGAGGCGTGCCGACGGCAACGGCCGACGAGCATCTACAGACGATTCGGCTTTGACTACTGTAGTAATATTGCGACACCAGCTCGTGTCCGCCCTAGATTCGAACTGGTTCACAGAGACGCCCCCGTTCTAAGGAGGAACCCAATGGCGATTCGACTAGGCGACACAGCCCCTGACTTCACGCAGGACTCGACCGAAGGCAAGATCTCGTTCCACGATTGGATCGGCGACAGCTGGGCGGTCCTCTTTTCGCACCCCGCTGACTTTACGCCCGTCTGCACAACCGAGCTGGGCCAAGTCGCGCATCTCAAGCCAGAGTTCGACAAGCGCAACGTTAAGGTGATCGCCCTCAGCGTGGACTCCGTCGAGTCTCACAACTCCTGGGCGAAGGACATCGAAGAGACTCAGGGTGCGGCGCTCAACTTCCCGCTCCTGGCAGACGCGGACCGCAAGGTGGCGGAGCTGTACGACATGATTCACCCAAACGCCGAAGCGACGGTGACGGTACGCTCGGTGTTCATCATCGATCCGAATAAGAAGGTACGTCTGATGCTCACTTATCCGGCACCGACCGGGCGTGACTTCGGCGAAATCTTGCGGGTGATCGACGCTCTGCAGCTCACGGAGTACGAGAAGGTGGCGACCCCCGCGAACTGGAAGGACGGCGATGACGTCGTCATCCTGCCATCCATCTCCAACGAGGAGGCCGACAAGCTCTTCCCCAAGGGCTACAAAGAGTTGAAGCCGTACCTGCGCATGACGCCACAGCCGAACAAGTAGCCTCGCAGCGGCAGGCCATCCGGGAGATATTCCGCAACCTGCCTTGCCCACTTTGAAAGGAACGCCGATGCCAGTACTACCCGAACTGCTCGCCGCCAACGAACGATATGCCGCTGACTTTACGAAGGGAGACCTGCCGATGCCCCCGGGCCGCCAGGTCTCCGTCCTCGTATGCATGGACGCCCGCCTGCACCCTGAGAAGTTTCTCGGCCTGGACGAGGGCGACGCGCACGTCATCCGGAACGCCGGCGGCCGCGCCAGCGACGACGCTCTTCGATCGCTAATAATCTCGTACAAGCTGCTGGGGACGCGCGAGTTCGTCGTGATCCACCACACGGACTGCGGCATGCTGACGTTCACGAACGATCAGTTGCGAGGTATGCTGCGCGACGACCTGAACGCCGACGCTTCGGGGATAGACTTCCTGCCGTTCTCGGACCTGGACGAGAGCGTGCGTCAGGACGTGCAGACGATCCGCTCGTCGCCGCTGATCCCGGACGACATCACGGTCACCGGGTTCGTGTTCGACGTCAAGTCTGGCCGTCTGCGCGAGGTGAGTTAGGGCCGTCTCCCGCGGGCCTGGGCCTCTCGGCGCTGGCGCATCGCGTGCGCGAGATCAAGCTGTCGGCAGATCAGTAAGGGGAGATGTACTCAGTTCCCGACTGAGCTGCCTCGATCAGCGGCAGGGCCAGGTTGATCGGTCTGAGGCCATTGAGAAAACCGCCCGTTGGCAAGCAGGTGTCACCTTCGTCGATTAATTCGTCGCCATTCGTATCGAAGATGAGATCGCAGTCGATGACTTCGTCTGATTCGGCTCCGGCACCAACGATGCTTGGCAGTCCGACGAGCAGCCCGTCGTGGAGGGCGAGTCCGCCGCTGCTTCCTGCCAGGACGGCGGCATCTGTCTTGATCCAGGCGCGGCCCTCTATCCCGGTCTCAGGGAGGAACCCGCTAGTCGCACCCTCAGTCAGAGTGATCGTCTCGCCGCCGATCGCTGGGTAGCCGATGATCCGCAGATCGTCGCCGATCTCCAGGCCGTCTGAGTCTCCGATTGGCACAATGGGGAACCGATCATCCACAGCTTCTCCATCGAGGTTCGAAACGATGGCGATAACCGCCAGGTCAAGCTCGTAGTCTATTGCCACGATCTCAGCGAGAAAGGACAGTTCCGGTGGGAGGTCGGTGCTGGCGGTGATCGCAACAGCGAGGTCCACATATTCGTCGTCGCGCTCATCCACTACATGAGCGTTGGTCAGAATCAGTCCGGAGGCATCGATGAAGGTTCCGGAGCCGATCCAAACTTCCTCGCCTGAGGAGTCGCGGGCTATGATCTGAACGACAGCCGCCGACGCGCTTTCGTAGTCTGACCGCGCCTCAGAAGACTCGCCTCCACCAGCGCAGGCCAACCCATAGAGGCCAGCGAGTGTTATTCCAACGAACAGTGAAAAGCCGCTTCGAGTGTGCAAGGCAGGACCTCCATCCGTTGAGTTAGACGACTCGCAGCAGGCCTCGTTACGCGCTCTCGTGCATCCTGACCCGGGGTCAGGCACAGCAGGGGCAGGTGCCGCCACCGGAGACGATCAAGAGGCCGGCGTCGCGGATCGCGCTTGCGCCGGATTCGCGCGGAAGATCCAGCTTCGTTGGCGCGCTCGCCTTGCTTCGGCTAGCATCGGCGCCCTTGGCCTTCGATTCAGTGCCGTTTCTAGTGAGTACTTCGAACGAATTGCGGTCGATAGTGGTGTCGATCTCGATCTCGTCAGGGCCTATTGAGCGCCATCGGTCGAACTGCTCACCGTTACAACGGACTGTGACTGCTGCCGGCGACCGCAGCTTTCGAACGCGGAAGCTCGTTGGCTCGCCGCGGTGAGCAGCGGTGGCAGCGTATGTAGTGACGTGGAGGACGCCACCGTCGTCGTTGAAGGCGCGCGATATACCGATCTTGGGATAGTCGACGCCAACGACCTCTGGCTGGTCGAACTTGGCGAGGTTTGGCTCGTTGAACACGCGCCACCAAGAGCCTTCCTCTACGAGTTCGCCAAGCAACAGGAAGGCGCTCATCTGCCCGCGAGGGTGTGCTTCCCCGAGCTGAAACCAGAATCCGAACTCGTCGCTATCGTCGCCGAAGAACCGTGGCTCGCACCAGTCCTCGACTGATTCGCGCAGCCGTGCGGCGGTGACGGAATCACCGAGTTCCTGGGCCAGGACGAGGCCCATGGTCAGGAAACGAAGGTCAGGAGGGCGAGTCACTGGGATCGCCGGATTGTTCCAGCCGAGAGTGGTGACGGCGGCCTGGTACATCAGTTCGGCGAGAGGGCGGTCCTGGGGGATAACGTACCAGCAGGGGGCAAGACCCATCAGCGGGTTGGGGCTCTGCAGGTGGTCGATCTCCGGGTCGTAGTAGAGGGCCATCGTCTGCATGCGGCCGTCCTCAGTGAACGACATGTAGCGCTTCTTGAGGGTCTCTTCGAGCCAGCGATCGAAGACCCAGTGATGGGCGCTGCCGGTTGTCTTGTCGGTGAGCTGGAGGCCGAGGCCGGCGGCGGAGAGACAGAAGGGCCAGATCTTGGTGTTCTCGCAGTGCGGGCCTTCGGGTCGTTGCTCCCACTGATCGCTGAGGAAGCCGGCGATGCGAGGATGCGTCCAATCGAACGTCTGGTTCTCGAGCCCGGCCACAGGGAACGGTTGATCCCACTTGTCGTCGCCGGAGATGTAACGGTGAATCGCCAGCATCAGGTTGAGGAAGCCGCGGAAAAAGAGGTTGCCGTCAGAGCCGATCGGGTCCGGTTGGAGGCCCCAGGGGTCTATGCCGTTTGCCGTCCAGCCAGGTGCGTCGTACTTACCCCACAGGTGGTCTGGGACGAGAAACCCCTTCCACTCTTCCGGGTAGTCGCCCCGCTTCGGGTCGTGGCCGAACTGAGTGAGCCAGTCGACGGCGGCCCAGAATGTAGTATGGCGAGCGATCAGGCGGTCGAGGATGTCAGCGTAGACCTCGCGCCAGGCCGGCGTGGCCTCGGCCATCAGCGCCAGTGGGTAGCTGGATTCGGAGAGATCGAAGCGAGGGAAGTTGAGCATCGGTGGGGTACTGTACTGATCCCACCAGGCGTGCGGCTTGCCGTCCCGGCCCCAGTCGTCGACCGTCGTCGCCTTGCGCCAGGTGTGGCGCAGCCAGCCGCGGGCGCGCTGATTTAGCTCGAGATTCGTGACCATCTTTCTCGACCGCGTCCCTTCTACCGTCTTCAACTTCGGTTTGGCCCCACTGAGCCACCTGCTCGATCTCGTGTCTGATCAGGGTCATTCTACCGCCCGCCATGCGTGCGCGTGGATCGATCGAACGCGGTGCCCCCCAATTCCTGCGCGAGCCATTTTGGCGTTGACGCCGTGCGCGCACGGCTTACAATTAACGAAACGCCAAAGCGCTTTATCATATGACCACGATTCTCCACACAGCTGACGTCCACCTGGACCGCGCCTATAGCGGCGCTGGCATGAGCCCCACCATCGCCTCGGCCCGCCGCCAGGAGTTGCGCGACGGCTTCCGGCGCTTCATCGACCTGGCGCTGGAGATCGGCGCCGACGCTGTGACGATCGGCGGCGACCTTTACGAGCACGAGCGCGTCACGCCCGATACCGCCAACTTCATACGCCAGCAGCTCGAGCGCCTGGGCGACGTGCCCGCGCTGCTCGCGCCCGGCAACCACGACCCGTACGTCCCCGACTCCGTTTACCACCGCCTGACCTGGCCGCCGAACGTGACGATCTTCCGCGAGCGATCGTTCGCTCCGGTGGAGCTGGCCGGTGGCGTCACGATCTGGGGCGCCGCACACGACGCGCCGGACGTTCGCGCCAACCTGCTTGAGGGCTTCCGAACGCCCGCCGGCGGGGACCATGTGCTGCTCTTCCACGGGTCGGACACGCGCTCGGTGCCGGAGGGCAAGCCCGCGCACGCACCGTTCCGCCAGGAGGACCTGGAAGCGACGGGCGCCGGCTTCGCGCTGCTGGGCCACTACCACGCGCCGCGTCTCGACCCGCCTGAGGCGCCGCGGTACGCCTATCCGGGCTCGCCCGAGCCGCTGGACTTCGCCGAAGAGGGCGAGCACTGCGTCGCGCGGCTGGACGTCGACGCTGGCGCCTTCTCTTGCTCGCTGCTGCCGTTCGGACGTGTGCGCTACCAGTCGTTTGCCACCGACGTCAGCGGCATGGAGTCAAGCGATGAGGCGCGGGCAGCGATCGTCGCTCTCGGTGACGCCTCCACCATCGCGCGCATCGTCCTTGGCGGCGAGCTCAACCCCGACGTCGACCTCTCCCTGCAGTCACTTTACGACTCATGCGCCGAGCACTTCTCGTATCTCGACATCGTCGACCGCACGCAGCCCGCTTACCGCATCGACGAGATCGCGGAAGAGTCGACGACGAAGGGTGCGTTCGCGCGGCTCATGCTCGAGCGAGTCGAAAGTACCGCGGGCGATGAGCGCGAGATCGCCGAGGCGGCGCTGCTCTACGGCCTGCAGGCGTTCGACCGCAAAGAGGTGCAGGTCCGTTGAGGCTGCGGCGGATCGACCTGCCGGCGTTCGGCTGTCTGAGCGACTTCGGCGCGGAGCTATCGCCGGGCCTCAACCTGTTCGTCGGCGAGAACGAGGCCGGCAAATCGACGCTACAGGCCGCGATCAGCGCTCTCCTCTACGGCTTCTTCGAGAACGAACGGGCGCTCAAGGCGGAAAACGAACGCTACGAGCGTTTCCGGCCCTGGACCGGCAGCGTATACCGCGGCACCCTCGAATACGAGCTTTCGAACGGCGACCGCTACGAGGTGCGCCGCGACTTCGCCGCCGATGTGGCGACGCAGCTGATCGACGTGGCGACGGGCCTCGACGTGGCGTCCAAGTTCGGGCGTGGCCGGCACGGCAACGTGCCCTTCGCCCGCAAGCAGTTCGGCATGTCTCGCGGCGTCTTCCAGAGCTGCGCCTTCGTCTCGCAGGGCGAGATCTTCGACGTCACGCAGGGCGCCTCGCCCAGTCAGATCGGCGACGCCGTGGCCGCCCTGGCGGACTCCGCTGGCCGCGACGTTTCGGCGGCGCGCGCGATCAAGAGTCTGAAGAGCGTCGAGTCACGGATCGGCTCCGACGCCGCCCGCACGGCGGAGCTTCCGCGAGCCAGACAGCACCTCGCACGAGCACAGGCGGAGCTGGCGGCCGGCGAGGAGGCGCGCGCCCAGGCCGCACGAACGGCCCGCGAGTTGGAGGAGCGGCGGGTGCTCGTGCGACAGCTGCAGGAAGAGCGCGCACGAACTGAGGCGCTAGCGCTGCGCACACAGATCGCGACGCTGCGTTCGCGGTTGGACGCTGTCGCAGCCGAGACGGACGAAGCAGAACGCGCGGAGTCTGAAGCCGAAGCGCTGTCCGCCGGCGCCGGTTTTCCCGCCTCGCTGCGGGACGAGATGCTGGCGCTCAAGGGCCGCTGGTCGCAGCTCCTGAACGGGATCGAGCGCCTGAGAGGCGATCGTGACGGGGCCGCCGCCGCAATCTCTGACAACGAGCGGCTGGAATACGAGACTCTGCGAGAAGGCGTCGGCACCCTGACGGACGAGCAGGTGCGTGCGCTCGAAACCGTAGCCTTCGAGCCAACCGCGCGCGGCGTTACCGCAGCGATCGGTGACGCGCTGCGGGCGATCGTGCGTTGGATAGCGGGGCGGGTGCGGCGCATCCTGCGCCAGGACGACCCGCCCACCGCCGAGGCCGCGCCTGCCGTTTCCGCTGAGGAGGCCCGCGCGCTGCTCGACCGCCACCGGCGCTTCCTCTCGCTGCGGCCGCGCTCGGAGCTGGCCGGGCGCCTGACGACCGAAGTCGCGGGCCAGGAAGCGGCCCTGGAGACGATCGAGGGACAGCTGCGTAACCTGATGGCCGCAGCCGGCATTTCGGAAGCCAACGTCGACGAAGGCCTGCGCGCGTTCGAGGCCGCCGCGCAAGATCACGCGCGCCACCAGTCCGCCCTCGCCAGAGCCGCCGAGGCCAGGCACCGCTGCGACGCGACGCTCGCCGGCCGCACGATCGAGGAGACCGAGACCAGGCTGGCCGACTGTGAACGTGCTCTCTCGGATCTTCTCGCGAAGCGGCCCGAGCTGGCCGATATCGAGACCGACCGCTCGCTTGAGCAGCTGGCCAAGGAGCGTGACCGCCTGCGCGACGAGCTTCAGGAGGCGCAACTAGAGGAAGGCCGCCTCGAGCAGAAGGTGGACCTCGTGCTGGAGCAGCACCGCCCGGCCTCGGAGCTGGAGGAAGAAGCTGCACGCTGGCGGCGTGAGGTGGAACGGCTGGAGAAGGCACGGGCCGCCGTAGCACTGGCCCGGTCTCAAATCGAGGAGGCGATGGTGCAGGTCTACCGCGACTTTGCCCCCGCCGTTAACACCTTCCTCAGCGAAGGCATTGAGAAGGTAACCGAAGGGCGGTATAGCCGGGCGCACGTCGACCCGGCATCGCTACGCGTCTCGCTCCTCCTGCCGGAAACCGGCGAGGTGATCACCGATCCGCCGGTTAGCCACGGTACGCGCACGATGGTCTACGTGCTGATGCGCGTGGGCCTGGCACAGCACATGAGCGCCATCGGCGAGCCGGTGCCGCTTGTGCTCGATGACCCGTTCGTTGACCTCGACTCAAGGCGCTTGCCGCGCATGATGGACTACCTCCTGACGCTGAGTGAGCGCATGCAAGTGCTCTTCTTTACGAAGGAAGCGTCGATCGTACGCTGGTTCGAAGAGCACGCCTCGGGCCCCGAGCACCGCGTTCATGGGTTGGCAGAAACGCGACTGTCGCGAGCGTCGCTGTAACATCCTTCACGACATGCCGTCATCCCTTACAGACACGGTAACACCGTATTGAGAGATGTTATGAATCAGTCCGTTGCTACAGCTCAAATTATCGCCACCAAGACGGCATCCGTGCTGGGAGACCCGAGCGTCTGGTCCAGCCATCTGAGCGATGCCCTGGAATCACTCGGGTTCGCCGTCGAGGATTGTGCGGAGCTGACCGGCCTGTTCGAGTCAGCCCAGAGGTCAGTCCCCGGCCTCGTGGTCATCGCACAGGATGAGCCGGACGCCGCAGTCCGCGCTGCGCGCGCCACGCGAGAACTACAAAAAGCGCCGATCATGGTCGTCATGCCGCGCGAGAGCGACCTTATCGCCTCGCTGGACGCCGGCGCCGACGACGCCGTGATCTCGCGCGTCGACCCGGCCGTCTTCGCTGCCCGCGTTCGCGCGCTCCTGCGCCGCGTGCAGCCGGGCGACCCCACAGCCAACCGCACCATCGTCCGCGACCTGGTGATCGACTTCGAGAAGTATCAGGTGACCGTGTCCGGCGAGCCAGTGCAGCTGACGCCGACGGAGTTCCGCCTTCTCGCCGTCCTCGCCCAGCAGACTGGCCGTGTCGTAGACCCGCGTGCCCTGCTCTCGGCGGTGCACCAGCACGATTACAGCGAGCGAGACGCGCAGAACCTGGTGAAGGTCCACATCGCGAACCTGCGCCGCAAGCTGAAGGACAACAGCTCGAACCCGTACATTCTCTGTGTGCGCGGATTCGGATACATGCTGGAGCGCCGAGGCCGCCTCCGCGACAACGACCCGCTGTCGCCGCTGATCAACGAAGACTAGCGTCTTTACGCGACCTCAACCAGTCCTGCACCGCGCCATAACCGCTAATGTGCCCCGACGGACGCTGCCTCTGCTAGGTTGGTCTAAGCAACCCAAACCGGAGGAACGCAAAATGGGACAGATCACAGCAATCAACGGCGGCGCATCCAGGATCTCCGTTGCTCACAGGCAGCGGTTCGCGCGTCACTTCCCAGGCCTCTTCGCCTACGTGCGGGCGATGTCCAACGGCTACGGGCCCGGCGTCGACAAAGTCGTCTCCGCCTTCGAACTAGCGCTGAGCGAAACCCACGCCGACGAGGACGCCTTCGTCCTTTCGCTGTTCACCAACGCCCGCAAGCTCTGCGGCGCTGACGGTTCCCCGCACGACACGAGCGAGCGCGAGGTACTCTCACTGACTTTCGATACCCAGCTCACGCGCGAGCAGGTTTCCGTGCTACTGGAGATGCCCGTCGGCGCGGTAGTCTCGACTCTCCTCAGCGGCCTGCGCAGGCTGCAGACCTTGAGCCTTGCCACCGAGGCCGCCGGCGATGCGGCGCTCCACGGCTTCGCCGCCTGAGCGACGAGCGACTCTAGTACTTCGAGACGTTCAGGTCGTGGATCTTGCCCTCGACCAGGTAGACTACGCGCTCGCAGATGTTAGTCACCCGGTCCGCGATGCGTTCGAGGTTGTGGGCGACCCAGATCAAGTACGTAGCGCGCTGGATCGTGCCCCGCTCCTCGATCATGAACATCAGTAGCTCCCGGTAGAGCTGGTCGTACAGTTCATCCACCTCATCGTCGCGGTCGATAATGCGGCGGGCCAGCGCCGTGTCACGTTGCTTGTAGGCCTCCAGGGCCCCTTCCATCATCTCTATGGCGATCTGCGCCATGCGCGGGATGTCGATGTAAGGCTTGAGGGGCGCTTCGTCCGCCAGCATGAGGACGATCTTGGCTATCCCCTCGGCGTGATCACCCATGCGCTCGAGATCAACCGTTATGTGCAGCACGGCGATGATCGTGCGCAGGTCGCTCGCCAGGGGCGCTTGAAGCGAGATCAGCTCTATGCACTTGTCTTCGGTTTCGTAGCGCTTGTTGTTGATCTCCACATCGTTGGCGATGACGCGGCGGGCCTGCTCCACGTTCCTCGTCTTCAGCGCTTCGACGCCCTGTGAGATCGCTTCCTGCACCATGCCGGCCATCACCAGCATGTCCTCCTGCACTTCGGCGAGCTTATTCTCGAAGACCGAGCGAGTCATCGGCTATCCGAACCTTCCCGTGATGTAGTCTTCTGTCCGCTGTTCACGGGGTTGGGTGAATATCTCGTTCGTCGGGCCGTACTCGATCAAAGTGCCGTTGAGCCCGTGCTCCTGCGCCAGCAGGAAGGCCGTGTAGTCGGACACGCGGGCGGCCTGTTGCATGTTGTGGGTGACGATGATGATCGTGTACTCCTTGACCAGCTCGCGGATCAGGTCCTCGATCTTCAGCGTGGCGATCGGGTCCAGAGCGGAGCACGGCTCGTCCATCAGGATGACGTCTGGCTGCACAGCCAGGGCCCGGGCGATGCAGAGCCGCTGCTGCTGCCCGCCGGAGAGCTCCAGGCCGGACATCTTGAGGTCGTTCTTCACCTCGTCCCAGAGTGCGGCCTGCTTCAAGGCGCGCTCGGCGATTTCGCGGCTATCACCCTTGATGCCGTTGACCTTGGCCCCAAAGACGACGTTATCCTGGATTGACTTGGGGAAGGGGTTCGGCTTCTGGAACACCATGCCGACGCGCCGCCGCACCTCGACCGGGTCGACGCTCTTGGCGTAGATGTCGGCGCCATGATACTCGACCGTTCCCTCCACGCGCGCCGACGGGATCAGGTCGTTCATGCGGTTGAGGCAGCGCAGCAGCGAACTCTTGCCGCAGCCGGACGGGCCGATCAGCGCCGTCACGCGGTTGACGGGGATGTCCAGGGTGATATCGGAGATGGCGTGCTTGTTGCCGTACCAGAGGCCAACGTCCCGCAGGCGGAAGACGGCGTCCTCAGACGGCTGACGGATGGGGTCTCCCATCTCAACTCTTTCGGCCGCGGTAGCATCAGACGTAACGAGACTCCTGGGACGCTCCGGTCTCGGGATGGCCGGGCTTTGCCGGAGCTCCGCCGTCAATTCTCTCATCGTAGTCCTCACTTTTCCACTCTAGTTGCGCCGGAAGCGCTCCCGGATGACCGCCGCCAGCAGGTTGAGCGCCATGACGCCCACCATCAGGACGATGATCGCCGCCGCCGCGTTCGCCTGGAACTCGCGCCGCGAATCGATCGACCACGCGTAGATCTGGATGGGGATGACCGTGAAGGATTCGTTCAGGCCAGCCAGGAATCCGGCCGGATCCGCAAAGTCGGCGAAATTGGGGCCGGGATCGAAGCGGATGAACGTAAAGCCACCGATCATGAGCAGAGCGGCAGTCTCGCCGATGGCGCGCGAGATCGACAGGATCGTGCCGGTCATGATTCCCGGTATGGCGTTGGGCAGGACGTTGTACCGCACGGCCTGCCAGCGCGTGGCGCCCAGAGCCAGGGCCCCATCGCGCAGGCTGGGCGGCACCTGCCGGATCGCCTCCTGCGACGCGATCACCGTCATCGGGATGATCATCAGCGCCAGCGTGAAGCCGCCGGCCAGAAGGCTGCGGTCCATGCCGGCGAAGCGGACGAAGATCGTGAGGCCGAGGATGCCGTAGATGATGCTGGGCACGCCGGCCAGGTTGGCCAGGTTGATCTTGACGATCGTTATTACACGGTTGCGGGGAGCAAACTCCTCAATCCAGATCGCGGTGCCGATGGCGATCGGGATGGATGAGAAAATCGTGATCATCATCAGCCAGAACGTGCCGAAGAGCGCCGGCCGCAGACCGGCCTTCTCGGCAAAGCGCGATGGATAGTTCGTCAGAAAGTCCAGGCTCAGGCGAGAGGCCCCGGAGACGATCGTCTCGTAGCCGAGAAAGCCGAGAATGCTGACGCCGAAGAGCGCCGCCGCCAGGAACAGATACCGCGAAAGCCGCGAGACGAGCTGACGGCGGGCCACGGCGCCCCCTGCCCGCAGACGGATCGATTCGCCGGCCACTATTCGTACTCTTCCCGGTATCGGCGGACGAAGAAGTGGGCGACAACGTTGAACGCCAGCGTGATCAAGAACAGCATCATGCCGACTGCGAACAGCGACTGATAGTCGACGGTTCCGCGCGCGGCGTCGCCAAGGCCGACCTGCAACATGAAGCCGGTCATCGTCTGGACGCCGTCCAGCGGGTTAGCCGTGAGCTGCGGGGTTGAGCCGGCGGCGATCGCCACAATCATGGTCTCGCCGACGACGCGCGCGATCGCCAGCAAGATGGCGGCGATGATCCCCGACAGCGCCGCAGGAAAGACGACGCGAATCGTGACCTCAAGCCGCGTCGCGCCCAGTCCGTAGGCCGCCTCCCGCAGGTCGCGCGGAACGCTGGACATGGCGTCTTCGGAGATAGAAGCGATCGTCGGCAGGATCATCACCGCGAGCATGATGCTGGCCGCAAGAGCGTTGAAGACGTTGACCTCCGCGCCGAACACCGGCCGCAGCAGGTCTTGCGTGATGAAGGTGAGCGCGAAGTACGCGTAAACGACTGTCGGGACGCCGGCCAGCGCCTCCAGCAGCGGCTTCAGCACCTTGCGCGTGGTCGAGTTCGCGTACTCGCTGAGGTAAACAGCCGTCGCCAGGCCGACCGGCACGGCAAAGACGAGCGCCCAGAAGGTGACCAGCAGCGTGCCGGCCACGAGCTCCCAGATGCCGAACGAGACCGGCTCGAACAGCGGCTGCCACTCCGTCTCCAGGAAGAACTCTGCGAACGAGACGTGCTGGAAGAAGGTGGCGGACTCTCGCACGAGCACGGCGACGATCAGCACCGTCGTGACGAGCGAGACGGCGGCGCAGAGGGTGATGACGAAGAGAATGACGGACTCGCCCGGCCGGCTGAACTGGCGCTTCTTCAGCGCTTTGTTCATGTCGCCGGGATCAGCGACGGTCATGGCAGAAACGGCGCGATCTTGTCCTTCTGGGCTTGCAGGACGTCAGGCGGCAGCGAGACGTAGCCGACTTCTGCCACCAGGGCGGTCGCGTTGTCGAGGTAGAACTCGACGAAGCGAAGGACCGGGTTCACGGGATGTTCGGCCAGGAACAGCTCGCGGGTATAGATGTACAGCGGACGGCTGAGGGGATAGCTGCCGTCCAGCGCTGATTCGAACGACGGGGCGACGCAGCCATCGCCGGCGTCGATGGAGACGGCCTTCAGCGACTGGCCGGCGTCCTGGAAGTAGGCGAAGCCGAAGTAACCGATCGAGTCGCCGTCCCCGCCGATGCCCTGCGCCAGGACATTGTCGTCCTCCGACGCCGTGCCATCGCCGCGGTGAAAGGCGGCCTCGTCCACATCGTTGATGACGGTCTCGACGAAGTAGTCGAACGTGCCAGAGTCCGTGCCCGGAAAGTAGAGGGCGATCGACTGGTCAGGGAAGCTTGCGTCGACCTCGCTCCAGTTGGTTGCGCCGTCCGTGCGGAAGATCTCGTGCAGCTGCTCGATCGTGAGGCAATCGACGAAGTCGTTATCGGGGTGAACCATCACGGTCAGAGCATCGAGACCGATCTCAATCTCGAGGACATCGTCGATGCCGTTCTCGGCGCAGGCGTCGATCTCGTTCTGCCTGATGGGGCGCGAGGCGTCGCTGATATGCGTCTCGCCGGCGCAGAAGGCCTCGAAGCCACCACCGGTGCCGGAGAAGCCGACGTTGACGCGGACATCGCCTGCCACGGCGTCGAAATCCTCGGCCACTGCTGCCGAGATCGGATATACGGTGGAGGAGCCATCGATGTCGATCTCGCCGCCCTCGCCGCTGTCATCGCAGGCAGCGACGGCCAGCGCCGCCAGCGCCAGGAGAAGAACAGCCGCCGGGGCAGAGAAACGGGCAGGTCGCAGGCGTCGTGCCTCCGCAATAGTCCCCACGAGTCAAGCGTAGGAGGCCACGCTTCCCAAGT
>JADFQV010000045.1 GCA_022561635.1 Chloroflexota bacterium | reverse complement strand
CAGTCGGCAAGCTTGACGACCTCGAGCGCGTCCATCGCCTTTCGCCGCGCTTCCTTGGCGGACGTGCCCGAGACGAGCAGCGGCAGCTCGACGTTCTCGACGGCCGAGAGCACCGGCAGCAGGTTGTAGAACTGGAAGATGAAGCCCATCCGCCCGGCACGATGCTCCGTCTTCGCGTTGTCAGACATCGTGTTCAGATCGACACCCTCAACGATCACCTGCCCGCTGTCGATTACGTCCAGCCCGGAGAGGCAGTTGAGAAGCGTCGTCTTGCCGCAGCCGGATGGGCCCATGATCGCCACCATCTCTCCCGGATTGATCTGCAGGTCGATGCCGCGCAGTGCGTTGACCTTGATGCGGCCCGTGTCGTACGTCTTGACGACGCCGATCGCCTTGATGATGGACTCGCCGCGAGCTTTAGTGGACTCTTCCACGTCGGTCCCCTCTTCCAGTTCTGTAGTCACAAGCTAAGCTCCTCCCGGCAAGGGCCGCGCTGATCGCCTTCGGATCATCAAGCCCAATCATCCTCTGTATACGTTGTACGTCATGTGATAAGTGTCACTAGCGCCGAGCGCCCATTCTGGGCGCCAGCTATCCCATCTCGACCTGCAAGAGTTGGAGTGTGCGACCATCGGGGTCCTCAATCACGGCCCGCCGGCCGAAGGCCTCGTCGGAGACTCCTTCGAGCACCCTCGCGCCGTGAGCCTCGCACCGGGCAAGCGCAGCGTCGATGTCATCCACTTCTATCGACACGTTGAAGCCTGACGGGTGGTCCTCCGGCGCTCCTCCTGCATGCACCGCGAATGTACTCACAGCCAGGTTGAACGGCCGCCAGTCACCATGGCCTTGTGGTTTCACGCCGAGCGCAGCCTCATAGAAGTCCAGCAGCTTCTCCAGATTCTCTGTATAAACGGCGACGGTCAAGCGAGTCATTACTTCAATCCCTTCTTCCGTTCTGCGAGGAACTTACTAAAGATCATCTCAACGTAGCCGCTCATGTGAGACCTATCGTCAATAGCGGCGTGCTTCAGTTCTCGCACGAGGTCGGGCGGAAGATAGATATTGAACTGCTGTTTCCCAAACGCACTGAGCTGGTTTCTCTTCGGTTGGGTGGCCATTACTAGTACATTAGGATACTAGCATCTAACCGTCAAGCGCATCTTTGGCCTCCTGCCCTCTCATCAGCCCACAGCCCGTCAGGGCGCGGGCATAGCCCGGCCGGTCACCATCGGTGAGTCGACTACCCGAACCTCTCGCCCCAGGACGTACCCTAACGCGTCTCTAAGCACTTCGGCGACGTCCTCCAGGCGCGGCCTCTGCCCCGTCAGCGATTCGATCGACGTCACTCCGCGCTCGCCAATCCCGCACGGCACGATGCGCTCGAACCACTCCAGGTCCACCGTGACGTTGAGCGCGAGACCATGCGTCGTCACCCATCCGCCCGCAGGACCACCCGGCTTCCCAATCCTCACCCCGATCGCCGCGATCTTCTCGGCCGGCGGGCCCGTTTCGCCAACCCAGACGCCGGTCAGGCCACACTCAGTGTGCGCTTCGATTCCGTACGTCAGAACGGTCCGAACGACCGCCTCCTCAAGCGCCCGCACGTAGCTGACGACGGAGAGTGAGGCCGCGCGCAGGTCGACGATCGGATAGGCGATCAACTGACCGGGGCCGTGGAACGTTATGTCGCCTCCGCGGTCCGTCTCGACCAGCGGCGCCCCGAGAGCTTCCTCCGGCAGCCGTAGGTTCGCTCCCGGCCCGCGCCGGCCGGTCGTGAAGACCGGCGGATGCTCAAGCAGCAGAATGGTATCGGCGATCTCGCCCAGTGCCCGTCGCCGCGCCAGCTCTCGCTGGTACTGCCACGCCTCTTCGTATTCGACCCGGCCCAGCCACGCAAAGTCGCAGATCGCGATGCCGCCCATCAGTCGAGGTCCGACCCCGGCCCGAACGCCTCCAGCCGCGACTTCACGTCGCCCAGGAACGCGCCCGCCTGGTGGCCGTCGAGGATGCGGTGGTCGAACGAAAGGCAGAGGTTCACGATGTCGCGCACCGCGATCGCGCCGTCTTCCATGACCGCCGGCCGCCTCTTGATCAACTCGAGGCTGATGATCGCGGCCTGGCCCAGGTTGACGATAGGCATCGAAACGATCGAGCCGAAGGCGCCGGTGTTGTCCAGCGTAAACGTCCCGCCCTGCACGTCGTCGAGTTGCAACTTCTTGTCGCGCGCCTTCTCGCCCAGCTCCGATATCGCCTGCGCCAGCCCGGCCACGCCCAGTCGGCCGGCGTCCTTGATCACCGGCACGAGGAGGCCGCGCTCCGTCGCTACCGCCACTCCCAGGTTCACGCGCTTCTTGAGCAATATCTCGTCCTCTGCCCAGGAAGCGTTGAGATACGGGTGATCGGGCAACGCCTGCGATACGGCGTGCGCTGCGAACGGCAGATACGTCAGGTCTACGCCGGTTCGCTCGCGGAACGCTTCCCGCTCGTCTGCGCGAAGCTGCACCAGCTCACTGACGTCCGCTTCGACGACCAGCCACGCATGCGGCGCCGTAAACGCCGACTCCGACATGCGCCTGGCGATCGTCCGCCGGATGCTCGAGACAGGGATCGCCTCTTCGTCTACGCCGGCGACGGTGGCTCGTGCACCCTTCGCGAACGTCCGCACGTCATCTTCGACGATGCGTCCGCCCGGGCCCGTGCCCTCGACGCTCGCCAGGTCGACGCCCAACTCTTCGGCGATCCTTCGTACGCGCGGTGTCGCGCGGCGGGGCCCGCCCCCATCTCCGCGCTCTCGCGGCGCGGCGGCGCTCGGTTCTTTCGCCGGCTGTGGCTCTTCGGAAGGCGCAGCCGGGGCGATCTCGGCCGGCGTTTCGCCCGGCACCTGGTCGATGGTGCACAGCTCGGCGCCAATCGGCACCGTCTCGCCCTCCGCCACAAGAATCTCCAGGAGCGTGCCGGAGACCGGCGACGGCAGCTCGACGTTCACCTTGTCCGTGTCCACCTCGACGATCGGCTCGTACTTCGCGACTTTGTCACCGGGCGCCTTGAGCCACTTCTCGATCGTGCCCTCAGTCACGGTCTCGCCAACTTCGGGAAGCGTCAGCGTATACGACATGCGCTAGAACGCCGCCAGCTTGCGAATGCCGGCGGCGATCTTCTCCGCATTCGGCAGGATATGCTCTTCCAGAATCCCGGAGTACGGCGCCAGGGGCACGTCCGGCGAGGCGATGCGCGTCACCGGCCCGTCGAGGAACTCGAATGCGTCCTCGGCGATCGTCGCCGCCACCTCGGCGCCGAAGCCGCCACTGATGTTGTCCTCGTAGACGATCAGTGCTTTGCCCGTCTTGCGCACAGACTCCAGCACGTGCTCCTTGTCCCAAGGAGACACCGTGCGCAGGTCGATCACCTCGACCGAGACTCCGCCGTCGCCCTGCACTTCCTCCGCCGCTTCGAGCGAGTACCGTGTCATCAGTCCGTAGGTAACGAGCGTCATGTCGAGCCCTTCGCGCTTTGTCTCGGCGGCGCCAATCGGAATCGTGTAGTCATCGTCCGGCACCTCTTCCCGGAACAGCCGATAGGCCTTCTTGTGCTCGAGAAACACCACAGGATTCGGATCGCGGATCGCCGACTTCAGCAGGCCCTTAGCATCGTACGGACTGGCGACGCAGATCACCTTCAGCCCCGGCACGTGTGCGTAGAACGCCTCGATCGACTGCGAATGGTACGGCCCGCCGTGGATGCCCGCGCCGTACGGCGTGCGCACCGTAATCGGGCAGCTCCAGGCGCCGTTCGAGCGATAGTGCAACCGCGCCGCCTCGCTCACGATCTGATCGAACGCAGGGTGGATGAAGTCCGCGAACTGAATCTCGGCGACAGGCAACAGCCCGTTGATCGAAGCGCCAATCGCTGCACCGACGATCGCCGCCTCGGCCAGCGGCGTGTCCATGCAGCGCTCCTCGCCAAACTCGTCACGGAGGCCGTCGGTCGCGCGGAAGACGCCGCCCCCGCCAACGTCTTCGCCGAGCACGAAGACCCTCTCGTCACGCCTCATCTCTTCGGACAGCGCGTCGCGGATCGCCTCAACCATCGTCTTCTCAGCCACTGCTACTCCTCCTCCACGAACACGTGCCGCATCGCCGTCGCCGGGTCGGGCGTCGGCGCGGCCTCCGCGTACTCCGTCGCCGCGTCGATCTCGGCTGTCGCCGTCGCCTCAATCTCGTCGATCTCTCCCTTTGAGGCAACGCCGTTCCCCTCCAGCCAGGTTCGGAAGCGGACGAGAGGACCGTTCTTCTCCCACTCCTCTACTTCCTCGCGGCTGCGGTAGCGACGGTCGTCGTCATCGCTGGTGTGCGGCACGAGCCGGTACGTCTTAGCCTCGATGAACGTCGGGCCGTCGCCGGCCCGTGCCCGCTTGACAGCCTCCTTCGCGGCGCTGTAGACCGTCAGCACGTCGTTCCCATCGACTGTCACACCCGGAAAGCCGTAGCCCTGCGCACGTATCGAAAGGTCAGTGATCGCTGCCTGCTTGCTCGCCGGCACAGAGATCGCGTACTGGTTGTTCTCGCAGACGAAGATCACCGCCAGCTTGTGTACGCCGGCCAGGTTCATCGATTCGTGCACGACCCCGACGCTAGCGGCGCCGTCGCCAAAGTACGCCACCGCGACCTCGTCCAGGCCGCGCATCTTGCTCGCCAGCGCGATCCCGACGGCGTGAGGCACCTGTGTCGCAACGGGCGCTGAGCCCGAGACGATGCGCAGGTCGACGCTGCTGAAGTGCGACGGCATGTTGCGCCCCCCGCTCTCAATCGACTCCGCCCGCGCCAGGTGTGCGAGCAACAGGTCCTGCGGCGTCATGCCCAGCGTCAGCGCCACGCCGATGTCGCGGTAGTACGTGAGCGCCCAGTCCTTGCCGGGCGTCATTGCGTAGGCCGTCCCGACCTGCGCCGCTTCGTGACCCTCGCCGGTGACCGCAAAGGGGCCCTTGCCCATGCGGTTCAGCATCCGTTCGCGCTCGCCGACCGAGCGTGCCAGGAACATCTTGTAGTACAGCTCGCGGAGCTGGCCCTTGTTCAGCCCCTGCGCGCCTGGAACGTCGCTTACGGAGACCATGTCTTTCGCCTCCTCCTCACCAGTAGATGCTGATACCTGCCGACAATTGAGCTGCCTCCCCCAGCACCTCACTCAGCGATGGATGCGGGTGGATGCTCGTGCCCATCTCCCAGGCCGAAGCCTGCAAGAAGCGGCCCAGCGCAGCCTCCGAGACGATGTCGGCGACGTGCGCGCCCACGAGGTGCACACCTAACAGGTCGCCGCCGTCCTGGTCGAACACAACCTTGGCGAAGCCGTCCGTTTCGTCCTGGATCAGCGCCATCGCGTTGTACTTGAGCGAGAAACGCTGCGACTTCGCGTTCAGGCCGCGCTCCTTCGCCTCGGCGAGCGTCAGGCCGACGGCGGCCACCTGCGGGTTGCTGTACGTCACCCGCGGCACCCGGTCGTAGTCCAGCCGCCGGGCTTCCTTGCCCGCGATCGCCTCAGCAGCGATGAATCCCTCGGCGCCGGCGACGTGCGCGAGCAACAGCCCGCCGATCGCGTCGCCGATCGCGTATACGCTGGGCTCGGCCGTCCGGTACGTCTCGTCGACCTTCACCCAACCGCCCTCGATCTCGGCCTTCGTGTTCTCGAGGCCCAGACCATCGGTTACCGCCTCGCGTCCCACCGCCAGGAGCAAAATCTCGGCCGGCAGCTGCTTCTCGTCGCCCTCGTGCTCTACCGTCACCTCGACAACGCTGTCGTACGAGCGCGTCCGGTCCGTCAGCACCCGCGCCGACGTCATCACGTTGACGCCGCGCGCAGCGAACGCCTTCGCTAGGGCCTTGCCCGCATCGCCGTCTTCGAGCGGCACCAGCGTCGGCAGCGCTTCGATCAGCGTCACCTCGCTGCCGATGTCGGCGAAGAACGACGCGAACTCGCAGCCGATCGCACCGCCGCCGATGATCGCGATCGACTTCGGCGCCTGGTCGCGCTCAAGGAGTTCGTCGCTGGTCACAACACGGTCGCCGTCAGGCTCGAGGCCGGGCAACCCCTTCGGCCGCGACCCCGTGGCAACGACGATGTGCTTCGCCTGAATCCGTCGTTCACCGATAGCGACTTCGCCGGGCGCAACGATCGTGCCCCGACCTTCGATGATCTCGATCTTGTGCTTGCCGATGACCGAGCGAATGCTCTTGTGCAGTGTGTCGACGACGGCCTGCTGGCGGGCGCGCATCACCGGATAGTCGAGCGACGCCTCGTCAACCTGGACGCCAAACGTTGCGGCGTTTCGAGTCCGGGTGAGAACTTCCGCGCTGTGTAGCCACGTCTTGGTGGGTATACAGCCGCGGTGGAGGCAGGTGCCGCCAACCTTGTCCGCTTCGACGATGGCGGCCGTCAGGCCAAGCTGCGCGGCCCTGATCGCGGCCGTGTAACCGCCGGTGCCGCCACCGATGACCAGGAGGTCGATCTCTTCCAACTACTCGCCTTCTACTCTCGTGAGCCGGACCCCTCCATAGGCGACTCCTCGCCTGCTTATCATTATCCCATACGCTGCGAGGCGGCGCGTATAATCGGGGTCGCTATGGAGTTTAGACTTACGCCGCGCGAAGAGGCGCTGCGCCAGGAAGCGCACGAATGGCTACTCGCCGAGCTGGGAACGGACCACGACTCCGATCCGCGACCGATGCCACCCGGCTACATGCCGGCGCGTGACTTCGAGCGGAAGCTCGGCGCCAAGGGCTGGCTGGCGCTGTCATGGCCCGTGGAGTACGGCGGAGGCGGCCGGCCGATCAAGGAGCAGTTCCTCGTCGAAAAAGAGGTCGCGCTGCACGGCGGACCGGCCAGTGATGCAATGTCACGCGTTATCGTCGCGCCTCTGCTCATGCACGCCGCGAGCGAGAGTCAGAAGCAACGTTACCTGCCAGAGATGGCGCGCGGAGAGGCGACGTTCTGCCTCGGCTACTCGGAGCCCGGTTCCGGGTCCGACCTGGCGTCGCTTGAGACGAAGGCCATCCGCGACGGCGACGACTACGTGATCAACGGCCGCAAGATCTGGACCAGCGGCGCCGAGTCCAGCGACTACTGCTGGCTCGCCGCTCGCACCGACCCCGAAAGCTCTCGCCACGCCGGCATCTCGATGTTCGTTGTCCCGATGAAGCAACCTGGCATCGAGATCCGTCCCATCGTCAACCTGCTGGACAAGCACTGGTTCAACGAAGTCGTGTTCGAGGACGTCCGCGTGTCCGTCGCCGAGCGCATCGGCGGCGAGGGCGAAGGCTGGGCCCTCCTGGGATCAGCTCTTGGCGTCGAGCGCATCACGATCTACCGAGCGTACGTACACTGGCGCACGCTGATCGGCGCCGTGCGACGAGCGAAGGCCAACGGCGGCGACGGCTGGTCGCGCCGCGTCCGCCAGCAGGTCGGCGGGCTGCGCGTCGAGTACGAGATCGCGGAGCTTCTTCTGGAGCGCGCCGTCCAGATGCACACGGAGGAGCGCGACTACCGCGGCCAGGCGGCGATGGTCAAGCTCTTCAACACGGAGTTCGCCCAGCGCCTATACGAGACGAGCCTCAACCTCCTCGGCCTCTACGGCCCGCTGACGGAGAACGACCCGCGCGCTCCCTACGAGGGCGCGACGTCGCACAACTTCCTCTCGGCGGTGCAGGAAACGATCGGCGCCGGTACCTCGGAGGTGCAGCGCGACCTGATCGCGATCCGCGCACTCGGCCTACCCCGCGGCTAGAGTTCGAGTTCGCGCTTCAGGGTATCGAGCGACGATTCCATGTTGTTCTGGACGACCCGGGACGTCACAAGCAGCGCACCGATCTGGCCGATGATGCCGAATGGCGGCTTGTAGTTATACGTCCACTCAAGGTGCGTCCCGCCGTCCACTTCCGCCAGGCTGATGCGCTCGTCGCCTTCCAGGTAACCGGTGAACGTTCGCGCCCAAGCCTCACCCGGACTGTACTCCGTCCATTCGCTCTCCAGCGTGTTCTTGCGTGGAGTGACGCTGATAATCGTGCGGTCCTTGGTGCCGACCGTCTTGCCATCGCCCTCCGTCACGGTCACCTCAGAAATGTGAACCGTCCATTCGGGCATCTTTAACGGCTCCGCCGCCGCGAACACGTGCTCGCGCGGGGCGTCAATGTCGATTACGGCCTTGAGACGGGGCATGGGATTACCTCCATAGAGTCGCTAGACCGCAGGCTAAAGCGCCGAACAGCCGGCGTCAAGAACGCTTGCGGGGTGTTGGAGGCGGCGTATAATAAGTGCGCGAGCGGAAGTGGCTCAGTGGTAGAGCACCTCCTTGCCAAGGAGGGGGTCGCGGGTTCGAATCCCGTCTTCCGCTCCATTTTCTTGCCACCAGGCCGCGTCAGATCATGCCGGGCGTCGGCGTTTACCAGATCCGGATGACGTCGGCGGCGTGAAAGAGCGGCCCGACGTCGAGGCCGAGATTGGGGCCAGCGTAGAGGGAAGGCGGCACGCTGATGTCTGCCAGGTAAAGCTCTCCCACCGCTCCCCGCGCCTCAGGCGTTTGCAAGCCCTCCTTGGGCAGGGCCAACGTCATCGTCGCGGTCGCGCGGACGGATGGGTCGTAGACCGTGCCCGCAGTCGTGTCGACGCCGCTTGGAACGTCAAGCGACAGCACCGGCGCCGTCTGCGAGTTGGCGCCGCGGATCAGCGACGCAGGAACGCCCGACGGCGCGCCCTTGAGGCTGTACCCGATCAGCGCATCGACGACCAGATCGCTCTGCGGCAGATCCGTCTCGTCCCCGGCGACATCTGTCTCGAGCCCCATCCGCTCAAGTATCGAGAGCTGATGTCGCGGAACCTCGCCGAGCCGCTGTGAGTCGGCCGTCATCAGTACGCGGACACTGGCGCCCCAGTTGTGCAGCCGGCGCGCGCATACCAGGCCGCCACCGCCGTTCCCGCCGGTGCCGGCGAGGACCAGCACACGCTGACCGCGCGGATCGCCGCCGAGAAACCGGCTTCGCGCCAGATCCGCGAGACATCGACCAGCGTTCTCCATCATCTGCAGCAGCGATATCTTGTAGTCCTCGATCATCGCGCGATCCACCTCGCGCATCTGCTGCGTGGAGAGAAACGGTGGTTGACCTTGCGAAGGCACCATGACAGACGACTTCGGCTCCGCTAGCCCTCGCTGACGATCTCCTTCAGAACGGCGAGGATATCGGCGGGCTCCATGCGACGGGTGTAGTCCGCGTCGACGTGGCGGCCGCGAATGACACCCTTCTGATCGACGACGAAAGTCGCCGGCACTGGTATCCGCCAGCCCGTTTCAGGGTTGACGTCCGGGAAGCCACCGAACATCTTGTACCCGGCCTGGAGATACTCGGGGATGGTGAAAGCGAGCTTGTACGCCTCCATCACGGATCCATCTCGATCGTACAGAAGGGGGATCGTCGCCTTCTGCTTGTCCATGAGCTTGAGGGCGTTATCGCGGGTCTCCGGACCGATGAAGAAGACCTGGGCGCCGAGCTCCTGGATGGCCGGATAAGCTTGCTGCAGAACCTGCAGCGTCATGTTGCAGTACGGTCACCAGTGGCCGCGATAGAAGGCCAGAACGGCCGGGCCCCCGGCGAGCACAGCCGAAAGCTTGACCTTAGCGTCCGTCGCCGCGTTCGCTAGCTCGAAATCGGGCGCCTCGTCGCCGATGTCAAGAGCCTCAGCGATGACGGAAGACTCGAGATCCGCCACCAGCCTCCGGGTGAGATCGGCCAGCGGTGGAAAGCGCTTTGCTGACGCTTCGCGCATTTCGGCCAGCTTCGGTTCCAGCTCGGGAACATCTGACACGACAAACACCTTCCGTTCTTCCTGCTTCGGCGCAGAGTCTGCACCCCCACGCAAACTAACACATTACGGCACTTCGCCGAGTCAGCGCTGGAGGCAGTGCAGATGGTTCACGCTCCCGCACTCCGGAGGATTGACCCGGCACGATATAATCGATCGTCAGAGCAGCGAAACGTCACAAGGTCAGAAGGAGGAATCGATGCCGGAGTTCGTCGTTGTTTGTAAGGTCGATGATGTGCCTGAGGGATCGGCTAAGCAGTTCAAGGTCAACGGAACCGAGATCGCACTCGCCCACGTGCAGGGCGGCGAATGCTACGCCATTGGCGGCCGCTGCACTCACTTGAGGGCGCAGCTCGGCAATGGTTCACTGGAGGGCTCGGTGCTGACCTGCCCGTGGCACGCCTCGCAGTTCGAAGTGACCTCAGGAAAGCTGCTGCGATGGGTGCAGGAACCGCCTTTGTGGCGCATCCTCGGAGCGCTCGTCCCACCGTTCCTTCGACGCGGGGTGCCTTCATACGAAGTGAAGATCGAGGACGGTCAGGTCCTGGTCAAGATCTAGCGCCGTTGCTCGGCCACGGGCGCTGACACACGCTCGCTATATCCGCCATCGTGAGTGCGCGACGGGAGCGAGCCATGCTCTGACTCTCGCCAGAGATTCACGTACAGTGGCCTCATGAGCCGGCTGATCATCCTGAGCGCAGCGCTGCTGGCGCTCGCCGCCGCCTGCGCCGGGAACGACGATCCGCTGGAGGAGGACGCTTTCCGGCTGCCCTGGACTGCCGACGAGTCCTGGTTTTTCCTGAGCGGCCCGCATTGCGACAGCTCCGCCGAAACCTGCCCCGCGGGCGCCGCGCGCTACGCCCTGGACTTCGCCCCGCGCGCCCCCCTGACCGGCTTCCTCTGCGACCCGTCAGCGAACGACGAATACTGGGTCACGGCCGCCGCGGCCGGCGTCGTACGCATCGCCGATCGCTCCCTCGTCGAGGTCGAACACGGCGACGGACTCCGCACCGGCTACTACCACCTCCGGTCCTCCAGCCTGGCGGTCGCCCCCGGGGACTTCGTCGCCGCCGGTGCGCCCCTGGGCAACCCGTCCTGCGAGCACCGCCGGGGCGGCACCGTTCCCGGGCCGCACGTGCACTTCTATTTCTGCGCGGGCGACGACGCCACCGCTGCCTGCCTCGACGACCGCCCTTCGCTTCTTGAAGCCGCGGGCAGAACGCTCTCCGGCTGGCGAATCGAGGCGGCCGAAAAGAACTACTCGGGCAGCCTCACGCGCGGAGACGAGACCCGGACCGCGACGGCACTCAACTGTTCCGCCGCAGACCCGGCCAGCGGCTGTGCGGGCGTGCGGAACGACGTCACTCCGCAGCGGTAGAAGCGCTGACGGCCGCAACACTTGACGCAGCGCCTACTGGCTGTCTAGAATCCGGCATATTCAGTGCCCGGACAGACACATAGCGTTCATAGACCACCCAGACGAACGGATAGTAGCTCCAAGGAGGGACTCATGACGCTCAAGCGCTCCGTGGCTATTCTTCCCCTACTTCTCGTCGCTTTGGCCGTCCTCGTATTTGCGGCCTGCGGTGACGACGATGGGGACGCCACGGAAACCCCAAGTGACACCAGTACCGTTGAGCCCAGCGGCAGCCACAGCCAGGTCCTGCAAGACGTGCTCGACCGCGGCCGCCTCAACTGTGGCGTCAACGACTCTGTACCCGGATTCGGCAACCTGCTGGAAGACGGCTCGTTCGCCGGATTCGACATCGACTATTGCAAGGCCGTAGCCGCAGCAGTTCTCGGCGACCCGGACCTCGTTGACTACACGCCACTAACGGCCGAGGCGCGGTTGACGGCAGTTCAGACCGGACAGGTCGACGTCCTCATCCGTAACACTACGTGGACGACAAGCCGCGACGCGTCCAGCGGTCTCACCTTCGCCGCGACCTCCTACTACGACGGTCAAGGCATGATGGTGCGTGCGAACTCCGGCTTCACCACCGTCGACGACCTCGCGACCGCAACGGTCTGCGTGCTTCAAGGCACGACGACCGAACTGAACCTTGCGGACCGCCTCCCTGACGCCGAGGCACTCGGGTTCGAAAACAACGACACGCTGCAGACGGCGTTCATCGAAGAGCGCTGTGACGGCTGGACCTCCGACAAGTCTCAGCTGGCCGGACGCCGCTCCGCGTTCCCGGCGGACTCCGGTGGCCCTGAATCGCTGGTCGTCCTCTCGGAGACGTTCTCCAAGGAGCCTCTCGGTCCGGTTACAATCGACAACGACGCCCAGTGGTCAGACATCGTCAGCTGGGTCGTCATGGGCACGATCGCGGCTGAAGAACTCGGCATCACAAGCGCCAACGTCGCTGACATGGCCGCTAACCCACCGAACGTGGGAGTCTCTCGCCTCCTCGGCGTCGGATTCGAGGGCGGAGAAGTGACCGACACCGGCCTCGACGTCGACGTGACCTTCATGCAGGATGTCCTGGCTGCAGTCGGTAACTACGGCGAAATCTACGAAGCCAACGTCACGCCAATCGGAATCGAGCGCGCGGGCACTCTCAACGCTCTCTGGACTAACGGCGGCCTGATCTACAGCCCACCGTTCAAGTAAGCGCGAAAGACGTAGCTAGTAGCGATAGCAGGGTGGCCCGGCTGAGACTCAGCCGGGCCACCCGCCTTATGAGCCTGAAAACTTGACCGCATCCTCCGGATCACAACGGCACCTATTCGGGGCTCCAGCGTTGTTGCTCACGTTCTTGAGCAACGAACGCGTCCAGCGGATCTTGTTCCAGTCCGCCTTCGCGATCGTCGTCCTCGTCTTCGGTTACGTTCTCATCACCAACATCCAGGCCGAGCTAGAGGGCCTCGGCCTCGAAATCTTCCCCTTCGTCGGCACGACGGGGTCGTTCCCCTTCATCGACATCGGCCCTGACTTTCTCGGTCAGCGCGCCGGATTCAGCATCGATGAGCGCGCCTTCGGATTCGACTACTCAGCGAACGATACGTACCTTCGCGCGTTCCAGACCGGCATCCTGAACACGATCCAAATCGCGCTCCTCGGCATCGTCATCTCGACGGTGATCGGCGTCGTTGTCGGTATATCGCGACTCTCCTCCAACTGGCTCGTCTCGACGGTGGCCACGGTCTACGTGGAGACTTTCCGTAACATCCCGCTGCTCCTCCAACTCATCTTCTGGTACCTCGCCGTCTTCCTGAAGGGGCCCAAGATCGCCGAATCCCTCGACTTCTTCGGCATCGCTTTCCTCTCCAACCGGGGGCTGGCCTTGCCTCAGGTCTACAGCAGCAGTGGGTCCGGCACCTGGATCATCTTCGTCGGCATTGCCATCGTGGCCGCGATCGCCGTCCGCTATCTGCTGACGCGCCGACAGGAAGAGACCGGAAGGCCCAGCTACCCTTGGTGGGCCTCATTCGGGACTTTCATCGCCATCGCCGGCGTCAGCTTCCTGATCATCGGCTCGCCTCTGAGCGTCGAATCGCCGACAGTCGGGCAGTTCTCATACGATGGCGGCATCACGGTGACGCCGGAGTTCGCCGCGCTCCTCACCGGGCTCAGCATCTACACGGCGGCCTTCATCGCCGAGATCGTCCGGGGCAGCGTTCAAGCCATCCCCAAGGGCCAGACGGAGGCCGCGGAGGCTCTCGGACTGAACGGGTTCCAGCGCCTGCGCCTCGTCATCCTGCCCCAGGCGCTAGTGATCATCATCCCGCCGCTCACCAATCAGTACCTCAACCTGACCAAGAATTCGAGCCTCGCCGTTGCCGTCGCGTTCAAGGACTTGTTCGACGTTGGCCGCATCACCATCAACCAGGCCGGCCAGGCAGTGCCGATGGTAGCGCTGATCATGTTCTCCTACCTCGGCCTCAGCCTCACGATCTCTGCCGTCATGAACTTCCTCTACAGCCGCCTCAAGTGGAGATCTCTCCGGCAATGACGGCCGCCAGTCGCCCCGTCGCCCCGTCGCTGCCGCCGCACGTCGTCGCCTACCGCTGGGCGCGGGCCAACCTCTTCAGCAGCCCGGGCAACACCGTCCTCACCGTCATCACGGTGACGATACTCGCCGTCGCCGGATACCAGGCCGCACGTTTCGTGTTCGCCACCGCAGAGTGGGAGATCATCGAGGCCAACCGCGGGCTGTTCTTCACGGGCCGCTTCCCGCGTGACGAGTTCTGGCGCATCTGGGTGACGCTCCACGGCACGGCGGCCCTCTTCGGCCTCTCATGGCGCCTCTGGGGAACGCTCAGCTGGCGCCTGCCGC
>JADFQV010000044.1 GCA_022561635.1 Chloroflexota bacterium | reverse complement strand
AGGTTCGCAAGGTCGAAGTTGATCGGGCCCTCGGGGAGCGTGTCGAGGTCGGTGACGATCGAAAACTCATCGAGGACAACGTCGAGGTCTCCGCCCGCGCCAGTGTCGCTACCGCAGGCCGCGAGCGAGATCACGAGGAGAAGGGCAGCGGGAAGAATGAGAATCCTCACGGGGGCTCCTTTCGGTCTGACGATGCGTGCCGGGCCGATTATAGCAGCCGGTTAGCCAAAATTGCCCGTGCGCCGTGCGATTTCGTTGAGGCGCGCGATCCGCTTCTCCGTCGGCGGGTGCGAGGCGAAGAACGAGGCGAAGTCGATCTTGCCCAGCGGGTTGACGATGAACAGGTGCGAGACGGCCGGGTTGACCTCCATCGGCCGCACCTTGCTGAAGTCTTGCATTTTCTGCAGAGCGCTCGCCAAGGCCATCGGATTGTGCGTGATCGCCGCACCGGTCGCGTCCGCGCCGAACTCGCGCTGTCGGGAGATGGCGCCGCGGATCATCGCCGCGGCCATCGGCGCCAGGATGATCATCGCCAGCGTTACGATAAGGCCGCCGATCCCGCGCCGGCCGCCGAAAATCAGCGCGAAGCGGCCCATGAACGCCAGGAACATGATCGCCGTGGCGATCGCGGCGACGACGGCGTTGACGAGAATGTCATGGTTCTTGATGTGGCCCATCTCGTGGCCGAAGACTGCCAGCAGTTCGCGGTCGTCCAGGATGCGCAGGATGCCGGTCGTCGCGGCTACCGTTGCGTGCTTTTCGTTGCGACCGGTCGCGAAGGCGTTCGGTGAGTCGTTCTGGATGAGGCAGACCCTGGGCTTTGGCATCCCGGCCATCGATCTTGCCTCGTCGACGATCTTGTGCAGCCTCGGCTCCTGGGCGGGCGTCACTTCCTTGGCGCCCGTCATGCGCAACGCCAGCTTGTCCGAAAACCAGTACGAGCCAATGTTCATCGCCACCGCAAGCACGAGGGCGATCACCAGGCCGACCTGGCCACCGACCAACAGTCCCAGCGCCAGAAACACGGCGGAAAGCAGTGTCAGGAGGAAGACGGTCTTCAGATTATTGACCACTCAGATCACCTTCGGAGGAGCGGAACTAGCGATCCTCTATACATCCAGCTTAAATCAACCGTTTGGGCCTCACAAGGAAGGGGCCGACCCCCATACGGTCTTCCGAATGCGGAGCAGCGCATCCGCAATCCGTGGGCCGTACCAAGAAATGTCCTTGCCATCCACTATATGGATACGTGATTCGCTGATCCTAGGGATCGCTTTTGCGACCTCTTTGACGTGCCTTGGCTGGAAGCGATACGGCTCGTTCGGTAGGAGTACGACGTCCGGCTGCCTCGCCGCCACGTCCGCCAGTTCGATCTCCGGGTAGCGCTCCTTGCTGTCTACGTAAACGTTCTGCAGGCCGCAGGAGGAGAGGAAGTCGTGAATGTAGGTGTCCGGTCCGATCGTCATCCACTTGTCGCGCCAGATGGGGCAGAAGACGCGAAGGGGTGTGCGATCGCGGTCGGCGGCGCGGGCCAACGCAGCCTCCGCCTCGATCGCCGCCGCAATCGGCGCCGCTGCGTCCTTCGCGTCCATAATCTCGGCCAGCGTGCGCATCATCGCCGTGGCGTGGATGACCGTGCGGGGATAGGTCACGAAGACCGTCAACCCCGCCGCCTCCAGGGCTTCGATGTCCGCCTTCTCATTCTCCTCGACGTTGCCGATCACCAGGTCGGGTTTGAGCTTGACGACCGCCTCCACGTCGAGGTTCTTCGTGCCCCCGACCTTCGGCAGGTCCGCGACGCCGTCCGCCGGCTCGGTGCAGTACTTCGTGACGCCGGCGATGCGCTTGCCCAGGTTGAAGGCGAAGAGCGTCTCCGTGATGCTGGGAACGAGCGAGACGATCCGCCGGGGCGGCTTCTCGATCGCTACCGACCGCCCCAGGGCGTCAGTCCAGTTCACACGCAGCGGCCGTCAATTGGGGCTTTTGCCGAGAGTAACGACAATGACTTCGACTTCTCCATCACGTATGTAGCTTACATCGACTGTCTCGCCGGGGCCGTGCTCGAGCAGCGCCCGGAACAGATCCGTGATGTTGTCGACGCTGAGATTCTCGATCTCCACGATCACGTCGCAGTCCTCCAGGCCGCCTGTGGCTGCCGGCGTGTCGGCCACCACGCTGGTCACGAGAACGCCACTGCTGGCGTCGATGAGGCAGTTGTTTTCAGTTGCGCGGCTTACGGCGGCGGCGAAAATTCCGAGGCGGCCTCGGTTCACGAATCCGTCAGCGATGAGCCGGTCGACGACGGGCTTCGCCAGGTCGATCGAGACCGCGAGGCCGATCCCCTCGGCGATGCCGCCCTGACCGCGCAGCACGGCGGTTGTGATGCCGACAACCTTGCCGTCCGCCGTCACCAGGGGGCCGCCAGAGTTGCCGGGGTTGATCGCCGCGTCCGTCTGGATGGCGTCGGCGATGAACACTGGCGACTCGTCGACCAGGCGGTTGACGGCGCTCACGACGCCCTTGGTGACGGTCGGCCCGCCGACAAGGTTCAGAGCGTTGCCCATCGTTAGCACTTCCTGGCCGACGCGAAGCGACGAAGACGTGCCCAGGGGGACCGCCTTCAGGCCAGTGGCGTCGATCTGCAGGACCGCGACGTCGGTCCGCGCGTCCCGGCCGATGATCTCGGCGTCGAACGTGCGGCCGTCGCTGAGCGTGACCTCGATTTCGCCGGCCGGCTGGCCGTTGTCGAAGCTAATCACGTGGTTGTTCGTCACGATGTAGCCGGCCTCGTCGATGATGAAGCCCGTACCGACACCTTGCGCCGTCCGGAGGTGAACGACAGAGGGCCGCAACTGCTCGACGAGCTCAACGGCGTTCTCGATCACGGGATCGGCTGTTACCTCAGTGGTGCTCGTGGCGGTCGACGTGGCGGACGGTGTGCCGGAGGCGTCGCCGCCGCCGTCGTCGTCGGTACAGGCGGCTGCCAGCAGGCCCAGCGCCAGGATGACCGCTGCCGCGGTCAGGAACCCAATACGTTTCACGGTACCTCCTCTGGGACCGCCCCCTCCAGCAGTCCCGGCCATCGTAGGCAATCTAACATTAAGGAGACATTAAGGCACGTACGGATCGCCGTGTGTGTACGCGCCAGTTCGTTGTCTTAGAATAGGCCGCAGGAAGGGGAATCTGCCCGAGTGACTGATGACGTAACCCAAGACGAGGGGCTCTATGGCGACCTGAGCGACGAAGAGCTGATGCAGCGTCTCACGGTACGAGACCTGGCAGCCTTCAGAACGCTGTTCGCGCGCTATAGCAAGCTCGTATATTCGGCGACCTACCGGGTATTACGAGACTCGCACCTCGCTGAGGATATGGTGCAAGAAGTTTTTCTGAGGCTCTGGCGCAAGCCGGACAGCTACTCTTCGAGCCGCGGTCGCTTGACCACGTGGCTGACTTCTGTTGCGCGCAACCGGGCCGTGGACGAAGTGCGGTCGCGCAGCCGCCGCTACCGCCATGAGACCGCCTCGCCCGAAGAGGCGGAGCGAGAATTGCCGGCGCCTGCAACCGATGACCCGGCGCTGACTGCAGAACAGTCTGACCAGCGGCGGCTCATTCTTGTCGCGCTCTCCAAGCTCCCGGAGGAGCAGCGAAAGACCATCTCGCTCGCCTACTTCGGCGGCTACACGCAACAGGAGATCGCCGAGATCCTGGATCAGCCGCTCGGAACTGTGAAGACGAGGATCAGGCTGGGCATGCAGAAGCTGCGTGTGGCACTGACACCCGTGATGCGCCTGGGGCAAAGCTAATGGATTGCTCCGAAGTCCGCGACATCATCGACGCCTACGCCCTCGGCACTGGCTCTCCGGAGGAGGCCGCGCTGATCGAGTCTCACGTGGCGGAGTGCGTCGAATGTTGGAACGAGTTGGGCAAGGCCCAGCGCACCGCGGCCCTGCTCGCACTCTCCGCTCCGATGATGGACGTCCCGGCGGGACTGGAAGACCGCATCATGGCCACCGCCCGCCAGGAAGCGGCGATTAGAGAGCGCCCCGAACGCCGGCCACCTCTCTTTCAGCGCCTCGGTCTCTCATGGGCTTCGGCCGCCGCCGGACTCGGCGTCACCAGCATCGCCGCGCTCGCCTTTGCCGGCATCCTGCAAGCCCAGGTGAACGATCTCAAGACCGAAAACACCAGAATTGAATCGCAGATGAATGGCACGACCCAGGAGCTTGAGGGCCGCGTGCGGGAGGCCAACGCTGCGGCCGACACCGCCGGTGGCATACTCTTGTCCCTCGTCTCGACCAGCCCACAAGGGGTCGAGATGAAGCCGGCGGCTGAGTCGACCGTCTTCTACACGTCGGACGCCGCCCGCAAAGTCGGCTGGGTGATCTGCGACAACCTGGCGGACCCACCGGCCGGCATGGTCTACCAGCTCTGGTTCCACCAGGACGTCGTGAGCGTCCCGGCTGTCGCCTTCAGGCCCGATGATGGCGGCTGCCAGATACCACTAGACCTGACTTCGCTCACAATGGTGCCGACCGGCGTCGGCCTCAGCCTCGAAGAGTTGGGCGTCACGTCCGACGGCCCGGCCCACTGGCTCAGCTACGCAAACTTCCCGATCGAACGCTAGCGTCCACTCCCTATCAGCTGCTTGCGTGGTTCCAGGCAAGTTGATACTATGTCTCAACTGAGACTAAGTATCATGTCCGACCTGGAGCAAATCTCACTCGAACTCGAAGCCAGTGGCTATCGCGTAACGCCCTCGCGTCGCGCCGTCATCGCCGCCATCCTGGCCCGCAAGACCCACTTCGCCGCCGACGAGCTGGCGAAGCGCTGTCGCGGCGCCGGCCGCGCCACTGTCTTCCGCACGATCCGCCTGCTCAGTGATCTTGGCGTCGTCTGCCGCGTCATCATGGACGATGGCAGCCCGCGCTACCTTGTTTCCCGCAGCGGCCACCACCATCACCTCGTCTGCACCGGCTGTGGCACCGTCCAGGACCTGGACCAGTGCGCCGTTTCCGGGGCTCTCCGTGATATCGCGGACGCCTCAGGCTACGAGATCGAAGGCCACTGGCTTGAGCTGTACGGCCGCTGCGCCGCCTGCCAGGCGAAAGCGGTGGTCCCGGCGTGACCGGGACGCTGCCGCGGCGGGCTCTGGCGCTCTGTCTCATCGTCGTTCTCGCCGCCATGCTGGCCGCCGGCTGCGGCGACGACAGCGATGGCGGCGATGACGCGACCAGCGATCTCAACGTTGTGACGACGCTGCCGCTATTCGCCGATATGGTTTCCAACATCGCCGGTGACCGCGCCGTCATCGAGTCGATCCTGCCGCCCGGCGCGGACCCGCACACGTTTGAGCCATCGCCCGGGGACACCCGAAAGATCGCCGAGGCCGACGTCATATTCGCCAACGGCCTTGGCATCGAACCGTCGATCTTGCGCGCGATCGGCGCCAACATCGCCTCCGACGCCGTTCTCGTCGAGCTGGCCGAAGCGGCGATCGGTGCCGGCGTGACCACGCTTCCTGGAGAGGGCAGCTCAGACCCGCACCTCTGGATGGACGCCGAGATCGGGCGCGAATACGCCTCCATCATTCGTGACATATTGAGCGCTGCGGATCCCACGGGCAGCGAAACCTACAGCGACAACTACGAAGCGTACGCCGCCCTGCTGGACGACACGGCGCAGTACATGCGCGACATCACTGCCGACGTTCCGGCCGACAGGCGACATATCATCTCCACGCACAACGCCTTCGGCTACCTGGCGCGCGCGATCGACTTCGAAGTTGCCGGTTTCGTGGTGCCGGGTCCCGGCCAGGACGCCAGCCCGGACGACATCAGCGAGCTGATCACGACGATCGAGGATCTCGGCATCCCCGCCGTCTTCACGGAGCCTCAGACGTCCGTTGAGACGCGCGTGCTGGAGCAGATCGCCTCCGACGTTGGCGTTGAGGTCTGCGCGCTGTACAGCGGGGCGCTGGACGAAACCGTGAGGACGTACGTCGAGTTGCTCCGCTTCGACGCCGAAGAGCTGGCGCGGTGCCTTGGAGGCAGCGTTGTCTGAGCGGGCGGACGGCCCCACCACCTGGGCGCTGGACATTAGCGACGTCTCGGCCGGCTACGACGGCCACAAGGCGCTGGAAGGGGTCACGTTCCGTATCGAGCCGGGATGCCTCGCCGGTCTCGTCGGTCCTAACGGCGCCGGCAAGTCGACGCTGATCAAGATCGTTCTCGGCATGCTCAAGCCGTGGTCGGGCGAAGTGTCGATCTTCGGGCGAGCAGGCAAGCCCCGGCCCGGTTCCGTAAGCTACACGCCGCAGGTCGACCTCGTCGATTGGCAGTTCCCCGTGACCGTGAGCGACGTCGTCCTGATGGGCCGCTACGGCGGGCTGGGCGTCGTCCGCCGGCCCGGTGTCCGTGACCGCGAGATCGCGGCGTCCGCCCTCGAGCGGGTGCGTCTCACGGCGATGGCGGACCGCCAGATCGGCGAGCTCTCCGGCGGCGAGCGGCGACGGGCGTTGATCGCTCGGGCGCTGACGCAGCAGGGAGACTTGATGCTCCTGGACGAGCCGTTCGCCGGCCTCGACGCGGCCGCGCAACACGATCTGATCAGCCTCTTCCAGAGCCTCGTGACGGAGGGCAAGACGCTCTTCATCGCGACGCACGATCTCTCCTGCGTGGACGAGGACTTCGACCATGCGGTGCTGCTCAACAAGCACGTCATCGCCTTCGGCCGGCCCGCCGACGTCTTCACGACCGAGTCGCTGAACGAGGCTTACGACCGCCACCTGATGGTCGTACGCTCCGGCCAATCCACCTACATCGGACTTTAGCGCCGTGGAGGGGATCATCGACTTCTTCCGCGAGCCGTGGACGTTCGAGTTCATGCAGCGCGGCCTCCTCGCGGCGGCGATCGTCAGCGCCGTGGCGGCGATCGTTGGCTCGCTGGTGATCCTGAAAGGGATGGCGTTCATCGGCGACGCGCTTCCACACGCCAGCTTCGGCGGCGTCGCGGTCGCCTTCGCCCTCGGCGAGAGCCTTTACATCGGCGGCGGCATCGCGGCGCTCCTGACGGCGCTGGCGATCGGCTTCATCAGCCGTCGTGGCGTCATCCGCAACGACACGGCGATCGGCATCATCTTCGTCGGTGCCTTTGCGCTCGGCATCCTCATCGTTTCCCGGCAAGATAACTACACCGGCGACCTTTTCTCGTTCGTCTTCGGCAACGTGCTCGCCGTCAGCTGGAACGACGTCTGGCTGACCGCGGCTGTGGCGGCTTTCGTCGTCCTCATCGTCCTGCTCTTCTACAAGGAGCTGCTGTTCAACGCCTTCGACCCGACGATGGCGCAGGCGTCCGGTATTCCGGTGGCCTGGATCGAGTACGGCCTGCTGGTGCTGCTGGCGCTCGTGACGGTAATCGCGATGCAAACGGTGGGCATCGTCCTCGTCGTGGCCTTACTCGTGACGCCGGCCGCGACTGCGCAGCTGCTGACGCGCCGCCTCTCGACGATGATGCTTGTCGGCGCAGCGATCGGTGTTACCTCGTCCGTCGTCGGCCTCTACGTCGCCTGGTACGCCGACGTTTCCGCCAGCGCGGCGATCGTTCTCACCGCCACGGCAGCGTTCATCGCCGCCTTCCTCTTCGCACCGGCGCGAGGTGCGGTCTGGCGCGGCGGCGCCCGGGACGCGTAGTAAACTGGGCGCATGTTCAAGGACATCGATGGCTATCTGCGCTACTATCGCGGCCTGCACAAGCGGTCTCTCCGCGACGTCGGCGCGCTGCCACCCGAGGCCCAATCCTACAAGCCGGAGACGGGCGAAGGAGAGAACGCCTGGAGCATCGGCGAGATCGTCCGCCACATGGCCGGTTCGCGGCTCTACTTCGCTCGCGCCTACCGCGGCGAAGGCTGGTACTTCGGCGACCCGATCCGCGAGTGCCAGTCGCAGGACGACTGGCTGCCGGCGCTGGAAGAGAGCTTCGAGCTCTTCACGAGCAAACTCGAGGGCACGCCGGCCGAGTGGCTCGAACGCAAGATTCCGATGATCGACACCGACGGCAAGCTATCCGGCTGGCGCATCCTCATGATGTGTCTCGAGCACGAGGTGCACCACCGCTCCCAGATCGATACGTACGCGGGCCTGCACGCCTGGGAGGTGCCGCACATCTACGGCCGCTCAGCGGAGCAGGTCGGCCTCCAACGCGGCCGCCAGCAATCGCTCCACGACGCCTAGAGCAGCTTCATCTCGCTGGAGTGGCCGGGGAACATGCGCGCGTCCGGGTCGATCCTCGCCTTGGCGGCGTTGGAGGCGACCGCCGCCTGCCCGAACCCCGTCACGATCAGGTTTAGCGGCTCGCCGCCCTCGACGGCAGCGATATCGCCGGCCGCGTAGACGCCGGGCAGGTTCGTCTCCATGAAGACGTCCGTGCGGATGTGGCGCTTGTCCACCATCTCCAGGCGCCAGTCCGCGATCGGGCCCAGGTCAGCCTTGAAGCCGATGTTGATGAGCACGATGTCGACGTCCAGCGTTCTCTCCTCGTCGGTGTGGCTCTCGTAGATCGTCGCCGTCTCAACTCGGTCGTTGCCGTCGATGCGCCGCAGCTGCCAGAACGTCATGATCGGGATCTCCGTCGTGCGCAGCTCCGCCAGGCTCGCCTCGTGGGCGCGGAACTGGTCGCGACGGTGGATGATCGTGATCTCCCGCGCCCAGTCCTTCAGGTTCAGCGCCCAGTCCACCGCCGTGTCACCGCCGCCGATGATCAGGATGCGCTTGTCGCGGAACGGCCGCTTGTCCTCGACGAAGTAGTAGACGCCGTTGTTCAAGTACTTCTCGACGCCCGGCCGGTCCAGGTGGTTGGGCTGGAAGGCGCCGATGCCGGCGGTCAGAACCAGCGAGCGCGAAAGATGCGTCTCCATGGCCCCGCCCAGCCGCCAGACCTCCTCACCGTCCACCTTATGGCGGGTCAGCGTCTCCAGGCGCTCGTCGAAGACGTAGGTCGGATCGAACAGCCGGCTCTGCTCGATCAGCGCCTTCACAAGGTCTTTCGCCAGCACCTTGGGGTGGCCTGGCACGTCGTAGATGAACTTCTCGGGGTAAAGAACCGCCAGCTGGCCGCCCGGCCTCCGGCAGCGCCTCGATGATCTTCGTCTTCATGCCCCGCATCCCGGCGTAAAAGGCCGCGAAGAGGCCGGTCGGGCCGGCTCCGATGATCGTAATGTCGTAGACGTCGCTCTTCTCGGGCATGCGGGACCTCTCTGCTCAGCGGATCATCTGCCCCTATCGTACCGAGATGCCGCGCCTGAGTCGCCCTTGCCGAACTGCCGCCTCGCTGTTACCTTCCGGGCGTGGATGCGATCGAGAAGCTACGCGAAATCTGCATGCGGTTCCCGGAGGCCCACGAGAAGGCGTTCGGGGGCCACGAGCCGCCGGCTTTCCGTGTCCGCGACAAGATGTTCGCGATGGTGTCGACGGGCGACGGCCGCGTCTCCGTCTGGATGAAGGCTGGACCGGGCGCGCAAGACGTCCTCGTCGGCGGCGACCCAGACCGCTTCTTCGTGCCGCCATACGTGGGCAAGAACGGCTGGATCGGCATCCGCCTGGACGTCGACGGCCTGCAGTGGGGCATGATCGAGGACCTGGTGGACGACAGCTATCGCATGACGGCGCCCAAGCGCCTGGTCAAGCTGCTCGACGAGCCTGACGCCTAGATCGCGTCCATGTACTCGGCGATCGCGTCCAGGTGCACTCCTTTGACCGCGATCTCCGGCGCGTAGACGATCTCGTCCGCCGCCCAGACGAGCGTCGGCTTGCCCTCACGCGTAACGCCCGTGATGTCGCCCAGCACCTTCATGATGTTGTCGGTGATGCGCAGCGTGTTCGGCATCACCGGTTCGGCCAGGCGTCCGTCCTTGATCACGTACGAATCGGCGATCACCGTGCCAGTGAAGTCGCCCGCTCGCAGGCCGTTTATCGGGTAGGTGTACCAGATGCGCCCGATGTAGATGCCGTCGCCGACGAGCCGGCAGATCGACTCCGTATCCGGGACGTCGCCCGGGATCAGGATGTTCGTGGCGTGCGTGCCGGGCTGCGTGTCGAAATGGCGGCCGCCGCCCATCGCGTAGCGGAAGCCGTTTCGCGGCACGAACGCTGCCGGCCAGTCCTTCGGGTCGGCGCCCAGCTTCTCCTTCGCCTTCGGGTCGTTCTGAATGCGTTGCGACTCGTACCAGTTGGAGAGCAGCCCCACGAGCCTGCCGTCCTTGATCAGCTCCGTGCGGCCCGTCGGCAGCCCCTCGCACGTGATTCCCTTCGAGCCCACGAGCCCAGGCGCCGCGCCGTCGTCGATGATCGAGAGCTTTGGCGAAGCGACCTGTTGTCCGAGCTTGCCCATGAAAGGCGACGCGGCGGCGTAGAAGACGCCCGTGTCCAGCCCCGGCATCACGATGTGGTGGAGGATCTCCATCACCGCCTCGCGGCCGAAGACGACGTTGTAGTCGCCCGTCGGCAGCCGCACGCCGCCGATGCCGGCGATCGCGTTCTCGGCTGCCTCCCGTCCCGCCTCGTCCGAGAAGTCGGCCAGCCGCGTCCCCGCCGCGTAGCCGCTGCCCTTCGCCTTCTCTCGCTCCACCATCGAAGTGATGAACGACATCACCATCGTCGTCTCGTCCGTCTGCACCTCGGGCATCGCCGTGGAAACGGTGGCGATGCGCTCGCCGATCAGCGTCACGTCGCCGCCGACGATCAGGCCCAGCTCCGGCAGCTTCTCCGGCAGGTCGACGAGCGTCAAGAGCGTCTCCGACTTCTCGAACACGCGCAGCGCCCCGTTGACGACCGTCCAACCGGCGGCCGGCAGCGCGTCGTCCTTAACGTCCATGATCGCCGGATCGTGGTAATTCGTGAGCTTGCGTTTCTCGCCGGTCGGCCGCGGCAGAGACTTGAACTCGGGGTCGTTGGAGGCGCCGCGGCGGGCCTTCTCCAGCGCCGCGCGCACGCCGTCCGGGCTGATGTCGCTCGTCTCGGAGCCGAAGCCGATCTTGCGCCGGCCGCCCTCGCGGAACACGGCCTGCACGCCGATCCCGTAGCTGACCACGGACTTCGGCTCCTCGACGCCGTTGGACGGGATGTGCGAGGTGTAGTTGAGCCGCGCCAGCAGCAGGGTGTTCGAAGAAGCGAACACCTCCGCCTCCTCGATATCGTCCTCGCCGCCCAGCAGCGCCAGCCCCTCCTCGGCCGCCTTCTTCAGATCATTCAGTGGGATCATGCGGGTCCTCCTGTCCAACCGACTGTATTCGCTCGTCCTGAGGTTCTCGCAGCGCTCACCGCGGCATCGCCTCCGCGCCGCCGCCGACTGTGATCACGCAGCCGCTCGTGTAGGCCGAGGCGTCCGACGCCAGCCACAGCGCGGCGTCGGCGACGGCCTCCGGCGGCACCGTGGCCGTGCGGAAGATGCTGCGCTCGGCGTAACGGGCCAGCGTCGCCTCCTCCGTCTCGCCTCGGCTCTCCGCCCGCTCCTTGACGAGCGAGCGGAAGAGCGGCGTGTCGACCGCGTCGGCGTTGATGTAGTTCGCCGTGATGCCGTGGCGGCTCAGCTCGTTCGCCGCGTTGCGCGCGTAGTGCACCAACGCCGCCTTGGCTGCGCCGTAGGCCGCCGCGCCCTCGCCCGGCGCGAACGCCGCCTTCGAGGCGTTGTAGATCAGCCGTCCGCCGAAGCTTGTCCTGAGCCCGGCGCCAGCCGGTGTCGAAGGGCCCTGCGCCAGCATCACCCGCGATGCGGCGCGCGTGGCGGCGACTGCGCCCTCGTAGTGCACGCTGAGCTGCGCCCGCACCTCTTCGTCGGCCATCTCCGCGACCGGCTGCAGCCGCGGCGCTACGCCGGGCGAGTAGAACAGGACGTCGAGGCCACCGAAGCGCAGCACAGCCTCGCGGACAGCGTTCTCCATCGCCGCCGGATCCCCGGCGTCGGCCATGACCGCGTGCGCGCGCTCGGGTGATGCTGCGTTGATCTCGTCAGCGGCGCTCCGCGCACCGGCGAGGTCGAGGTCGGCCAGCGTCACATGCGCGCCCTCGGCCGCGAAGCGAATCGCCGTCGCCCGGCCGATGCCGCTCGCGCCGCCGATGACCAGCGCGATCTTCCCGTCCAGCGGTTTCGCCACCTTCAGGCCGGCGGCGATCTTGCGGCGCTCGAGCGGCCAGTACTCCATCTCGCAGGCGTCGGCGTCCGATAGCGACTGGAACGCCTCGACCGCCTCCGCGCCGGCGATCGCCCGCAACGTCGCCCGGTAGCACGTCGCAGCGACGAGCGCGCTGCGACGGTCCTTGCCGGCGAAGAACGCTCCGACGCCCGGCGCCGCGATCACCTTCAGCCAGTCGGGGATCGGCTCATCCTGGCCGTTCGCGGCGAGATAGCGCTCGTAATCCGCCCGGAAGCCGGCGAAGGCGCTTGCGACGTCGGTTGGTGGCACGTTCGTTGGCAACACCAGCGGCCGCCGCCCGGCGCGCATGATGTGCTCCGGCGTCATCACGCCCCGCGCCGCCAGCTCCGCGAACCCCTCTGACGAGACGGCAGCCAACACCTCAGGCGAGTCGTCGAAGGCGAGCACCGGGCGCCAGGCGACGCTGCGCTTCAGTTCGCCGCGGATGATCGGCGCGAGGCCAGCAGCGGCCTCGCGGCGTCCGGCTCCGTCGAGCGCTGGCGCAGCGCCACCGAACGAGCGCTTTTCGCGGCCCGCCAGATACTCCTCCGCGCGGCTGATGATCGATATCAGGCTTGCGTAACAATCCTTGACCGTGTCGCCCCACGTCGTCAGCCCGTGCTTCTCCATCACCAGGCCTGTCGCGTCTTCCGGGAGGCCGTCGGCGTAGCGCTCGGCCATGCCCTTCGCCAGCGGGAAGCCCGGGCGCAGGTACTCCAGGAACGCCACGCCTGTGCCGTAGACGCGCTCCACGTGCTCGCGGGCTGACGGCGTGTCGCTGAGGGAAAGCGTGGCGACGTCGTGCGTGTGGGCGACGAAGCGATGCGGGATGATCGAGTGCAGCGGCGTCTCGACGCTGGGCACGGGGTCGCGGTCCGGGAAGAGCATGCAGGCGCGCATGATCGCCATCATCTCTTCGTCGGACATCGACTCGCTAGAGCGCAGCGTCGCCAGGCGATCAGCGGAAAGGTGCGTGAAGCCGGCCGCCGCGATCGTGCGCAGGTCAGTGCCGCTGCCCTTGACCACGAGCGCCTCCACGCGCTCGCCAAAAACGTCGTCTTCCGCCAGCTTGACGGAAGTGTTGCCGCCGCCCGGCTGCACCAGGTCGACGTCCGCGCCGATCAGGTTCGAGAGGTAGACGAGCTGCGCGACGTCGTCCGCGCCGGCGTCTTCGTCGCGCCAGAGGTCCTTCATGCGGCGCCTAGCGCCCCGTGAGGCGCGCGCGGGAGCGCATCGTCGGGCCGCCGTTGGACATGCGCTTCGTCTGCATCGGCTGGCCCTTGCCGCAGTTGGGGATCGAGAACAGCTGGAAGTCGTCGCCCATCGCGTCGACGTTCAGGAAGAAGTCGCGCGTGTCGCTCATCAGGCCGCCGTCGCGGAACATCTCGCCGATCTCGCCGTTCTCGATCTTGTACACCTTCATCGCCGTGATGCGGAAGTTCTCCCGCGACTCGGCGATCGAGGGGATGCGGTGGCCGACGACGTAGTAGCCGTCGGCGACGTCGCGGATGATGTCGTGGTGGTCGTCCTCGCCGGGCGTGAAGGCGGTGTTCGACATGCGGATCAGCGGCACGAGGGAGGCGTCGGTCGCCTTGTAGTGGCCGTTGGGCTCGGCGTCGAGGAACCCCGCCGTCTGGCGGCTGTTCGAGAAGCCGTTGAAGATGCCCTTCTCCAGGTGGTAGACGCGGCGTGCCGGCGTACCTTCGTCGTCGTACATGTAGTGGCCGAAGCCGTCGATCGTCGGGTCGCTGAACGCCGTCACAAGGTCCGACCCGACACGCTTGCCGAGCTGGTTCTCGTTCATGTCGCGCAGAAGCCAGGAACGCCCGGCGTATCCGGTCTCGAACTTCAGCGCGCGGTCCAGCTCCGTTGGGTGGCCGATGACCTCGTGGCAGAGCAGCGCGTTGTAGTGCGGGTCGGTGACGACGACGACGTCCTTGTCCGTCGCCTTCAGCGGCTTGCAGGCGCAGAGGGTAACGGCATCTCGCGCCAGCTCCAGCGAGAAGTCCATCAGGTGCTGGAACTTGATGAACTCCTCGTCGACGCCGTGCGTGATCACCTCCCAGCCGCGCTGGTGGCCGGTGTAGTCGTAGAGCTCCTGGTGCCCCTCGTCGCCCTGGGCGATGATGAACGTCGTCCCCTGCGAGACCGCGAACGACTGCTGGATGTTCGCCCCTTCGCTGCTCACGAAGAGGTGGCGCTCCAGCTGCGTGAACGCCGAGACGTAGTTGTAGGCGACGGCGGAGTTCAGGTCGCCGACGCGCGTCGAGACGTCGCGCACGTAGTCCACCGCCTCGTCCAGAACCACGTCGCGCGGGT
>JADFQV010000013.1 GCA_022561635.1 Chloroflexota bacterium | reverse complement strand
ATCTGCCTCGGACGGGCGATGCGCTGATCTTCGTCGGTCAGCATCTCGACCCACTGCGCCAGCCAGCCGGACGTCCGCGGGATCGCGAAGAGCACGGGGAACATTCCGACCGGGAAGCCAAGCGCCTGGTAGATGATCCCCGAGTAGAAGTCGACGTTGGGGTAGAGCTTGTGCTCGATGAAGTACTCGTCCTCAAGAGCGATGCGCTCAAGCTCGAGGGCGATGTCCAAGAGCTGGTTGTGGCCGACAAGGTCGAATACTTCATCGGCCGTCTGCTTGATAATCCGGGCGCGCGGGTCGTAGCTCTTGTAGACGCGGTGGCCGAAGCCGATGAGCCGTTCGTCGCCGGCGCGCACTCCCTTAAGGAATTCCGGAATGGCGCTCTTGTCGCCGATGCGCAGGAGCATGTTGATCACTTCTTCGTTGGCGCCGCCGTGCCGCGGACCGTAGAGTGCCGCCGCTGCGGCAGCCGTCGCCGAGTAGGGGTCGACGTGTGAGCTGCCGACCGAGCGCATCGCGTTAGTGCTGCAGTTCTGCTCGTGGTCCGCGTGCAGGATCCAGAGCACGTCCATCGCCCGCTGCAGCACGGGGTCCGGTTCGTACTTCGGCTCGGACATCTTCCAGAGCATCGAGAGAAAGTTGCCCGGGTAGGACAGCTCGTTATCTGGATAGACGTAGGGCTTGCCCAGGTTGTGCCGGTAGGCGAACGCCGCTATCGTAGGCATCTTCGCGATCAAGCGAACGATCTGGTCGTGCCGGGATTTTGGGTCCATGACCGCCGTCGAATCTCGATAGAAGGTCGACATCCCGGCGACCGTGCCGACGAGCATCCCCATCGGGTGGGCGTCGTACTGAAAGCCCTCCATGAACTTCTTGGCATTCTCGTGGAGATAAGTGTGGAACTTGATCTCCTCGTTCCAGTCGTCTAGCTGCCGCTGCGTGGGCAGCTCGCCGTGGATCAGAAGATAGGCGGTCTCCAGGTAAGTGCTCTTTTCCGCGAGCTGTTCGATCGGGTACCCGCGGTACTCCAGGATGCCGGCCTCGCCGTCGATGCGCGTGATGGCGCTGCGGCAGGAAGCCGTGTTGGTGAAACCGGGATCGTAAACGAGCAGCCCGAAGTCGTCGTCATCGACCTTGATGTCGCGGAAATCGATGGCGCGCACGGCGCCTCCGCTGATCGGCATGTCATACGATCGGCCGGTCCGGTTGTCGGTAACAGTGAGAGAATCTTTGGCCATCGTGCTCCTTGAATCTGAGCGTCGTTGTGGGCGGCGCCGGTCTGTGGCACGCATCACCTGTATCTTACGTGACACAGGGACGCCGCTGCAGCCGGGAGACTCACCACAGCAGAGGAAGGCCTGCTAGACTGCCCAACAGATGCCACAGCCCACTCTCACCACGTGGCCGCAAGACGAGGCGCCTTCTCGCCGGTCGCTCGAACGACTCTTCGCCGAGGCCGGCCTTACGCCCAGCTGGTGGTCCAACGCGCCACACGACCGTTACAGCCCTCACTCGCACCCGTATCACAAAGTGCTCTACTGCGCTCGCGGCGATATCACGTTCGTCGTGCCGGACGCCGATGACTTCCGGCTTCGTCCTGGCGATCGCCTGGACATCCCGCCCGGAACGACCCACGCGGCCGTCGTCGGCCCGGACGGCGTGACCTGCGTCGAGGCCTCGGCCTAATGCGCCTCTCAGACGCGGGGGCGCCGGAGGCCATCGCCCGGCTTCTCGCCGCCGAGCTGACGGAGGCACCGTTCCGGGTGCCGGACCAGGAAGCCACCGGCGACAGTAGCGACGGGGCACCTGTCTACGAACTGCGGCTCCGCAGCCGCGAGCATGAGGCTGAGATCCTTCTCCTCATCTGGCCCTCGCTCGATCGCGCCGACGTGCGCCTCGGCAAGTCCACGTGGACACTAAAGGCGATCGACGAAGTGGAAATGTATCCCGGCGTCGAGGTGCTGTTCCGGCGAGAGGAGCCCACAGCCATCCTCTTCGTGTCCGTCGACGGTCGCGTCGCGCTGGTCGCCTGAGCCAGCGCCTGTTAAATTGACCCGGTGAACCCTGCCTCACTTGCCATCGTCGCCGGCCTCAGCGTCGTCATGCTCGTCATCTTCCTGGCGACCGGCCAGCAGTTGAACCTCACCATCACCGCAGTCCTTGCCACCGGCGGCATCGCCACCCTCGCCGTCTTCTTCTACGGCCGCGAGGAAGCCCGCGAAGAGGCGGACGAAGGCGACTACCCGGATGAAGAACCGCCGGAGACCCCGGCCATCGCTCACAACGTCGAGCCCGCGACGCCGGTCCAGCCGGAGGACACCCCGACGATCGACAGCGACTAGCAGACCAGTCGCAGCCCGGTGGCCACTCTTCGGCCGCTAGCCGGCGAAGAGCGCCTGCACGAAGGTCCGCGGCTCGAACCGAGCCAGATCCTGCGGCCGCTCGCCGGTACCGACGAAGCGCACCGGAACGCGAAGCTGATCACAGATCGAGAAGACGACTCCGCCTTTGGCTGTGCCGTCCAGCTTCGCGAGGAGGACTGCCGAGACGCCGACGGCGTCCGTGAAGTACTTCGCCTGCTGCATCGCGTTCTGGCCGCTGGTTGCATCGAGTACCAGGAGCACCTCGTGCGGTGCACCCGGAATCTTCCGCTGGATCACACGATCGACCTTTCGCAGCTCCTCCATAAGGTTCGCCTTCGTGTGCAGGCGGCCCGCTGTGTCGATGATTACAACGTCCGCCTCGCGCTTCTCGGCCGCCGTCAGCGCGTCGAAGGCTACGGCGCCCGGATCGGCGCCCTGCTGGTGGGCGACGACATCGACGCCCGCGCGCTCACCCCACTCCTTGAGCTGTTCGATCGCGGCGGCACGAAACGTGTCAGCGGCGGCGAGCACGACCTTCTTGCCCCGCGCCTTGTAGGCGTGCGCCATCTTGCCGATGCTCGTGGTCTTGCCGGTGCCGTTCACGCCGACGACGAGGATCACGGCTATCCCCTCAGGCAGTTCCCGGTCGCCGTCCGGACCCCATATCTTGCCTCGGTCGGTGTCCACGTCCAGCACTTCGATCATCTCTTCCTTTAGCACGTCAAGGGCCTGCTCCGGGTCGCGGATCGATTCTTCCTTCACGCGCGCCCGCACGTCCTCAATGATGCGGATCGTCGTCTGCACGCCGGTGTCGGCCGCGATCAGCGTCTCCTCCAGCTCCTCCCAGAGCGAGTCATCGAGGCCGCGCTTGAAGATGCCGCCAATGCGTCCGAACCACGTCTTGCGCGTCCGCTCGACCGCCTCTTCGACAGGAGCTGCCTCTTCTTCGTCCCGCTCGGGTGGGGCGTCCTCAGTCGTTGCCACCGCGGCGGCTGCCGCTTCCCGGGCTTCCTCAGCCCCGTCTTCGGCGACGGCCTCTTCCTCTGGCGCGCCCTGTTCGCCGGCTGCTTCGTCGTCCTTCTTGCGGCGGAAAAATCTGACCATCACCCCGATGATATGGGCGAGCGTTCGCGAAGGACAAGCAGAAGTCGCTCAGGCATCAGCTGGCAGATCGCCGTTCAGGTCGTCTGCGCGCGAGTGCTGGCGATGGCGCCGCGCATGCAGGTAGTGGGATCGGCCATGAACTTGCTGCGCGGATAGACGAAGTCCACACCGGCCCTCACGGCGTCGCGCCGGAGGCCAAGGTCTACGTGCGGCCCAAACGCCAGCACCGGCACGCGGGCCTCTCGGCAGGCCGCGACGAGACCCATGATGTCCAGCCCCTGCTGGCCCAGGTCGATCACAGCAAGAGCCGGGGACGACGCCAGCTGCTGCAGAAACGCCTCCTCTGTCTCGGCGGCACGCAGCTGGCCGCCCAGCCGCTGCACGCCGCTTTCCACGCGGACGAAGGTGATCAGCTCGGATATGAGCGCGAGGACTACGGGAGAAGCAGACATAGGTCTCCACCTATTGTATCGCCTTAGGCCCGGCGCCGTTACACGCGCCGGACGTTACTAGTTCTGCGAGCCGGGCTTCTTGACGGCCTCGACCGGCACGTCGGCCAACCTCATCGACAGCACGCGCGACGCGGCGTCGGGAGCCATCGAGATGCCGTAGATGCTGTCGGAGACCTCTATCGTGCGGCGGTTGTGCGTGATCACGATGAACTGAGTGCGCTGAGAAATATCGTGAATCGCGCTCGCGAAGCGATCGACGTTCGCCTCGTCCAGCATGGCGTCTACCTCGTCCAGCACGCAGAACGGCGAGGGATTCGCCTGCAGCAGCGCAAACAGCAGCGACACCGACGTCAGCGCCTTCTCGCCGCCGGAAAGCTGACTCAAGCTCTTCGTCCTCTTGCCCGGCGGACGCGCCTCGATGTCGACGCCGGAGTCCATCGGGTGCTTCGGGTCGGTCAGGCGCAATCGCGCGTGACCTCCTCCGAAGAACATCTTGAAGTAGGACTCGAAGCCCTTCGCCACTTCTTTGAACGTCGTCTCCAGCTTGCGTTGCATGAGAGCAGTCAGCTCTGTGATCGCCCGCTTCAGAGACTGCTCGGCGCCCGCCAGATCCTCAACCTGGCCAGCGAGGAAGTCGTGACGCTCGCGTAGCGACTCGTAGTCGCCCAGCGCTTCGACGTTGACGGGCCCCAGCGCGCGAATCTGCGAGCGCAGCCCCTCGATCTCCTTGGCCAGCGCGTCCGGCTCGACATGCTGACCGCCGGCCAATGGAGGCCGCCGGCCTTCGCCCTTGTCTTCGCCCTCGGCCTCCGCCATCCAGGACGGCAGCTGCACGTCGGCAGTCGCCTTATCCGGCCGGACTTCCCCGTCCTTTGTGAGCACCAGGCCGTCTTCGGCGATGCGCGTGCGCAGCACTTCTGTCTCCGTCTCCCACTTCCGCACTTCGGCCTCGGCCTCCAGCGTCCGTCGCTCGGCGTCGAAGAGTCGCGATTGGCTGCTCAACACCTGGCTGTTCAGGTCTCGCTCCCGCGCTTCCAGGTGATGCGTCCCTTCCCGGCTCGGGAGACCTTCCAGCAGTTTCTCCAGCTCCGCTCGCGCACTCTTCAGCTCTTTCTCGTCGCGCGCGATCGACTCGTCCAGCGTCGAGACCTCCATCTCGATGCCACTCAGCTGTACGCCCTTGGCCGAGGCCTGAGCCTCGACTCGCGCCAGCGCTGCTTCGGCGTTCTCTCTCTGCATTCTGAGCGAGCGCAGTTCGGCATCGACGTGTCCCAGGGCATCGGCCGCCTCATTGACGTTCTTGTTGAAGGCCTTCCGTCGGTCGGCGAAGATCGCGTCGGCGCGGCCCAGAGTCTTCGCCGTCGCAGCCGCCTCCTTCGCTTCGTCTATCAGCGCCTGCCGCTCCTCTTCGAGCGTCTCCGCCTGGGCTCGGTACGAGGCCTGCTGCTCTCGCGCGTTGGCGACCGTGGCCATCAGGCTGCGCATCTCGCCTCGCAGCTGCGCCAACTTCTCCTGGCGCCCTGCGACCGAATCCTGCAGCTGAACCCTCTTGTCCAGCGTTTGATCGCCCTCGCTGCTCAGCTCCGTCAGCGCGCCTTCGGCAGCCCGCAGCTTTTCTCGGATGCCTTCGGCTTCCGCTTCGGTCGTCTCAACCGTCTTCGTGATCCGCTCGATCTCCTTGGGCAGCGCGGCCACGTCACGCTCGTATTCGATCACGAGGCCACGGGCCTCGACGTGCCGTCCGCCGGAGATAACGCCGGACTGATCGAAGACGACGCCGTCCACGGTAACGATCGTGCCAAGCCGTCGCTTCAGCAGCCGCTCGGCCGTCGGGATATCCTGGACGACGATGACCCGCCCGAGCAGCGTGTTCATCACCTTCTCGTAGCGCGCAGGGAACTTGACCAGGTTGGCTGCTACGCCCAGCACCCCCTTCTCTTTGAGCAACGTCAGCGGATAGACCTGCTTGACCGCGTCGATCGGTATCGTCAGCGCCCGCGCCCCGTTCTGCGCCATCAGGCCCTCGATCGCCGCGATGGCGTCGGCCTGGCGCTCGAAGACGAAGGCCTCCAGGTGCTCCTGCAGAACGGCCGCGATCGCGTCCTCAAGGCCTCTCGGTACGCGTAGGCCATCGAAGATCGTGCCCACTGCGCCTTCGATCATCACCTCTTCGGTCGGCTCGGCGGCTGCTTGCTTCTGTGCCGCGGAGAGCACCGCCAGCCGCGCCTCCAGCCCCTCCAGCTTGCCGCGTCGGGCGTGCTGCGCCGTCTCCACCTCTGCCAACGCCTCGCGCAGCTCGCGCACGCCTGCATCCAGTTTCTGCCGTCGGGCGCCCGTCTCCGAGTTCTCCGCGAGAAACTGTGCGTCCTGCGTACGCAGGCTGCGCAGCACGCGCACTAGTTCGCCCATCTGCGTCACGAGCGACTTGCGCCGCGTATCGAGGCCTGACGCCTCTTTGCCGAGTGCCCTGCCGGCCTCTGCCAGCCGGTTGATGCGCACCTTCATCTCCGCGGCGGCCGCCTGCAGCCGGTGTGCCTTAGCATCGACGTCGGCGGCCTGGACGTGCGAATCGCGCAGCTCCTGTTCCGCTGTCGTCAGCTCGCCCTGGCGCTCGGCCAGAACCTTGCGCGCCGCCGCCACCTCCCGCTCCAGTCGTTCGCGTTCGCTGTCTTCAGAGGCTACGAACGTCGTGGCCCGCTCTCGCTCTGCTTCGGCCCCAGCAAGCTCCTCGCCCAGCTCTTCCTGCCGCGCCTGAAGGATCGTCCGCCGTTCGATTGCGATCGTCTGGCGGCTCTCGACCTCAAGCACCGCTTCCGACAGACGCTCCTTGTCCTGGAGCGCGGCCGAGGCGGCTTTGCGGCTCTCATCAAGCTGCTTCGTCAGATCGTCGAGTTCCTTCTGCAGCGTCTCCAGGCCCACGCGCGACTGCGTGAACTCGGCCTGCGCCTGATCGTGCCCCGCACGGGCCACCGTCAGCGACTCCTCTGCGTGACGCCAACGCTGCTCGTAGTGCACCTGCAGGCTCTGGCTCAGCCTCAGCGACAGACGCGCGTGTTCTCCGGCGCGGGTGGCCTGCCGCTCGAGCTGCTGCAACCGCGGGGCGATCTCCTTGATCAACAGCTTCACACGCTGGATGTTCTCGTGTGCGGACTTCAGGCGGTCTTCAGCTTCTCCGATCTTCAGCCGGTAGCGCTGAATGTCCGCCGCCTCCTCAATCATCTCGCGGCGTTCTTCCGGGCGCAGGCTGAGCACGCTCTCGACGAGGCCCTGGCCGATGATGGCGTACGAACTCTGGCTGACGCTGGCCGTGGCCAGCAGGACGTGGATGTCCCGCAGCTTGGCCTTCTTGCCGTTGAGATAGTAGTCGCTGTCACCGGAGCGGGAGCCTCGACGCCTGATCGACACCTCTTCGCTGTCTATCGGCAGCCAGCCGTCGGAGTTGTCCAGCGTCAGCGTCACCTCCGCCTTGTCGGAGCGAGAGCGTTTGCTCGAGCCGGTGAAGATGACATCTTCCATCTTCTTGGCCCGGATCAGCTTGTTCGACTGCCCGCCTAGCACCCAGCGCAGGGCGTCGGCGATGTTCGACTTACCAGACCCGTTGGGGCCAACGATGGCGGTGATGCCCTGACCAAAGTCGAACGTTGTTCGAGAGGCGAAGCTCTTGAAGCCGTAGAGATCGAGACGCTTCAGGTACACGGCGTGCTACGAGCCCGTCGCCGCCAGCGTCTCCAGAGCCTGCCGCGCGGCGTTCAACTCCGCCTGCTTCTTGTTCCGGCCCTGGCCGCGACCCATCTCTCGATCACCCACCGATACTTCCACAGTGAACAGCTTAGCGTGATCCGGTCCTTCGCTCGATACCAGTGTGTACCGCGGGATCTCGTGGTACTGCGTCTGTGCCAGGTGCTGCAGCTCGGACTTGCTATCGACTGTGAAGCCGCTGGCCTGGATCTCGTCCAGCTCCGGCTTCAGCTGCTCCAGCACGATCTTGCTCGCCAGCGCCATCCCGCTGTCGATGAAGGCCGCGCCGATCAGGGCCTCCAGCGCTCCTGCCAGATTCGACGGACGCTCCCGCCCGCCGGACATCTCTTCGCCCCGCCCGAGCACCAGGTACTGCCCCAGGTCGATGCGTTCGGCGGCGTGAGCCAGCGCATCCCAGCGAACGAGGATCGCCCTCACGACGCTCAGCTGTCCCTCGGTCATCGCCGGGTAATCCTTGAACAGCCTGTCCGAGATGATCAAGCCGAGCACGGCATCGCCGAGGAATTCGAGGCGCTCGTTCGACTCGACGTCCTCGTCTGCCTCGTTGAGGTACGAACGATGGTAAAGGGCCTGTTTGAGGTTGGCGATGTCCTTGAAGGAGACGCCGAGCTGTGCCTGGAGGTGCTCGGCGGAGCGGGAGACGGAAGTCTGCTCAGGTCTAACCATAGCGCTAGAATACGTGCCCTTTGACGAAGAGAGCCGCGGTTAAGCGGCTCGTTTTCACAAGTTTGCGAGGAATTACAGGCAAATCATAGGACGGCCCCAAACCACGTGTCAACAGACAACTCTACAATAAACTCGCAACATGCCAGGAAGCCCTAAACTCATCGATAAATTGCTGGCCTCGCTGCCGAAGGAGCAGGTCAACGCTCTATCGCGCCTGATCGAGCTTGCAAACCAGCGCGGCACCGCCATCTACCTTGTCGGCGGACCGGTGCGCGACCTCCTCCTCGATCTCCTGCCGGGCGACCTCGACGTGGCCGTAGAAGGCGACGCCATCGACCTTGCCACGCATCTGGCGGCAGCGGCTGACCTCCGGATCGTCCGCCATGCCCGCTTCGGCACGGCCACCGTCTCCGGCGACGGCGCCCACATCGACCTCGCCACCGCGCGCAGCGAGACGTACGAGGCTGCCGGCGCGCTGCCCACCGTCCATCCCTCGTCGATCGACGACGACCTCCATCGCCGCGACTTCACAGTCAACGCGATGGCCTTCGCTCTCAACGGGAATGCTGTCGGGCGGCTGCTCGACCCCGCCGGCGGCCGCGCCAATCTCGACGCCGGCCTCATCCGCGTCCTGCACGACGCAAGCTTCCAGGACGACGCTACGCGCATCCTGCGAGCCGCTCGCTACGAAGCCCGCCTCGGCTTTCGCATCGAGGAGGCAACTCACGACTTGCTCGTCCGCGACCTCCCCTTTCTGGAGACGATCAGTCCCGCGCGCGTCCACCGCGAGTTGGCCCGCACGCTTCTCGAACGCGAGCCCGAACGCGCCCTGCTTCGCCTGGCGGACCTTGGCGCCCTGCGCACGCTGCACCCATCTCTTCACTTCGATAGCGAGCTGGGTGCCGCCTTCGGACGCCTGCGAGAGATCGGGCCGCGCGCCGTCCTCACCGCCTACTGGCCACTCGTCACCTGGCAAGTCGCCCAGCCGGCGATCGAGCGCGTGATCACACGCCTCGCGCTCACCCGGCGCCAGGCCGATGCGGCTCGCGCCCTTCGCGAGCTCCGCGGGAACGCGCCGCGGCCCGGGGCGAGCCCCAGCGAGACCGCCTCGATCTTCGCGGCTCAGCCGGCGGCCGCGGTCTGGGCGCTTGCAGCCGCAGCGTCCGGCGCGGTGCGAGAGCAGGCACACGCCTACATGGTGACGTATCGAAGCGTCCACCCGCTCCTCCGCGGCGACGACCTGCCTGCGCTCGGCGTCCCACCGGGGAAGGCCGTCGGTGAGGTGCTGGCCCGCCTGCGCGCTGCTAAGCTGGATGGAGAGGTCAGGACGCGCGCCGACGAAGAGCGCCTCGTCCGCGGCCTTGCCCGGAACGACGAATGACCGAGACTACTACACCCTGCCGCGTCTGCGGCGAAGCCATCACACCGGACCGCGCCGCCACCTGCGACAACTGCCAGGAGCCGTTCCACCTGCGCACGCGACAGGACCAGGACGGCGACGACTGCGGCAACGTCTGGATCAACGACCAGTATCTATCGCTGGAGTTCGTCTGCAACGTCTGCCTGGGCAAGGCGGGCGAAGAGCCGGCCATCGGCGAAGCGCACTAGCTCCCGAACTTGCCCAGGAACACCGCTATCGCCTTCGTGCCGGCGCGGAAGTCCTCCAGGCGGATGTTCTCGTTCGGCGCGTGGATCGCGGCGTCGGGGTAGCCGATGCCGATGTCGACGTTCGGCAGGCCGAGCGTCACCACGAACGGATACAGCGGCCCCGTGCCGGCCATCGTCGGCAGAAGCACCGGCTCCTTGCCGTACACTTCGCGGCAGGCCTCCATCATCGTCGCCACGAGTGGATCGGTCACTGGCGTTCGCGCCGGGTGCTCGCCACCGTGCGTCGTGATCTTGATGTCCTCGAAGCCGTGCTTATCCAAGTGGGCGCGCAGCTTGCGCTCGATATCGCTCGGATCCTGGTCGTTTACGAGGCGGAAGTCCACCTTCGCCATCGCCTTCGCCGGCAGCACCGTCTTCGGGCCCTCACCCTCATAACCCGAAGACAGGCCGTCGATAGTGGCCGTCGGCTCGAACAGGTGCCGGATGTTGTACTCGAAGCCGCTGACGCCGGTCGTCGAGCGCTCGATTCCGTACAACTTCAGCGTCTCGGCGGCATCGTCGGGCAGCTTCTCCACTGCCGCGCGCTCGTCGACGGTCGGCGGGCGGACGTCGTCGTAGAAGCCTTCGATCATGACGCGCTCGTCGTCCCCCTTGATCGTCGAGAGCGCCCAGATGAGACGCCAGGCAGCGTTCGGTAGGACCGTGCCGTACGACGAATGGGCGTCGTGGCTGATCGCCTGACATTCCAGCTGTACGTAAAGGAGGCCCTTCACGCCCAGCGTGACCATCGGCAGGCCCCCCCACGTGACGCCGCCACCCTCCCAGATGCAGGCATCCGCTGCCAGGAGTTCCCGGTGCCGCTCGACGAACTCTTCCATGAACGGCGAGCCGATCTCCTCGTCTCCCTCAATGCAGAACTTGACCCCGCACGGCAGCTCGCCCCGGGCCTCCCGCCACGCTCGGATCGCCGCGAAGCGCGCCGCGATGTTGCCCTTGTTGTCGAACGTGCCGCGACCGTACAGCTTGCCGTCCTTTCGCACCGGCTCGAACGGCGGCGTCTGCCAGAGATCGAGCGGCTCCTCAGGCTGCACGTCGTAATGGTCGTAGAAGAGCACCGTCTTCGCGGACGTGCCCTTCGCCTCCGCGTAAACGACTGGCTGCGCCGGCGGGCCTTCCGGCTTCGGCAAGATCTGCACATCGAAGCCGAGATCGCGCAGCTCACCGGCAACCCAGTCCGCCGTCTCCTCAATCGCCCGGCCCTGCGCGCTCACCGTCTCGAAGCGGCACAGCTCGACGAGCTTCGCCACTGCTTCGTCGTGGTGCTCGTCGCAGTACTTCAGAACGTCGTCCACGCGCTCACTCCTTCTGCTCTCGCATCATCGCGATCTTATCTTCGGGCTCTCGCTCCCGCCACGGCAACTCCCCGGGCCGATAACCCATCCGCAGCCAGAAGTAGAGGCCGAGCCCGTTGCCGGCGCTCACCCGCGCCACGAATCGCTGGGCCCGGCCCGACTCCTCGATCAGCCTCACCGCCTCGGACCCGTAGCCCCAGCCGCGAAGCCCCTTCGCCAGCGCAAGGAACCGAACCTCCAACCAACCATTGGCCGCTGGCCGGTAGACGAGAAGACCGATCGGCGCCAATTCACCTGCCATCGCGATGACGAGCGTCTCACCGCCGGCCTCGTCGATCATCCGCGACAGTTCATCGATGGCCACCGGCTCCCGGACGCCGCGAACGGCCGCCGCAGCCTCGGGCCACCAGTCCTCGATGGCCGCCCAGTCGGCGGCGGTGACGGGCCGGAGAGTTACTCGCGAGCCGGCTAGCACCGCGCTCACTGCGCTGTGGCGCGGGCCAGCCACTGCCCAACATGGCCGGGCATCTCTCGCATCGCGGCCTGTCGCACTGTGCAGCCCGGCAGCGAGCGCAAGAACTCGGGGCCATACTGCTTCGTCACGATCCGTGGGTCCAGCACGACGAGCACACCACGGTCGGCCGTCGTGCGGATCAGACGGCCGAAGCCCTGCTTGAAGCGGACCACCGCCTGCGGCAACGCGTACTCGTTGAATGGATCTTCGTAGGCCTCCGAGCGCGCCGCGAAGACCGGATCCGTCGGCACCGCAAACGGCAGGCGCGCCATCACCAACAGCGAGAGAGCATCGCCCGGTAGGTCGACGCCCTCCCAGAAGCTCGACGTTCCCAGCACGACTGTCTTGGTCTTGCCCCGCAGCGCGCGCACGAGCTGACGCGGCGAGCCGTCGATCCCCTGCCCCAGCGCCTCGATCCCGTCGCGCTTGAGCGCATCGGCGACGAGCCGGTGAGAGGCGCGCAGGGTGGCGTGCGACGTGAAGAGCACCAGCGCCCGCCCCTGTGAAGCACGTGCCAGGCCGATAACGGCGTGGGCGAGAGCGTCAACGTAGTCTGGCGAGCCGGGATCCGGCATGTCACGCGGGATCAGGACGAGCGCCGCCTTCTCGAAGTCGAACGGCGAGCCCAGCGCGAGCGTCTCGCAGTCCCGAAGGCCAACGCGGCGTTGTAGGAATGCGAAGCTGTCTTGCGTGCGCAGCGTCGCCCCTGTCAGCACGACCGAACGGCGGTCTTCGTAGAGGCCGCTCTGCAAGAGGCCGTCGACCTCAAGCGGCACCCAGGAGACGATGATCCCGCCATCGCCGCGGTCGATCTCGAGCCAGACGACGCGGCTAGGGTCGTCCTCCGCCAGCGCCGCCGCCAGCCCGCTGAGGAAGCCGTTGGCGGCTTCGAGCGACTGCCCTACAGTGGCGATGATTATCTCCTGGTTCAGCATCCCCAGCTCCTCGGCGCTGAGCAACGATTCGTGCAGCCGGCCGAGATGCGCCGCCACGTCGCTGAGGACGAGACGGCAGTTCTCCCAGGCGATCTCGACGTCCGACCAATCCGGCTGCACGCGCGTCGCTTTGGTCACGTGCAGCCTGGAGTCACGGTCGGCGTTAGGGGCGGCCTGCTGCGCCAGAAACGCCTTCAGCAAGTCGGAGAGCTGCTGGAGACGCGGTCGAGCGCTCTTCGCCGCCTCTCTCAGAGCCGTCGCCTCCTCCTCCATCTCACGGCCCGCCTCGAGCAGCACAGGCGCCGTTCGCAGGGCCTTGCCGAGCGCGGAAACGATCCCCTCGCTGGCATCGAAGAGCTGGTGCAGCTCGCGCTCGCGGCAGGTGAAGCCGAACTGGCGCGTCGCCTCGGCCTCCAGGTTGTGCGCCTCGTCGATGACCACGTGCTCGTAGGGCGGGATCACCCGGCCGCCGGTGCCGATGTCCGCGAGCAGCAAGGCGTGGTTGACGACGACGATGTGCGACGCCTCCGCCTCCTTGCGCGCGCGCAGCATGAAGCACGAGCCGTCAACCACAAACGGGCTGTTGTCGGACGTGCAGGACGCGCCGTCGGCGCTCAGCCGCGACCAGAGGGCGTCCTCCTGCGGAGAGATCCGCAGCTCGCCGCGATCGCCAGTGTCGGTTTCGCCGAGCCAGACGAGTATCTTCGACGCCAGGTAGGCCTCGTCATCGGATAGCGCCGCCGACGTCCGCAGCGCGTTGAACCGCTTGAGGCAAAGGTAGTTACGCCGCCCCTTGAGCTGGCAGGAACGCAGACCGGAGTCCGGCGAGAGCGACTTCACCGCCGGCAGGTCTTTCTTCGTGAGCTGTTCCTGGAGGTTGATCGTGGAAGTGGAGACAACGACGCGGCCCTGGTTCGCCAGCGAGTGGCAGGCTGCCGGAATCAGGTACGCCAGGCTCTTGCCCACGCCAGTACCAGCCTCAACCATCAGCCGCGTTCCGTCGTTGAACGCCGCGGCAACGGCCTCCGTCATCGCCTCTTGCTGCGGGCGTCGTTCGTACCCGGGAAAGAGGTCAGGCCGCTGGGCCGCCGACCCCAGCACCGCCAGCGCCGTCTGCGGATCGACTGGTGCCGGGTCCGCGCTCGGCTTGAGCGGCCGCAGGTCGACGTTCTCGGGCGGACGGAGAACCGGACGCTTCACCGGTGGCAGCGACGCTGCCCTGTCGAACGCATCGCGGAAGAAGCCGCTCCAGGGAAGCGCCGTCGGCGTCAACCACTGGGCGATCTGCCCCAGCACGTCGTTCGGAAGCTCAATCGCCAGCTCACTCAGAGCAAGGAACACGCCGCGTGCAGCGTCCGCGTCGGAAAGCGCACGGTGCTGCGTGTCGAACACGACGCCGAATCGCTCCGCCAGCTTCGCTAGACTCCACGCGCCGAGCGAAGGCATCAGGATGTACGAGAGATCGGCCGTGTCGTAAAGTCGCTCCGGCCGGCGAATGCCCTCGCGATCGAGGATCGGGGCGTCGAAGCGGACGATGTTTTGCCCGACGAGGATGCTGCCCTCGATGAACCGCTCGAAGCCACCGGCGACGGACTCCAGCGGCGGCGCCGTTCGCAGCTCTTCCTCGCGGATGCCCGTCAGCTGCTGGACAACCTCTGGCACCTCGCGCTGCGGCCGGACGAGCGTCTCGAACGTTCCCAGCACCTCGTCACGAGTGAACCGCACGGCGCCGATCTCGATGATTGTGTCTTGTTTTATGTCGAGTCCGGTCGTCTCGAGGTCGAAGGCTACGTATTCCAGGGACACGGTGGCGCAATCATAGCACCGGGACAGTCCGAAGGAGGGAGGAACCCGTCAGCCGGTTGTGGATACTTCTTCTTCGAGCTCGTACATCCGAAGCTGGCCTTCCGGCAACCCTTGGCCAGCGTAGTAACGGCCCGCGTGCAACTGCTCCAGCATGTGCGCCTCGTCGCGCAGCTCTTCTTCGAACACCGTAACGAAGTAGCCAACGCCCTGCGTCGAATGGCAGTCGCTGGCACCAACGCCCCGCTTGCCGAGCACGCGTGCGACCTTAAGCGCGAACTGGTTCTCCTTCGCATGCGTGCCGCCGTTCGCCACCTCGATGTCGTCGACCAGACCGAAGATCGACATCCGCTCGGCTGCCTCCTCGGGCGTCATGTCGAACGGAGGGCGGCCCTCGCGCCGAAAGTGGATCGGGTCGAAGAAGTGGCGGAAGGGGTGGGCGACGATCATGAATCCGCCGAGGTCATCCAGCACCAATCTCAGCTCCTTCGCCTTGCGAATGCCCGGCACGTACCCCGTCAGCCCGACAGCCAGGATGTGGCCCATGTCCGTCGAGACCTCCATGCCCCGGTTCACGAAGAGGCCACTCTCCTCGCGGAACTCCTTGAGAACGTGCTCATCCCACATTCGGTCGTGCTCAGTGATGTTGACACCGGTGAGGCCGATCTCCTTCGCCACGTCGCTCAGCTGCTCGGGCTTGAGGGAAGAGTCGGCTGCGCCACGCACCGTGTGCACGTGCATGTCGACGATCGTGCCAGTCATGCGTTCATGTTATCCGGATGCCTCACCGTCAGACCACACCGCCGTAGACTCCGCTCCCGTCAACGTACGAACAACGTGTACCTTCTCCCCCCGCCGAACGCGTGCCACGCGAGAGCGGATCGCCCGCGCCTCTGACTCACCGCTGGCCACGCAGAACAGCGCCGGCCCGGCTCCGCAGACGTGAACCGACGGCGCCCCAGCCTGCACCAGCGAGTCCCGGAATGAAGCCAGGCCGTCGAACGACTCGTACGCCGCCCGCTCGAAGGCGTTGAACAAGCTGTCGCCCGCGACAGGCCGCCCGGACGACAGCTGAGCCACGAAGTCGTCGGTCTGCAATCCTCTGGTGAAGTCGCCTGGCCTCAGCGCGGCGTACATCTGCTTCGTCTTTTCGGACATCGTCAGCGCTGGCACGAGGATCACCAGCCAGGTTGGGCCGACGTCGGCCAGCGGCGTCATTCGCTCGCCCCGCCCTTCACCAAGCGCGGTGCCGCCGGTGAGGAAGAACGGCACGTCTGAGCCAAGCCCCGCCGCCACCTCGTGAAGACGATCTTCCGTCGCCTCCGTCTCCCACAGGCGGTCGAGGGCACGCAGCGTCGCCGCGCCGTCGGAGCTGCCACCGCCCAGGCCCGCTGCCGCCGGCACGCGTTTGGTGACGCTGATAGCAGCTTCGGCCTTTCGTCCGGATGCCGCCGCCAGCGCCCGCGCCGCGCGCAGCACGATGTCTTCGTCGTCGGCTGCGTAGGCGTTTAGATTGCGCGCTACCGTTAGGCTATCTGCCAGGCCTACTGACACTTCGTCGCACAGATCAACCGCTTGCATCACCGTTCTCACCTCGTGATAGCCGTCGTCTCGGCGACCCAGCACCTCCAGCGTCCAGTTGATCTTCGCCGGTGCGACCGTGCTGATCACGATGCCCGCCGGTGCGCGGCGAAGAGCTCGCGCCAGTCGTCGAGGTCGAGCATCGCCGGCCGTCGAGCCCCGTCGATCCCGCACCCCTCCAGCAGAGCATCCACCTCCGGCGCCTTGACTGCCAGCCCAACCGCCAACGAGTTACGCAAGCGCTTACGCGGCGCCGCGAACCCCGCGTGCACGAACTGAAGGAAGGCATCCACATCTTCGGCGGCCACTGCCGGCGAGGCACGCACCTTGAGCCGCACCACGGCCGAGTGCACCTTCGGCGGCGGGCGGAAGGCGCGCGCCGGCACCTTGAACAACACGCTGGCCTCCGCGTACACCTGCGTCTCGACGCCGAGGTACGTCAGGCGGCCGGGGCCGGCGGCGATGCGTTCGGCAACCTCTGCCTGTAGCGTGCCGACCAGCGTCCGCGGTGGCGCCGGCGAGCGCAGAAACGCGCGCAGGATCGCCGTGCCGATGTTATACGGCAAGTTGCCGACGACGACGTACGGCGGTGCGCCACCGCCGCGCCGGAGAATGTCCGCCGACGGCGTCGTCAGAACATCAGCGTGAACGATCGTTACGGCATCCGAGCCGCCGTACTCCCGCGCCAGGTCGACCGCCAGAGCGTCGTCCTTCTCGACGACGATCAACCGCTCAGCGCGCTCGGCGAGGCGGCTCGTGAGGAGGCCGGTGCCACCCCCGACCTCGACGACGGTGTCAGCCGGTTCGATCCCGGCGGCATCGGCGATTCGTTCGAGGACGCGACCGTCAGCAAGCCAGTGCTGGCCGAGGGACTTCTTGCCGCGCGCGCTGCCCGGTGGTGTCACACGGCGATGATACGGCAACCGGCTGTGACGATCAGTACCGCCGTCGTGTCAGTCGAGGAGGCAGATCTCGACGTTCCGAGAGCCCCAGTCGTAGACGTCGCCGACTCCGTACGCGAGGTCTATGTGAGCACCGATGACGCCGCCGCCCGTATCGGCCGCCACACCATACCCGTAGCCCGGTATGTACATGCGCGAACCGAGCGCTATCACGTTCGGATCGGTCGCGACGATACCCTTGAAGACGCCCGTGCCCGTTCGCGTCACGGTTCCACCGGCGCTCGCGGCTGTGTAGTACGTCGCCCAGATCCCCATAGTCGAGCGGCACTGCCCTTCTCCGGGCGGAGCAAGCGGCTGCTCGATGTTCAGACCGACGAGGACAATCTCGTTCGTGGGCACGACTGTCTCCTCCGAGATGAGGTTCCGCCAGATCTCATCGTCGTTCACGGTGCGCACCTCGTAACTTCGTCGTGTCACACCGTTCGCGCCCACCTGGAGCACGACCTTCTGTCCAAGCGGAATCGTGCTGTCGTACCGCATCTCGCTTCGGTGTAAGATCGGTTCTTCCTCGTGAACCACCGCGTCCCGGACGAGCCGCAGGCTGATCACCAGGCCCTGCTTGATCGCCGTGGAGGTGGCCGGGTTTACGCTGTCACCGGGCTGCACCACGATACCCTGCTCGATCAGCAGACTACCAATGGTGGCCGCACGCGTCTCGACCGGCCGCTCCTCACCGCCGAAACGCAGCCGGACGGGCGTCGTCGGCTCTTCTGTTGATGACGCTACGACGAACACCGGCGGGCCGTCGTCGGCGTCGGTGCTGGAAATGGGGACGGCGAGCACGACAACGAGGGCCGCCAGCATGGCGACCAGAATGGGAATATGTAGGTGCCCGTTGGGAACCGCGATCAGAAACCGCCCTAGCGGTAACCGCGCCTGCGGCGGGAATCCCCTCCCCCGAAACCTTAGCTGTTCGCCTCTAATATCTCCCAATCCTGGATTATCTGGCCGATGGGGCGGCGCCTTTCGGCGCAGTCCGGTCGTGCACCCGCTGTCGATCTCAGTCCTCAGTCTTGCCCGTAATAGCCAGCTCCGGTCCGGTTTACCTACGGCACCCAGACCTAACCACGTACCGTTGCTTCCTTCCGGATCTGGCGGGGTTGGTGGCGGCCTGCCGCGCAGGGCCAGACCATCAATGCCACTTGTTACGGGTAGTCTCTGCGGAGCCTCGACCTCGAGCGGGAATTCGACCCCGCTGTAGCGGATTGCGGGTTCAGGGCACCGCTAGCTCCCCGTCTAGCACGACCAAGAGACAATCCTATTAGTGCTAAGGGTGGGTGTCAAACGGAGATGTCACCCGATGGCCGCCTTGATGCTCTTCTTCTCGCTGCTATAGACTGCGCTTAGCCTCTTCAGTGGAAAGGAGCCCGGCGTGCGAATCCGCAAGGCCCTCATACTTGCCGCCGGCTATGGCACCCGCTTTCTCCCTGCCACCAAGGCCGTCCCCAAGGAGATGCTCCCCATCGTGGACCGGCCGGTCATCCAGTACATCGTCGAAGAGGCGCTCGCCGCCGGCCTTGACCAGATCGTCATCGTCACCGCCATGAGCAAGCGTGCCATCGAGGATCACTTCGACCGCAACCCGGACCTCGAGGCCGCACTGGCCAAGAAACCCGACTACCTTGAAGAGGTGCAGCGGATCAGCGGTATCGAAATCGCTTTCGTGCGCCAGAAGGAGATGAAGGGCCAATCGCACGCCATCCTCGGCGCGCGCCGCTTCATGGGCGACGAGCCGTTCGCCCTCTTCTATCCCGACGACGTCATCTTCTCCGACAAGCCCGCCATCGGACAGCTGCTCGACGTGCAGGAGCGCCACGGCGGCAGCGTGATCGCCGTGCAGCGCGTCCCGCAGCAAGAGATCGTCCACTACGGCGCGATCGATGGCGAACCACTGGAGGAGGGCGTCTGGCGCGTGCGCAGCATCGTCGAAAAGCCAGCAGCCGATGAGGCACCATCAAATCTCGGCAGCGTCGGCCGCTTCGTCCTCTCGGCGGACATCTGGCCGTTGCTCGAAAAGACGCCCCCAAGCATCGGCGGCGAGATGTTCTTCACAGACACGATGACGATGCTGATGGAGAAGGGCGGCGAGGTCTTCGCCTATGAGTATGAAGGCCAGCGCTTCGACACGGGTCGCCCCATCGGACTCCTCAAGGCGTCAATCTACACCGCACTGCGCCGCCCCGAGATCGCGCCGGAGCTGGCGGAGTTCCTGCGCGCCCTGAACGTGCCGGCATGACGCCTCGCACGTTGGTGACGGGCATCCCGCTGCCGAACGCGACGTTCGACAACGCCTCTTTCCTCTCAGCACCTTCCTTCAGCGAATACAGCCGCCTGTTCATCGACCCGGCAGCCGCGTCCCGTGTAATCGACGAGGTCGCGCAAGAGACGGGCGCCCACCAGACGTACGGCGGCCAGGCGATCGTTAATGGCGAGGGCAGCTCGTTCGCCTTCGGACTCGCCGAGCTGCTACAGATGCGCCGGCGTGAGACGGCGCGGCTCCTCGAACGAGGCGGCCTCATCGTCTGCCTCGGTCACCCGGACGCCGTGCACACCGACGTCGCCTGGAGCCGCTACTCGTGGTTGCCCGAAGACGAGGGCTTCGCGCCGGCCACGCACCTGCTCCCGGGATTCGGCACGAAAGGGGCCGCCCTGACCGTTACGGATCATCCGTTCGCTTCGTTCGTCCGGACGCTTGAGAAGAACATCGCCTACCGCGTGCACGTCGACGACGCGCCGGCGGTGAGCCAGCACGGCCGCGTTTTCGCGCGCAGCGCAGGCGGCTCCGCTGTCGGTTTCGATCTGCCGCTGGCGGGCGGACACCTCATCTTCCTGCCGGCGCTTGAGAAGCCGGAGGCGATCCGCATGCAGGTAGCAGAAGTCGTCGCCGAGTGCCTGGAAGCGTGGGACGCGGATGCGGCAGGCGAACGGCCACCAGAGTTCATTCGCAAGGAGGCATCGTGAACGGACTGCTCAAGGGAAAACGCGCCCTCATCATGGGCGTCGCTGACAAGCACAGCATCGCCTGGGGAATCGCCCAGGCGATGCACCGCGAGGGCGCGCGACTCGCCTTCACCTTTCAGCACGAGCCGAAGGGCCGCATCGAGCGTAACGTTCGCAAGCTGCTGAGCGAACTCGGTAATCCGGAGGACTTTCCGCTGACCGACTGCGACGTGGCAAGCGACGATGACATCGAGAATGCGCTCCGCACTTCAGCAGAGGCCCTCGGTGGGCTGGACACGCTGGTCCACGCGATCGCCTACGCCGACCGTGAAGACCTGAACCGCCCGTTCTCAGAGATCTCCCGCAAAGGCTACAAGATGGCGATGGAGATCAGCGCTTACTCGCTTAGCGCCGTCGCCCGCGTCGCCGCGCCGCTAATGGAAGAGGCCGGCGGCGGCAGCATCATGACGCTAACCTACAACGCCGCGGAGAAGGCCGTCCCGGGCTACAGCGCAATGGCCCCGGCGAAGGCTGCGCTGGAGGCCGGCGTGCGCTACCTCGCCGTCGAGCTGGGCCCGCGCAAGATTCGCGTCAACGCGATCTCGGCAGGACCGGTGCGCACCCTTTCGGCCAGCGCCGTCAAGGGTATCTCGCTGCTTCGGCGCTGGACGGAGACCGCCTCGCCTCTGCGAGAGAACGTCACGCTGGAGGACATCGGCAACACGGCAGTCTTCCTCGCCAGCGACATGTCGCGAATGATCACCGGCAACACGATCTTCGTAGACAGCGGCACGTCCGTCCTCGGTTCGCAGGTCGCCGCGCTTCCGCAGCCTAGCGAAGACGCCCGCTAGACGTCTTCGTCCGGTTCTTCGTCGTCGTCCGCCGGACTGAGGAAGTCGTCGCTCAGGATGTTCTCGCCCTTCTTGCGCCGCTCCTCGCCCAGTTCGCGCAGCATGCCGATCACGTCGGCCAGCTCCTCAAGCTCGTCAGCCAACTCCGGCCGCGCCTCCAGTTGCTCCTTCAGCGACCGCCGGCCCGTGAGCAGATCGTCGAGATCCGGCAGTCCGGGCTCGGGCTCCGGCGCCGGTTCCGGCGCGGGTTCCGGCGTCGGTTCCGGCATGGGCTCGGGCCGGGCCCGACGAACCTTGAAAGCAGCCTCACCCGCAGGCGGCATCGTACGGATCGTCTGAAGCGCGGTCTTGAGCCAGCGCTGCGTCGCTCGCGACGAGCCCGCTAACCGCCGCAGCACCTGTCGATCTATGTTCCGAGTCTTATCTTCGTCCAAGCTTCCCCCCGGTCGCCTTCGGCCGCTATTCTACGCCCCCTCGTTACGTAAACAAAGCAAGTGCGCCAGACGTTTCGCCGAGCGTCGCCATGCGGCTATTTGCCGATGCGCAGCAGCGACATAAAAGCCTCCTGCGGAATCTCCACGTTGCCCACGCGCTTCATCCGCTTCTTGCCTGCCTTCTGCTTTTCGAGCAGCTTGCGCTTGCGCGTCACGTCGCCGCCGTAGCACTTCGCCAGCACGTTCTTGCGCAGCGCCTTGACACTCTCGCGAGCGATCACGCGGCCACCGATCGCCGCCTGGATCGGCACCTCGAACATCTGGCGCGGAATCAGCGATCGCAGCCGCTCGACAAGCGACCGCCCGACCTGCTGCGCCCGATCCGCGTGGACGAGGACGCTGAGGGCGTCGACGGCCACAGCGTTGACGAGTATGTCGACCTTCACCAGCTTGTCCGGCCGGTACTCCGCGAACGAGTAGTCGAGGCTGGCGTAGCCCTGCGTCTTCGACTTCAGCTGGTCATAGAAGTCGACCAGCATCTCGGACAGCGGTATCTGATACTCGAGCAGCACGCGACGCTCACCTGCCTTCAAGTGCGGGTCGTGCTCCAGGTAGTCCATCTTCACGAACGAGCCTCGACGCCCCGTCACGAGATCCATGATCGCCCCGATGTAGCGGTCTGGCGCCACGATCGAGAGGTTCATCCACGGCTCGCGAATATCTTCGATCTTGCTCGGATCCGGCATCTCCGCCGGCGAATCCACCTCGAGGACGGTGCCGTCCGTCAGGTGCACTTCGTACTCCACCGACGGCGCCGTCGCCAGGATATCGAGATCGTATTCCCGCTCCAGGCGCTCCTGGACGATGTCCATGTGCAGGAGACCCAGAAAGCCGGCGCGAAATCCCGGCCCCAGCGCGACTGAGGTCTCCGGCGCGTAGTGCAGGGCGGCGTCGTTGAGCTGCAGCTTCTCCATGGCGTCCCGCAGCTCCTCGTACTGCTCCGAGTTCGACGGGTAGAGGCCGGCGAAGACCATCGACTTCGCGGGCTTGTAGCCGGGCAACGGAGCGGACGTCGGCTCGGCGTCGTCAGTGACGGTGTCGCCGACCCGGCTGTCACGCACAGTCTTCAACCCGGTCGCGATGTAGCCGACCTCGCCCGTGCCGAGGCCGTCGGTCGGGCTGAACGAAGGCCGGAAGGCGCCAGTCTCAAGCGGCTCGATCGTTCGCTTCGTGGCGACCAAGCGCAGGCGGGCCTGGCCGCTGACCTGGCCGTCGACGACGCGCACGTAGGCGATCACGCCCTTGTAGGAGTCATACTTCGAGTCGAAGATCAGAGCTCGCAGCGGCGCCTCCGGATCGCCCGCCGGCGGCGGCACGCGATCCACGATCGCCTGCAATAGCGAGTCGATACCGGTGCCATCCTTGGCCGAGACGAACAGCACCTCGTCCATCTCGAAGCCGATGACCTCGCAAACCTCGAGGGCGACGCGCTCGGGCTCCGCGGACGCCAGGTCGATCTTGTTGACGATGGGGATGATCTGGAGGTCGAGGTCGAGCGCCATGTAGACGTTGGCCAGCGTCTGCGCCTCGATCCCCTGCGAGGCGTCGACGACCAGCAGCGCGCCCTCACAGGCCGCGAGCGCGCGCGAGACCTCATAGGTGAAGTCGACGTGGCCCGGTGTATCGATCAGGTTGAGCTGGTAGTCGCCGCCGTCGTCTGCCGTATGAGCCATGCGCACCGCGGCCGCCTTGATCGTGATGCCGCGCTCGCGCTCCAGGTCCATCGTGTCCAGCACCTGCTCAGCCATGTCCCGCTCCGATATCGTGCCCGTCGCTTCGAGCAGGCGATCGGCCAGCGTCGACTTGCCGTGGTCGATGTGCGCGATGATGCAGAAGTTGCGTATGTGAGATTGGTCCACGGGTTTCAGGTTACAGGTTCGACGTTACAGGCGCGCGGTCAGGCGCTCAGGCCACTCGGAGATCAGGCTTCAGCCGGACGACGTCGCCGCGCGCTAGTCGTAGAGGCCGGGTTCGCCGACGCGGATGCAGGCGACCCAGTGCTCGTTGTCCGTGGTGCCGACGTTGCGCCATTCCGGGACTTCCTCGCGGCACTGGTCGATCGCCAGCGGACAGCGCGTGTGGAAGACGCAACCGGACGGGGGGTTCAGCGGGCTGGGAACGTCCCCGGTGAGGATGATGCGCTCACGCGTCGCCTCAAGGGCCGGGTCGGGGATCGGCACGGCGGAGAGAAGCGCGCGCGTGTACGGGTGCAGCGGCTCCTCGTAGAGCTCGCGGCGGCCCGTCAGCTCCATTAGCTTGCCGAGGTACATCACGGCGACGCGGTCGCTGATGTGGCGGACGACGGAGAGGTCGTGGGCGATGAAGAGATACGTCAGGCCAAGCTCGTTCTGCAGGTCCTCCAGCAGGTTGATGATCTGCGCCTGGATCGAGACGTCGAGCGCCGAAACCGGCTCGTCTGCGACGATGAAGTCCGGCCTCACCGCCAGGGCGCGCGCGATGCCGATGCGCTGGCGCTGCCCACCGGAGAACTCGTGCGGGTAGCGGTTGGCGTAGTACGCGTTCAGGCCGACTGTCTCCATCAGGTCCTGAACCTTCTTCTTGCGCTCCTTGCGGTCCTTCGCCAGGCCGTGAATGACCAGCGGTTCAGCGATGATGCTGCCAACGGTCATGCGCGGGTTCAGCGACGCGTACGGGTCCTGGAAAATCATCTGCATGTTGCGGCGCATGCGGCGAAGGGTGCCGCCTTTCATCGTCGTCAGCTCCTGCCCACGGAACGTAATCGAGCCGGCGGTCGGCTTGTAGAGGAGGAGCACGGCCCGGCCGAGCGTCGTCTTCCCACAACCGCTCTCACCGACGAGGCCCAGCGTCTCGCCCTGCTTGATGCTGAAGGTGACGCCGTCAACAGCCTTAACGTCGGCGACCTTGCGCTGGAAGATGATCCCGGAAGTCACCGGGAAGTACATCTTCAGGTCCGTCACCTGGACGATCGTCTCGCCAGGAGTGCCTGGCACCGGTGATGAAGTCGCTTGTTCGGTCGTCATTACGTTCCTCGTTCTAGGCGGCGTCCACGTCGGCCTTGGCAGGCGCTGCCTTTTTTACGTTCTCCCATTCCCAGCACGCCGCCACGTGCTCGGGACCAACGTCAAACAGCGGCGGGACCTCTTCCTTGCAACGTTCCACAGCAAACCGGCAGCGAGGCTGGAACGAGCAACCGGCGCCCATGTTAATGAGGTCCGGCGGCATGCCCTCGATCGGGTCGAGTCTCGCCTTCTGCGCCTGGTCCAGTCTCGGCACGGAGCGCAGCAGACCCAGCGTATAAGGGTGCGTGGGGTTGGGATAAAGCTCTCTGGCGCTGGCGGACTCAATGATTCGCCCGGCGTACATCACGTTGACACGATCCGCGTAGCGGGCAACGACCCCAAGGTTGTGCGTGATGATGATCACCGACGTTCCCAGCTCGCGGGTGAGGCGGGTGAGTAGCTCCAGGATCTGCGCCTGGATCGTCACGTCCAGGGCAGTCGTCGGCTCGTCTGCCAGAAGCAGCTTCGGGTTGCAAGAGAGCGCCATCGCGATCATCACGCGCTGGCGCATGCCGCCCGAGAACTGGTGGGGGTAGTCTTTGATTCGCGACTTCGCGTCCGGGATGCCGACCATCTCAAGCAGTTCGATCGCGCGCTGTGTGGCGGCCTGCCCGTTCATCTTGAGGTGCAGTTCGAGAGTTTCGGTGAGTTGCCGGCCGATCGTCAGCACCGGGTTAAGCGACGTCATCGGCTCCTGGAAGATCATGCCGATCTTATTGCCGCGAATGTGGCGTATCCCTTCCTCGCTCATCTTGAGGAGGTCTTCGCCCTCGAACAGGATCTTGCCGCTGCTGATCTTGCCGGGCGGGTTCGGGATGAGGCGAAGGATGCTAAGCGCGCTCACGGTCTTGCCGCAACCGCTCTCACCTACCAAACCCAGGATTTCGCCGGGCATCACCTCATAGCTGACGCCGTTGACCGCGTTGACCACGCCTTCTTCCGTGAAGAATTGCGTGTGCAGGTCTTCTATCTTGAGGAGTGGATCCGCCAACTAACCCTCCTTAGTTCCGACAGGGCCGCCGGGCCCCGCTCGCCTGGTGGGGAAGGGGGGACTCGAACCCCCACGCCTTTCGGCACGTGAACCTAAATCACGCTCGTCTACCAATTCCGACACTTCCCCGGCGCGTACTACGTCAAGCCGATGCGGAACTCCGTCCACGTAGTCCGTATCTTGCCGTGCGGGTTGAAGTGCCAACATCGTTTGTTCTTAACCTGGTGGGCCACCAAGGACTCGAACCTTGAACCTAGCGATTAAGAGTCGCTTGCTCTGCCAATTGAGCTAGTGGCCCATCCTATTTGGCCTCGTTTTATCAGGTTCGCGCAGTATAGCACGCACCCGAAAAGCAAGGCAACGAAACGACCCCTCCGCAACGGACTGGGGCCATCGCCATTACATTGTCTCAGGAAGCGCGCCAACGAATCAAGGGCAACAGCGCCATCCGCCGTTTCGTTGACCACCTTCCTCATCGATTGATACGATGTTCCAGAGCGTGGGCGATTAGCTCAGTTGGTTAGAGCGCAGCGTTGACATCGCTGAGGTCGTAGGTTCAAATCCTACATCGCCCACCACTCTGAATACGAAAGGCGCTGACCGGGAACAGTAGCCGGCGCACGGCAACAGGGAGGCGAGCACCCCCGAGGGGGACTGAGAGCGAGCCGGTCCACTGCCACGGCGAAACCACCCGCGAGCCGGTCGCGATGTCCACCTGTCGGACGTAAGCGGCCCGGAGGCACCCGTTAGCGGCCAAATGAGTCCGCCGGACGAGCGATGCATCGCCGCCGGGCGGAGAAGCTGGGTGGAACCACGGGAAGCCCCCGTCCCAACGTTGGGCGGGGGCTTCTTCTGTTGGCAGGCGACACGAGGAAGGAAGCGACAGCCTGATGGCACAGGGATCGATCGACGACAACAGCCTGACGATGCTACTCTTACGCGTCTGGATGTTGGCTGTGCCCATCGCCATGCTCGCTGCGGCCGTCATCTTCGGCGGCATCGCCGCGGCGGACGGGCGCTGGGCCCTGGCGGGCGCGATGTTCGGACTGGGTCTCCTCGCCATCGGGCTGATGGCCGTTCACTACTGGCTCCTTTACCGATTCGGCAGAGGGCCAACGTCGTGATCAACCGCTGGATGGGCGCGGAGATCTACTTCGTGCACATCGCCCATGGTCTCCTGTTCTGCGCAGTCGTCGTGATCGTGGCGCTAAACGTACCGTGGTGGGCGATGCTGCTTGGCTTGCCGGTCATCATTTTCTCGGCCTGGGGCTGGTACGCCGAAGCGCAGATCGTACTGCCTGCGGCGAATCAGTTGCTGTCGGGAGAAAGCGCACCGACCGGGAAACGGATGATGTCCACCGCCACTACGGCGCCGCGCAGCAGCACGACTGCGCGGCGGGACGAAGACACAAACGAGGACGACGAAGAGATGAGAGGAAACAGATGGCGAATCTGAAAGAGATGTCAAAGGAGGAGCGACTCGATCGCTTCCGTCACTCCGCCGCGCACGTCATGGCGGAGGCCGTCGTCGAGATGTTCCCGGACGCCCGCGTCGGTATCGGTCCACCGATCGATACCGGCTTCTACTACGACTTCGAACTGCCGCGCGCGCTCACGCTCGACGATCTGCCGGAGATCGAAGAGCGCATGCGCAAGCGGATCGCCTCCGACGTCGAGTTCGAGCAGTCGTTGATCTCGAAAGACGAGGCACGAAAGCTGTTCAAGGACCAGCCGTACAAGCTCGAGCTGATCGACGAGATCGGCGACGAAGAGGTCGGCCTCTACAAACAAGGCGAGTTCGTCGACCTCTGCCAGGGGCCACACGTGGAGCGGACCGGCCAGGTGCCGGCGTTCAAGCTGATGAGTGTGGCAGGCGCTTACTGGCGTGGCAGCGAGAACAACCCGATGTTGCAGCGCATCTACGGCGCTCTCTTCGACACGCAGGAGGAGCTCGACGCCCATCTCGAGGCTATCGAAGAGGCAGCGAAGCGCGACCACCGCCGCCTGGGACGCGAGCTGGACCTCTTCTCCTTCCACGAGGAATTCGGCCCGGGCCTGGTCTACTGGCACCCGAAGGGCGGGCGAGTGCGCACAATCATCGAAGATTTCTGGCGCGCGGCTCACTTCGCGGCGGGCTACGACCTCGTCTACACGCCGCACATCGGCAAGGCGACGCTCTGGGAGAAGAGCGGGCACCTGGACTTCTACAAAGAGAACATGTACTCGCCGATGGACATCGACGGACAGGACTACTACGCCAAGCCGATGAACTGCCCCTTCCACATCCAGATCTACAAGACCAACCTGCGCAGCTATCGCGACCTGCCGATCAGGATGGGCGAGCTGGGCACCGTCTACCGCTACGAACGCTCAGGCGTCCTGCACGGCCTGATGCGCGTCCGCGGCTTCACCCAGGACGACGCCCACATCTTCTGCCGCCCCGATCAAGTGAAAGCGGAGATCGAGCGCATCGTCGACTTCACGATGTTCTTCCTGGGGGCGTTCGGCTTCGACAAGTTCCACGTCTACCTCTCGACTCGGGATGAAAAGGGCAAGTACGCCGGCTCGCTTGAGGACTGGGAGATGTCGACGAACATCCTGCGCGAGGTCATCGAATCGCATGACCTGCCGTATGACATCGACGAGGGTGGCGCCGTCTTCTACGGGCCAAAGATCGACATCAAGATGATCGACGCGCTCGGCCGCGAGTGGCAGACGACGACGATCCAGTTCGACTTCAACCTGCCGGAGCGATTCGACATCAACTACGTCGCCGAAGACGGCGCGCAACACCGGCCGTTCATGGTTCACCGCGCCATCCTGGGATCGATGGAGCGTTTTTTCGGCATCCTCCTGGAGCACTACGCAGGCGCCTTCCCTATGTGGCTGGCACCCGTCCAGGCCGTCGTCATCCCGATCGCCGACCGGCACATACCCTACGGTAATGAGGTCGCGGAGAGCTTGCGGGCCGCCGGACTGCGCGTCGAGGTCGACGAGCGGGGAGAGCGCATGCAGGCCAAGATCCGCGACGCCCAGCTTCAGAAGGTGCCTTACATGCTCGTCGTCGGCGACCGCGAGGCAGATTCAGGCGCCGCCGCCGTGCGCCTGCGCAGTGGCGAAGACCTGAAGGCGCTGCCGGTGACGGAGATCATCGAGCGCATGCGGGGCGAGTCGGAGGTGCCGACGTACGTCGCACCAAAGGCGGCAGGCTAGCTTCTAGGGTGAGCGACGAGAACGCCGGCCTCTGCGCGGACTGCGCCTTCGCGCACGTCGTCGAGACGGCCCGCGGTAGCCGCTTCTTTCGCTGCCGCCTCGCGGAGTCCGACAAGCGTTTTCGCCGCTACCCGCAGCTGCCGGTGCTGACGTGCGAGGGATACGAACGAACGGCGCCCGGACCCGGTGACCGGGTGCCGAATTCTTGACGCAAGTCGAACTCGAGCGGCGTTTGAAAGCGCTATGAGATGTGCTATGCTTTTTCGGTAGTGGCGCAGTGCATTTCTAAGGGGAACTAGCCCATCGCTCGCGAGCTCCGTATCAACGAGCGCATACGCGCACGCGAGGTACGCGTCATAGGCGAGGGCAGCGAGAATTACGGGATCATCCCGTTCGCTGAAGCGATGGCACGGGCTCGTGAAGCCGGCCTCGACCTCGTAGAGGTAGACTCCAACGGCAAGCCGCCCGTCTGCCGCATCCTGGACTACGGCAAGTTCAAGTACGAGCAGTCGAAGCGCGAACGGGACGCCCGCAAGCATCAGCGCGGGACGATGATCCACGAGGTGCGCTTGCGGCCACGAACCGGCCAGCATGACATCGACCTCAAGGTCAGGATCGCCACCAGGCTCTTGGCCACGGGAGACAAGGTCAAGCTCTCGGTGATGTTCCGGGGACGCGAGATTTCGCATCCGGAAGTCGGCCGGGAAGTGCTGAACAAGGCGATAAACGGCCTCGGGGACACGGCCACGATTGAGAAGCCCCCAGGGATGGAGGGTCGCTTCCTGACCGTGATTCTGACGCCGACGGCCAAGAAGCCGACGGCGAAGGACGGGGCCAAAGCAAGGCCGGCAAACGGAGCCGGCGGCGGCAAGAAGGCAGTCAAGGCCGAAAAGGCGATCGAGGCCAAGGCTGCGCCCGAAAACGACAAAAAGGCGCCGGCGAAGGCAGACGCGGCAGTCGAAGCCAAGGTGGAGGCCAAGGCAGCGCCCGCCGAAGACGACAAGAAGGCGCCGGCGAAGGCAGACGCGGCGGTCGAAGCCAAGGTGGAGGCCAAGGCAGCGCCCGCCGAAGACGACAAGAAGGCGCCGGCGAAAGCAGACGCGGCGGTCGAAGCCAAGGTGGAGACCAAGCCAACGCCCGCCGAAGACGGCGATGCTTCTGCCGCGAAGAAGGCGGAAGCGGCGACCAGCGCGAAGAAGGACGAGGCATAGAAGTGGCTAAAAAATACAAGATGAAGACACACTCCGGCGCCAAGGCCCGGATCTACGTGACAGGCAAGGGCAAGTTCCTGCGCCGCAAGATCGGCATCAACAACTTCCGGCGCAAGAAGCGCGGCGAGACCCTACGGGACATCTCTGGTAAGCTTGCGGTTGCGAAGGGCGACGCCCGGCGACTCAAGAAGCTGCTGCCGTACGCCTGATCCCAAGGAGACTTCCAGCAGATGACACGAGCACGGGGTGGAGGCGTAACACGTCGCCGCCACAAGAAGATCATCAAGATGGCGAAGGGCCACCGCGGCCTCAGTCATAAGATATTCAAGCAGGCTAACCAGTCTGTCATGCACGCGCTGCGCTACGCCTACCAGCACCGCCGCGACCGCAAGGGCGACTTCCGGCGGCTCTGGATCCAGCGCATCAACGCCGCCTCCCGCCAGCACGGCCTCACCTACTCGAAGCTGATCCACGGCCTCGCCACGGCCGGCGTCGAAATAGATCGCAAGGTCCTCGCCGATCTAGCCGTTCGCGACGAAGCGGCCTTCGCAGCAATCGCCGAAAAGGCGAAGACTGCTGCCGCCGCCGCTGCCTAGCCAGGCCTAAGCGCGCAGTTCGGCGTTCAGCTCACGCTTCAAGCGCTCAACGATCCGTTTACGCTCCTTAGCCACGTCGGCGTCGCTTAGCGTCTTCCCCTCGGCCTGGTACGAGATCGCGAAGGCCAGCGACTTCTTTCCAGCCGCTATCGGCTCGCCACTGTAGACGTCGAAGACTGACACGTTGGCGACCAGCTTCGACGCTCGGATCAGCTCCAGCGCGCGGCCAGCGGCGACGTCCTCGGCAACAACGATCGCCATGTCCTCCTCGACCGCCGGATAAGGCGACACCGGCTGGAAGTGAACGATCTCGCCGACGTGCGGCAACAGGGCGTCGAGATCGACTTCGAACATCCCCACCTCGCGGCCGATATCGAAGCTTTCGACCACCTGTGGATGGACCTCGCCGATGAGACCAACGCGGTCGCCGCCCACGATGACCTCGGCGGTGCGACCAGGAAGGTACGCGGAGACCGTCGCCTCACGATAGTCCGCAGTCATGCGAAGGGCCGCGAAGACGTGGTCGAGCCGCGACTTGGCCGCGAAGAAGCCGGCGGGCTCGCCGGTTGGCCGGCCCCAGCGGTCGGGCTCGCGGCCTGAGACGATGCCGAACGCCATCTCGACCTCGTTAGGCAGATCGTCCTCACGCGGCAGGTAAACGCGCGCCATCTCGAAGAGGCTTATCAGCGACTGATCGCCGCGCAGGTTCGAAGCGAGCGTTTCCAGCAGCGCGTGGCGAAGCGTCGTGCGCGCGTACTCCCATTGCCGGCTCAGCGGATTGGAGACGCGCAGGGGGGGCGCAACCGCCAGCTCCTCCTTCGGCAGCACCTTCCGCAGCGACTCAAGGTCCGTCAGCGAATACGTGATGATCTCCTGCATCCCAGCGTCGGCCAGCGCATCGCGCACCCGTTCGCGAAGGTCGCGGCGAGGCTGCGGCACGAGCTCCGGGATCTGGCCGCGGAGCTGGCTCGTCGGCAGCTGATCGTAGCCCTCGATGCGCGCAATCTCCTCGATCACGTCGTCAGCGATGCTAACGTCAGTGCGCCAGTAAGGCACCCGCACGACGAAGCGGTCCGGCGGCATCCAGCGTGCGCCGAAGCCGAGGGCCGTCAGTATCTCGCGGATGCGCTTCGTCGACAGCTCGATCCCCAGCACGCGGACGATGCGCTCCATCGTCACGGTCACGCGCCCTTCCTTCGCCTTCCCGGGGTGCTGGTCGATCACGCCCTTCGCCGCTTCGCCACCGGCGTGATCGACCATCAGCTTGATGGCCCGAGCGGCCGCGACCGGCGGCAGGTGCTGGCTCAGACCCTTCTCGAACCGCGTCGAGGCGTCGGTCCGCACCTTCAGAGCGTTGCTCGTGCGGCGGATGTTCGGCCCGCTGAAGTTGGCCGCCTCTAGCAGCACCGCCTTCGTGTCCTCGGTGACCTCGCTGTCGAAGCCGCCCATCACCCCCGCCACGGCCACCGAACGCTCGGCGTCCGCGATCAGCAGCATCTCGTTCGTGAACGTGTGCTTGCTGCCGTCGATCAGCTCCATCTTCTCGCCGGCCTCGGCGCGGCGGACGATGATGTGGTGGTCGGCCAGCCGGTCATAGTCGAAAGCGTGCAGCGGCTGGCCCATCTCCAGCATCACGTAGTTAGTTATGTCGACTATGTTGTTGATCGGACGCAGGCCCGCAGCGCTCAGACGTTCCTGCATCCAGTCAGGCGACGGACCGACCTTGAGGCCCTCGATGAGAGCGCCGACGTATCGCGGGCAGAGGTCCGGGTCGGCGACGGTGACCTTCGCGCGCCCCTTCACCGCGGCGCCCTTTTCCTCGTACTGAATCGACGGATCGCGCACCTTCTGCCCCGTTAGCGCCGCGACCTCTCGCGCGATTCCGATGATCGAGAAGAGATCGGGCCGGTTGGGTGTCAGGTCGAAGTCGAACACCGTGTCGCCGAGCACCTCCGAAAGCGGTGCACCGACCGGCGCCTCCGGCGAGAGGACGAGAATGCCCTCGTGCGCCTCGCCCAGACCCAGCTCTTTCTCCGAGCAGACCATGCCCTGGGACTCTACGCCACGTATCTTGGCCGTGCGCAGGACGATGGCGTCACCACTATGGCCGTCGAGCAGGCGCGCGCCGACCGCGGCGTAGGCGATCTTCTGGCCGACGGCAATGTTCGGCGCGCCGCACACGACCTGGCGCTTCTCACCGCCCCCGATATCGACCGTCGGCAGCGTCAGGCGGTCGGCGTTCGGGTGCTTGTCCACCTTCACTACCTCACCGACCACGATGTTCTGCCAGTCGCCCGCGGTAATAATCTCGCCGACCTCGACGCCGGCCGTCGTCAGACGACGCGCCAGCTCCTCCGGTTCGAGGACGAGGTCAACGTATTCGGACAACCACCGCAGTGGTACTCGCACAGGGCCTCCTCAGAACTGTCTCAGGAATCGCAGGTCGTTGCTGTAAAAGTGGCGGATGTCGTCGACCCCATAGCGCAGCATCGCGATCCGTTCGACGCCCATCCCGAAAGCGAAGCCCGTGTAACGCTCCGGATCGTAGCCAGCGTTGGCCAGTATCTCCGGGTGCACCATGCCCGCGCCGAGGATCTCGATCCAACCGCTGTGATGACAAGTGCGGCAGCCATCGCCGCGACAGATGAAGCAGTCGATGCGGCACTCCATGCCGGGCTCGACGAACGGAAAGTAGTCGCAACGGAAACCCACCTTGCGGTCCCGGCCAAACATCTGCCGAGCAAACTCGGCCAGCGTGCCCTTAAGGTCCGTCAGGCTGATGCCCTCGTCCACCGCCAGGCCCTCGACCTGCGTCAGCATCCATTCGTGTGTAGCGTCGGTGGCCTCGAAGCGATAGCACTTGCCGGGAACGATGATCCGGATTGGCGGTTCGCGCTGCTCCATCACGCGGATCTGGTTGGGCGATGTATGCGTACGCATGAGCATCGGATGACGCCCGTCCTTCTCGTAGTCGATCCACAGCGTGTCCCACATATCGCGCGCCGGATGGTCCTGCGGAATGCGCAGCGCCTCGAAGTTGTAGCGGTCCCACTCGATCTCCGGCCCTTCCGCCACCTGGAAACCCATGCCGGAGAGCGAAGCGACGATGTCCCGCATGGTTTGCGTTATCGGGTGCAGCCGGCCCCTGGGCAGCGGCGGCCCCGGCAGCGTAACGTCGCGACGCTCGCCCGCGATAACCTGCTCGACGCGCGCTTTGGTGGCGTGCTCTATGCGCCAATCGTATGCCTCCTGAAGGCGTTTCTTCAGGTCGTTGGCTGAGCGGCCAACAGTGCGACGCTCTTCGATCGAGAGCGACGCGAGGCTGCGCAGGAGTCCTGTCAGACGGCCCTTGCGACCGAGATAGGTGACGCGCCACTCTTCGAGCGCGGCGCCGTCGGACGCGGCGTCGAGGTCTTTGAGCGCGGACGCTTCGAGTTGCTTGATGTCGGTGTCTGATGCCATGGCCGGACTGATCTCAGTTCGCGGCCCAGGCGCTGGCCTCGTCCAGCGCTCGTACTTCGTCGGCGGACAGAGACAGGTCGCCCGCCGGCAGCAGGTCGGCCAGCTGCTCCGTGCTGTTGGCGCCGATGATCGGTGCTACGATCGCCGGCCGCGTCAGCGACCACGCCAGCGCCACCGTAGCGGTCGTCGCGTCCCTCGCCGAGGCTATCTCCTGGAGCGCGTCTATGACGGCGAATCCGTCGTCCGTGAGGAACCGCTTTACGCCGCCGGCGCGCTGGCTGTCGGGGAGCGGCTCACCGCGGCGGTACTTGCCGGTCAGGAAACCGCCTTCCAGCGGGCTGTACGGGATCACGGCGATGCCGTTCTCTTCGCAGAACGCCGCCTTGCGTGCCTCATACTCCTTGCGCCAGACGAGGTTGTGGTGGGGCTGCAACGAGACAAAGCTCGGCAGGCCGCTCTCGGAGGCCAGGCGCAGCGCCTCCGACATGTGCTCCGTCGGCGAGTTCGAGAGACCGACGTAGCGAACTTTCCCCGACTTCACAAGCTCTCCGAAGACCGTCAGCGTCTCCTCCAAAGGCGTGTCATCGTCCGGCCAGTGCGTCTGGTAGAGGTCGATCGTCTCGATCTGCAGTCGGCGCAGGCTGTCCTCGACGGCCCGCTCAATGTGCGCGCGGCCCAGCCCTTCACCGTCCGCGCCTTCCCACATCTGGCCGCGCAACTTCGTCGCTACGACCAGGTCGCTGCGGTTGCCGCGCTCCTTCATCCAGCGTCCGATAATTTCCTCTGAGACGCCACCGGGGTTGCCGGGCGCCCAGCGACTGTAGATGTCGGCGGTGTCGATGAAGTTGCCGCCGGCCCCAACATAGCCGTCGAGGACCGACACAGAAGCCGCCTCATCGGCCGTCCAGCCGAACTGCATCGTGCCGAGGCAGAGGTTCGTGACTTTAAGGTCGGTGGAGCCAAAGGAAGTTGTCTTCATGGGGACAGACTAGCAGCGTGCGGCGGCCTGCGTACAGACGTGTTGACAGGCCCCTCGTTCGCGCTATGCTTTGCCCCGTCAGGAGACAAGAAGCAGGAGGAGGCAGCCCAGGACATGCGTGCGTACGTTTTGATTGAATCCGCGGTCGGCAGAGCCAGCGATATCGCCAAGGGCGTCAAGAAGGTGAAGCTGAAGGATGCCAACGTCGTGTCCGTTGACGCGGTCACCGGCCCCTTCGACGTTATCGCTCTGCTTGAGTCGGACGACTTGGACAAGCTGGGCCGGGCGATCACCGACACCATCCAGCAGGTGAGCGGCGTCCAGCGCACGACCACCTGCCTCGTCGTCAAGCTCGGCTAGGCCGACCACTCCCGCTTGATCAGCATCGAAGAAGCCCTTCAGCAGCTCCTCGCCCACGTCCAAGCGCTGCCCGAGGAGACGAAGCACCCGCTGCAGGCGCTCGGCCAGGTGCTGGCCGAGGACGTCGCCGCCGACTTCGACATCCCACCGCTCGACAACACAGCGATGGACGGCTACGCCGTGCGCGCCGAGGACACGGCGGGTGCCGCCGAGGCGTCGCCACGCGAGCTAAGCGTGATCGGCGAGGTGGCGGCTGGCTACGTCTTCGAGGGCGCGCTCGCGCCCGGCACCGCGGTGCGCATCATGACGGGCGCCCCGATCCCCGAGGGCGCCGACGCCGTCGTGCCGTTCGAGGAGACGGACGAGCCGTTCACGCGCCCGCCAGAAGGGGCCAGATCGCTCTCAGGTACGGTTCACGTGCTCAAAGAAGCCGTGACGGGGGCCAACGTCCGGCGCGCAGGCGAGGATGTCCGCGCGGGCGACGGCGTCCTGCAGCGCGGGACGGTGCTTCGCCCACAGGAGATCGGCGTCATCGCCTCACTCGGCCGCAATGAGGTACGCGTCATACGGCGACCGGTCGTCGCCGTCCTTTCGACGGGCGACGAGCTGCTGGAACCGGGGCAGCCCCGCCAGGGTGCACGCATCTACGACGCCAACGCCTACAGCGTCGCGGCGCAAGTTCGGCGCTTCGGCGGCGAGCCGCTGCTACTGGGCATCGCCCCCGACACGGTCGAGGCTCTGACGGCGAAGATCCAGGAGGGGCTGGCGGCCGACATGCTGATCACCTCGGCGGGCGTGTCGAAGGGCGACTATGACGTCGTTAAGGACGTGCTGGCCAAGGAAGGCGAAGTCGCCTTCTGGACGGTAGCGATGAAGCCTGGCAAACCGCTGGCCTTCGGCACCTTCGAGCGCGACGGCCGGCGCATCCCGCACATCGGCCTGCCCGGCAACCCCGTCAGCTCGATGGTCGCCTTCGAACTGTTCGGGCGGCCGGCGATCATGAAGATGATGGGCAAGCGAGGGTGGCTGCGTCCGGTCGTCCGAGCGATCACGACAGACCGCATCACGAACGTCGATGACCCTCGCCTGTTCCTGGCGCGCTGCTCCGTGACCCGCCGCGATGGCCGGTACTACGCGTCGCTGACGGGTTCTCAGGGGTCGGGGATACTCACTTCGATGGCCAAAGCGAACGGCTTGACGCTGATCCCGGCCGAAGTCGACGCGGTGGAAGAAGGCGAAGAGATAGACGTGCTGATGCTTGACTGGAGCCTCGGCGACGAGTGGGGCTCCTGGACAGACGATAGCGAGGGCGACACACCGCTGCCCGGAACGACGGTGATCGGCCCGGCGGACCGCTCTGTCTAGCCGCCGATGCCGGCCGCGTCGACGAAGTCCGTGAACGACGCGGAGACAGCACTGCCGATGAGAACCAGACCGCCGACCGCGGCAATAGCCACGACTGCCAGAATCAGGCCGTACTCGGCGAGGGCCTGTCCCTCAGCTTCGCGCGTCCAAACCAGTAGCGCGCGTGTGAATTTCGCATAGTGCATGGGGCTTGGGCCTCCTTCACGTACATAGACGCGCTTCGGCCCTACGTTGCAGTGACACGCCGTGAACGTTCGGGGGTAACTCCGGTTAGCGCTTGGAGAAGTTCGCAGCGGCGCGTTGCCTGCTAGAGCACGACGTCCTGACCGCCGCCCTGGCCTGAGCGGTAGATCGCATCAACGACCCGATGCGCCTCGAGCGCCGTGTGGAAGTCCGGAAACGGCGCCCGGTCTTCCGTCAGCGCCTTGAGGAATGCGTAATCCTCGAGGGAGTAGCGAAGCATCCCCTGGAACTCGTCCCCGTCCAGTCCCAGCAGCTCAAGGTAGCGGCGCTGGACTTCCTCCTCGGGAATCGTCTCGGCGCTGAGAGCGTGCTTCTGCAGCTGAATCGGCCCCAGATAATCGTGGTCGAGATGAAATATCCCCTTCTCGAAGAACAGCTCGATCAGCCGCGTCGACGGCCGACCGATGACGCTGTGCCAGATCGACGTCAACGAGGCCTGCGCTCCACTCTCGAAGGCCAGGGTGGCGACCACCAGGTCCTCGATGCCCTCGTGGCCGGCGAAGTTTCGCGTCGTGCCCCGCACGCTTCGCACCGGCCCGGCCAGCCAGTGGAGGATGTCGATGTCGTGGATCGAATGCTCCAGCAGCGTGCCCGCGCCGGCGACCGTCACGTCTTTGCGCCAATCGGACGCATACTGGCCCATGACGGGGAAAAACTGGTCGTCGCGGAAAACGACCGCCATCAGCCGGCCCAGCGTCGCGTCCTGAATCAGCTCATGCAAGACCGTCAGTATCGGCGAGTGCCGGAGGACGAGGCCGACCGCCGCTTTCACGCTCGCCTCATCGACGGCCGTAACCATCTCTTCGACATCCGCCAGGTTGGTCGCCAACGGCTTCTCGCAGAAGATGTGCTTGCCTTGAGCGACAGCACGCAGCACCAGCTCCTTGTGATGAGCCGTCGGCACGCAGATGTAGACGGCGTCGATGTCGGGGGAGTCGATGACCGCCGCGGCGTCGGTAGTAGCCTCGGCGCCCGTGATCCTGGCGAAGGAGCGGGCCCGCTCCGCGTCTTTGTCGCAGACGGCGACGTATTCGACGTCCAGCAGCCCGCGGCTAACAACGGCGCGGATGGCCGCGGAGTGAAAGCGCCCGATGAAGCCGCAGCCGATGAGCGCGACCCGGACGGTCATGAGCGCCTGCTAGTTCTTGATGCCGCGCAGCAGCCGGTCGAGGCTGGGGCCGAGGAACGCCCTCAGCGCTTCCTGACGCTGCGCCGGCGTCGGGCTGTCAAAGCCATGACGGCCGATGAGGCTGTCCTGGAACGCCATCAAGATCGTGTAGATTATGTGCGGCGCCAGCCCCTCCGCCACACCGACCTCTAGCTCGCCCTTCTTCTCGTAGCGCCTGAAGTTGATGATCAGCGCCCGCTCCCAGAGATCGACGAGACGCGTGTACTGCTCAAGGGCGGCTTCGTCGCCACCGAGCCCCTCCATGATGATCAGGCGCAGGAAGTCGCGGTTCTCGTCCATCAGGTTGACGGCGCCCGCCGACATCCAAAGAACGAACTCCCGCAGGGGCAGATCGGCGCTCACGCGCTCCAGATTCTCGAGGCTCGTGACGAAACCGCGCTCCTCCACGAGCGCCTCGAGCAGCTCTCGCTTCGATTCGAAATGGTAGTAGATCGCGGCGTCCGTGATTCCCGCCCTGCGGGCGATGTCACGCACCGTCGTGCGCGCAAAGCCACGCTTGGAAAAGAGGCTGAGCGAGGCGTCGAGGATCAGCTGGCGCGTGTACGGGCCACGCCGCGTGCGCTTTCCGTTGGTTCGGTCAGGATTCTTGCGTTTCGTTACCACTGTTAACTTATCAACCGCTTAGATCACCCCTCAGCACCCTAGCATCGCCCCTATCGCGCGGTCAACAGGAGATTCGCCGAAAGCGCGCCTACTTGAACTGCGGAATGACTTTCTCTCCGAAAAGCCGCAAAGAGCGCTGAATCGCGTCGTCTGAAGTGCCGCCGGCCTGCACGAGGAAGATGATCTGATCGATGCCCTGCTCCTCGTAGTGGCGAACGACCTGCGCGCACTTCTCCGGCCCGCCCAGACAGATGATTCCCTCGTCGGCCATCTTCTGGACGTTCACGTCTTCGGTGTCGCCACCGCGACCTTTCGCGAACTGCTCAGCGTACCAGGCATAGGACTTCGAGCTGGAGTGCGCCCAGATCGAGTACAGCAGGTTGCTCGCCCGCACGTACCAGTCAGCGCCGCCCCCGCCTTCGCGCATCGCCTCATCGTCGGTCTCGCCGCAGTGCATCAGCGTAAACGCGGCGAAGTTCTCGTTGACGAACGAGCCGACGGGCTCTGCTTTGGCGATGCCATCGCGATAGCCCTGCACCTTCTCGTCCAGCGCTTCAGGATCGGCGAAGGTGAAGTGCAGGAAGCCCAGGCCCCGCTCCGCTGCCAGGATCGCGGACGACGGCTGCGTCCCGGCCATCCACATCGGCGGGTGCGGCTTTTGCAGCGGCTTGGGCAGGACGTTGCGCGTCGGAATGCGCATCAGCTCGCTATCCCACGAGAACTCGTCCTGCGTCCACATCTTCGGGATCATGCGCACGGCCTCGTCCCACTCTGCGCGATTCGTCTCCGGGTCGACGCCGAACGCCTCCATCTCGTATTGCGTCGCCGACCGCCCCGTTCCGAATTCAAGACGCCCGTTGCTCATGATGTCCAGCACGGCTGCCCGCTCGGCCACACGGATCGGGTGATTGTAGCCGAAAGGCAAAAGAGCGACGCCGTGGCCGATACGAATGCGGCTCGTGTGTTGCGCGACGGCCGAGAGAAACACCTCGGGCGCCGACGAGATCGAAAACTCACCCAGGAAGTGGTGCTCCACCTCCCAGACGTAGTCGAACCCCACCTCTTCCGCGAGCTTGATCTGTTCCAGCGCTTCCATAAAGGCGTTGCGGTGGCTGTTCTCGTCCCACGGCTGCAGAACCTCGATCTCGTAGAGCAGTCCGAACTTCATGCTTCCTCCCAGTACTTCACAGCCACTGTCGCCACTCGTCAGGCAGCTCTGCGAGGAGCGCTTCGTCCAGCTCGACCTCAAGCGGCACGAGCAGGCGAGCTACCATGCCCCAGTGGCCGATGCAGAAGGTTAGCTCCAGCAACTCACGGTCCGAGAGCCAGCGTTTGAGGTCACGCGCCCGGTCGGCAGCGCCGGCGTCCAGGCGCGCGCAGTCGTCGGTATAGGCGAGCACCGCGCGCTCAAGGTCGCTGAAGTGATCGCCGTTGTCATAGTCCCTGAGCGCGGCCATGTCTTCGTATGAAACGCCGGCCATTTTAGCGATGCGGATGTGTTGCCCGAACTCGTACTCGCTGCCGCTCACCTGTCCGACGCGCAGGATCGCCAGCTCGCGCAGCCGCGGCGAGAGCGCCAAACTGCCGGTGAGAAGCGGCGTCGCCATCGTCACCCAATCACGCAAGAGCTTGGGATTGTGCGCCATCGTCTTGAAGATGTTGAGGACGCCGAGGCCCAGGCCGGCCTGCCCCAGGCGCTCGTACAGCTCTTTCAGTTCGTCGGAGTCAGGACTCTCGATCTTCGCGATTACCGCCACTAGCCCTGCCCCGTCTCCACAATGCGGTACACGACTGTCCCCTGGGCGAGAAGCTTGCCGGCCTCGTTCGTCACGCGCACGTCGGTGTAGATGATCTCCTTGCCACGCTTCAGGATGCGCCCTTCCGCAATCACGTCTTCGCCGATCGCCCCCGAAAGGTAGTTCACGTTGACGCCGACCGTCGACCCGAAGTACTTGGGGCTGGCGATCATCGCCGTCGTCCAGGCGGCCATGGCGCCCGTCGTATCAATGAGCGAGGCGATCGCTCCGCCGTGCAGAGCCTTGCCCGCGGTCGAGTTCTCGTCCTGATAGCGCATGCGGAGGGTAGCGAAGCCCTCGCCGCCCTCGACGAACTCCATCGCCAGGTGCTTCATAAACGGTATAGCGTCGATGACCTTGGCCATCCTGTCCAGGTTCTTCTGCATCGCTTCTTCGTCCATGCTCCCTCTTTCCGTCGCTCAGGGCACAAGGGCGATGTGGATCGCCTCTTCGCCCGGGATCTTGCCGGCGAGCATATCGATCGCCCGCTCCGCCTCCTCCAGCGGCATCGTGTGAGTATGCATCTTCTCCAGCGGGTACTTCCCCGACTCGATCAGGCGCACGGCCCGGTCGTAGCCGTCGTAGTCTACTCCGAGCGCGCCCAGCATCGTCAGCTCTTTGATCACGATGCGGTCGCTAAAGAAGTCGGCGACCGGTTTCTGTCCCTTCGTCCCGGCCAGCACGACGCGGCCTCCCTGCCGCGCGAGGTCGATCGCCTGCGTCACGGCTTCCGTCGCGTAGGCCGTGACGTCGATCACAACGTCGGCGCCGCGACCGTCTGTCGCCTCGCGCACTACGCCGCGCAGGTCATCGGTCTCGACGTTCACGGTCAGATCTGCGCCGAACTCACGGGCCAGCGCCAGCTTGTGCCCATCCCCCGAAAGCCCCGTGACGATCACCTGCCCGGCTCCCGCCTCCTTGGCCGCGATCACGCTGGCCAGGCCACGCTGACCCGGCCCCAGGATGACGATCGTTTCGCCGGGCTTCAGCTGCGGCATCGCTACCGCCCAACGGAAGCCGGCGCCAAGCGGGTTATACAGCGTCGCGATCTCCGGCGACACGGACTCGCTGATGCGGTGAAGGACACAGTTAGGCGCCAGGTACAGATAATCCGCGAATCCTCCCCAGAGCCCCGGCGGGCGATCGACGCTCAGGTAGCCGTACGCCGACAGGCCACCGCGGCTGATCAGCCCCTCAGCGGTCGGGAGCAGCGTCTCAACGGCCACGCGGTCGCCCACCTTGACGCCCCAGCGTTCTGCCAGGCGCGGGCCGATCTGCTCGATCCGGCCGACCGGCTCATGGCCGGGAACAACCGGCAGGCGCACCGGCAACACGCCCTCGTACTGCTCGTAGTCGGAGCCACAGATGCCGCAGGCCTCCATGCGCAGCAGGCCGTCGTCGTCCCCGATCTCGGGCAGCGGCAGCTCGCGAATCTCTAGCGTTCGCGGGGCGGTCTGGACGACGGCGCGGGAGGTCGCTGCCATGGCACGCTGACCGGAGCTTCCCTTACTTGCTCTTCTGCGCTTCGAGAGACGGCTGGACGAAGCGCTTGTCGATCACCGCCTCAGCCTCACGGACGATGTCGCGGACGACCTCGGCGGCCGGCTTAATCTCGTGGATCATGCCGGCGCCCTGACCGGCGGGCATGAACGTGCGCGACGGGTCGAACGACTCGGTTAGGCCAGGGTAGTCCATAACATCGTTCTGGATAGAGGTCATCGCCTGCATCGGGAACGGCTGTATCTCGTCGCTTCTCTTCTCCCACTCCTCAGCGTAGGCAGTCTTGATCGTGCGGGCGGTCTTGCCGGTGTAGGCGCGCGTGCGCATCGTGTCCGCCTCGGTGGCGCGGACGATGGCGTCACGATAGCCCGGCGCCGCCTGCGCCTCTGGCGTGGCGATCAAGCGCGTGCCGAAGATCGCGCCCTCCGCGCCAAGCGCCAGCGCCGCCACGAGTCCGCGGCCGTCAGCCAGGCCGCCGGCCGCGATTACGGGCACGTTCACCTCGTCGACGACCTGCGGCAGCAGAGCCATGCCGCCGATTTCGCCCGTGTGTCCGCCGGCCTCCGTGCCCTGCGCGGCGACGATGTCGGCACCGGCGGCGACCGACTTCTGGGCGTGGCGCACGCGGCCGCACATCACCATCACGAGCATGTCGCGCTCGTGCATCTCCGCAATGAACGCTTCCGGCACGGCCAGTCCGGCGACGAAGATCTTGACGCCTTCCTCGAAGACTACCTGCATATGCGGCCGGATCATCTCCGGGTCGGGCGCCAGGAGGTCGACGGCGAACGGCTTATCGGTAAGCTCGCGCGTCTTGTGGATCTCCTCGCGCAGCGTTGGCGGGTCGAGCGTCGCCGCGCCGAGGATGCCGAGGCCGCCGGCGTTGGAGACGGCGGCCACGAGCTTGGACATCGAGACGCCGCCCATTCCAGCGAGGAAGATCGGATACTCGATATCGAGGAGGTCGCAGATCGGTGTGTGCAGTGGGCTGTGCATAGGGCTCTCCTGAAGTCAGCGCAGTGACGCTGAGATTATCGTTTTCCGGGGCCATGATATGCCTGTAGCGCCGCGAAGTAAAACCCTTACGTGAGGGTGAAGGTCAACCTGTCGTCACAACCAGCGCCCGGCGCTCGCTCAACGCCACTTCCGCCTCTTCTTCGGCCAGCGGGATTCCGTCGCGGTAAACGACCGACTTCGTGTGGATCGACGGCACTCGATCGCCGGGCGTGATGACGCCGGTCAGGTTCAGCGGGTCGACGGCGGAGACGCGGACCAGCTCGCCTTCCTTCTCGCTGCGGCGGACCGTGCGCATCGACTCCACAGCCTCGGGGCGTGCGTACTGCTCACCGTAGAAACCGGCGACGAAGCGGCCGCCGCGGACGACGCCCTGCGCCTCCATCCGCCGCAGCACCTTGAGCACGTCCCGCCAGGGCACGCCCATACTCTCCTGACGCGCCAGATCGCGGAAGACGACGCCGTAGCGGAAGAGCAGCTGCTCCGCCCAGGCCGCGGCCAGCTCCTCGCTCGCCAGGCTGTCACCGGCCATCTCCCACTCCGGCAGCAGCGACCAGCGGCCGGACGGCACGCCGCTCACGGCCAGCGTGCGGAAGAGGCGCGCCCTCTGCGGGCGCCGGAAGCCGCGCTTCTTGTTCGAGGCCATGAGCGAGCGCAACGCCTGGAAGCCGTCGGCGGTCGCCAGGCCGCGCGCGACGAGGTCCCATAGGCCGCGCCCAACGTCCGTCGGCAAGCGGCGTGTGGCAGAAGCGATGTCGTCGTGGAAGAGCGCGCCCTTCGACTGCAGCAGCTCGAAGATCTCAGCCGCCGCACCACGGCTTGGGGGCTCCGGTTGGCTGCCGTTGCGCACGCCGGCGAGCAGCCACGGCAGGTCGACGCGCCGAGCCAGCGAAACGGGCGTGGCCGAAGAAGCAGCCGAGCGCCGGGAAGGGCCCGATCCGTCGCCGTTGTCACCGTTCTTTCGCGGCATCATGCGGGCCCAGGCGGCGTCTCCGGTCAGGCAAAGTTCGTCCAGCCACGTGCCCTTGTAAGCAGCGACGCGCGCCGGCAGGATATGCCGCTCCCAAGCGACCGCCGGGATGTCGTAGCCCTGGAGCTGCGCGATCGCCTCCAGCAGGCCGCGCTTGCCCTCGAGCTGCGTCCCCGGCGCAACGTGCTGCCAGCGCAGAAGGAAGCGCATCAGGTCCTGCGCCGAAACGGGCTCGATCTCGGCGCGCAGACGGTCGAGCGTGAAACGGTGGATGCGCGCCAGGAGGCGACGGTCGCACCATTGCTCGTCATCGTCCCCAACCTTGAAGCGGCCGCGCATCGCCATGCCACCCTCGCCCTCCAGGAACGCCAGCGCCGAGCTGATCGCGCCCGGCGCCATCCCTGTGCGCTCCGAGATTTCGCCCACCGTCGTCGGGCCGAGCACCTCGAGGTGCCCGCGGACGGCCGTCCGGCGGGCCTCCTCTTCGTCGACCTCACGCCGCAACTCGGGCGGCAGGTTAACGCGGGGCCGGATCGTCGCGGCCGGGTACAACCGTTCGATCAGCGGCAGGTTCTCCACCGCGAACCAGAAGCGCTCACCGTCGCTCTCGAACGTGGCCGCCCGGCGCTGGGAAACCAGCTCGTCGAACCACTCGCCCCACTCCGGGACGTACTCCGGGCGCACGGCGACCAGGCCCAGCAGGGCGTCGTGCACCTCCTCGGGGTCGCGCGGCTGAGGCTGGGCCTCGGCGCTCACGATCTCGATCGCGTCAGGGTCGAGGATGCCGAGGTCTCGGCCGCTCTGGGGCAGCGTCCGGCGCAAGGAGATGGCGCGGGCGCGGCGCTCCTCCAGGGGGGCATCGTCCAGGTACGTGTACGGCTTGGAGTTGAGCATCTCGTGGCTGAACGGCGAGGGCTCAGTGGTGTCGCGAGCGTGAACGCGTATCTCGCCTCGCTCGATGCGCTCCAGAACGCCGTCCAGGCCGTCGATGTCCATCGCCTCGGTGAGGCAGTCGTGCATCGACTGGTTGATCAGCGGGTGGTCGGGCAGATCGATCGCGCCGGTAACGTTCTCCTGGCAGGCGACGAGCCTGGGGAAGACCGCGGCCATCAAGTCGTCCGACCGCATCCGCTGCAGCGGCGGCGGCACGCGCTTGCCGTTGCGCTGGCGCAAGATGGCCAGCGAGCGCGTCGAGTTCCAGCGCCAGCGTGCCTGCCAGACGGGCGCGTTGGCGATGAGCAGCGACTGCTCGATCGACTCACGCAACGTCGGCCGGTTGACGAGGCCGAACATGTCCTCCAGCGGAAAGCTATTGTTCGGCCCTATGGAGAGCAGCATCGCGTCATCGCTGGCCGCGGCCTGTAGCTCGAAGTCGAAGCTGACGCAGAACCGCTTTCGCAGCGCGAAGCCCCACGCCCGGTTGATGCGCGCTCCGAACGGCGCATGGAGGATCACCTGCATGCCACCGCTTTCGTCGAAGAAGCGTTCGAAGACGATGTCTTCCTGCGACGGGACAAGGCCCATCATCTCCTTCTGCACCCGGATGTAGCTCACGACCTGCTCTGCCGCCTCCGGACTCAGCGCGCACTCGTCCTGCACCCACTTCGTGACGTTGGCGCCCGAATCGGACGAACCGTTCGTCCCGTTGTCGGATGCCTCCAGGCGCTGCGAGATGTCGATGCGCAAACGGGAGACTTCCTCGGAGAGTTCGAGTGTGCGTCCGGGCGCTTCGCCGTTCCAGAAGGGGATCGTCGGTGGCGCGCCGTGGGCGTCCTCGACGCGGATGACACCGCCTGACTCGATCCGTTTGATGCGCCACGACGTCGTGCCCAGCAGCACGATATCGCCGGCCATCGACTCGATCGAAAAGTCCTCGTCCAGCGTGCCGACGAAGGTGCCCTCGGGCTCCGCGATGACGCGATAGTCGGCGATCTCGGGGATCGCGCCGCCACACTGGATCGCCGTGCTGCGCGCGCCGCGGCGGCCGCGCACGACTCCGTTGATGCGGTCTCGGTGCAGGAAGTGCGATGCGCGCCCGCTGCCGACAGCGATGCCCTCGCTCAGCATCTCGACGACCTGGTCGAACGACTCTCGCGCGAGCGCTTGATACGGCCAGGCGCGGCGGACGAGCGCGAACAGGTCGTCCTCGATCCACGCTTCGCAGGCCGTCTCCGCGACGATCTGCTGCGCCAGGATGTCGAGCGGCGCCTCGGGCGGGAAGACGCGGTCGAGCCGCCCTTCGCGCACGGCCCGGATCAGCGCCGCGCACTCCACAAGCTCGTCGCGGCTGGCCGGGAATAGTTTGCCCTTGGGCGTCAGGCCGAGCGCGTGTCCGGAGCGCCCGACGCGCTGCAAGAACGTCGTGATGCTGCGCGGCGACTCCAGCTGGCAGACGAGGTCGATGGAGCCAATGTCGATCCCCAGTTCGAGCGAAGCGGTGGCGACGAGCGCCTTCATCTCGCCCGCCTTGAGCCGCTGCTCCATGCGGTGGCGCCGCTCCTTCGAGAGGCTGCCGTGGTGGGCTCCCACGTGCTCCTCGCCGATGCGCTCCGCCAGCTTGAAGGCGACCCTCTCAGCCAACCGGCGTGTGTTGACGAAGACTATCGTCGTGCGGTGCGTCTCGACCAGCTCCGTCAGCCGGTCGTAGATGTCAGCCCATTGCTCGCCGGAGGCGACCGCCTCGAGGTCGGTTGGCGGTACTTCGATCGAGATGTCCAGGTCGCGCTGGTGCCCGGAGTCGACGATCGCACAGTCTGCCTTGCCGTCTCCGGACACGTGCCCGGCGCCGACGAGGAACTGCGCGGCGTATTCGATCGGCTTCACGGTGGCCGAGAGGCCGATGCGCCCCGGCCGCTTGTCGCAGATGTGATCCAGCCGGGCCAGCGTCAGCGCCAGGTGGCTGCCGCGTTTGTCTCGGATCAGCGCATGGACCTCGTCGACGATCACCGTCTTGACGTTGCACAGGATCGCGCGGCTGCGCTCGGCCGTGATCATCAGGTAGAGGGACTCGGGCGTCGTGATCAGGATGTGCGGCGGCGTCTTGAGGATCTGCTGCCGCTCCTTCTGAGTCGTGTCGCCCGTGCGAAGCGCCGTGCGGATCTCGGGCAGGTCGTAGTCCATCTCCCGCGCGATCTCGTTGATCTCCTCCAGCGGTTCGTCCAGGTTGCGCTGGATGTCGTTGGAGAGCGCCTTCAGCGGCGAGACGTAGACGACTTCGACACCGTCCTCCAGCTCGCCGGCCTCCGCCTTGCGCACGAGCCGGTCGATCGCAACGAGGAAAGCGGCGAGCGTCTTACCGGAGCCGGTGGGAGCCGAGATCAGGGTGTCGCGGCCGGCGAAAATATGAGGCCAGCCGTCCGTCTGAGCGTCCGTGGGCGCGTCGAAACGCCTGGTGAACCAGGCCCGGACAACGGGGTGGAACGAGTCGACGATGCTCACGGGGACAGTTTATCGCCTGCTACTGACACTTCCATGTCAGGATTGGCGCTGAGGCTGGCCCAATCCTGCAAGTTTCGGCTTCGGAGCGATGGCTTCCTCCCCGGTGCTATCGAGGAAGCGCCGGATCGCCGCGTTCACCACTGCCGGCTGTTCCTCCAGCAGCATGTGGCCGGACAACGGTATGTGCTCCGTGACGGCGTGCGGGAGCTGCGCCTGGAGCCAGCGCAAAGACTGACCCGGCAGCAGCAGGATTCGCTCCTTCTCCGCCCACAGGATCAACACCGGCTGCGTCAGTCGCGTGAAGTCGATCTGCTCATCGTGGCGGATGCCCTCCCACATCTCCCAGAACGTCCTCGTCGTGCCATAAATGCGTCCCGGCTTCTGATACTCAGCCCGGACCTGCTCGAGATCGGCGCGGTTCTGGTCGTAGAAGAGCCGCTTCCAGGAACGCACGGAAACGAGCCTCGCTATCGGATCGACCAGGCGCCGCATGAACGACAACCTGGGCGCGATCGGCACCTTCCTCCCCGGCACCGACGCGGCGAGAATGATCCGCTCGACACGCTCGGGCGCCATCTCGGCGATGCGCATCACGACCTCGCCGCCCATCGACTGTCCGATCAGTGTCGCCTTGCCGATGTCCAGACCGTCCATGGCCCCCAGGACAAGGCGCGCCTGCGCAGTCAAGGAGTAGTCGCCGCCGTCGGGCCGCTCGCTGTAGCCGAAGCCCTTGAGGTCGATCGCCACGCAACGGTAGTCCTGCGCCAGATCGACGATCTGGTGACGAAAGCTGTAGGTGTTCCCGCCGAAGCCGTGGATCATCACGATCGCGGGTGCGTTTCCGCCAACCGGCGGCGCCTGCTCGACGTAGTGCAGGCCGACGCCATCAACCGTGACGATGCGGCCGGGGCGCTCGGCGTCGCGCCAGGCTGTGTCCTCGCGGCTGCGGAAGAACTTCCGGGCAGGCACGGCGGCCACCACCGCAGCAGCAGCGATGGCAGCGAGAAGAACGGTGAACTTGCGCACAATGGCCTCCTCAGGTCAGTAACGAAGCGGCGGGCGATCTCCTCCAATCTTACGACACCACCTCGCTGCCGGTTACGTGGTGGCAGCCACGGGTCTGCGTTTAGAATTGGAGAGTCAGTTTGCAAGAAGTGAGGATGACAGGAGAGAGTACGAAGCGGCCTGTGCGCGAAATCAGTCAATCGCCCGACTGGCGTAACCCGCTGACCCCCATGCAGAACGTTGAAGTGATCTCCCGCCTCGAAGACGAGCACATGGAGGAGCTCGAATCCCTGATCGTGGCGGCGAAGGCGGCCGACGGCCACGAGCCGTTCGGCGAGCACAAGTTCCTGCGCCTCAAGCGCGGCGCCGACCTGGCCGTCGGCTTCATGGCCTACGAAGACAAACGACTCGTCGGATATGCGCACACGTTGACGTTCGACGCCGCCGGCGAGCGTCGCGTCTCCTGCGAGCTGACAGTGCACCCGCAGTTCCGGCGAAAGGGCATCGGCCGGACGCTCCTCTCACACATCATCGAACACGCCCGGTCTCAAGGCGCGTTGCGGGTGGAGCTGTGGGCCTACAACGACTCGCCCGCCAGCCGCGCCATAGCGAGCGACTTCGCGTTCGCGGAGACGCGGCGTCTCCTGCACATGCACCGCCATCCCGGGCCAGCGCCGATCCCCGCACCGCCGGAGGGAGCGTCCGTGCGCCCCTTCCACCCCGGCGCGGACGAAGAGATGTGGCTGGACCTCAACAACCGCGTCTTCGCCGGCCACCCGGAGAACGGCGAGTGGACGATGGACGATTTCAGTGCCCGCCTGCGCCAGCCCTGGTTCAGACCCGAGGACCTGCTGATCCTGGAGATCGACGGCATCCCGGCCGGCTTCCACTGGCTAAAGGTCGAGGAGCGCGAGGGCGAGGGCCGCGTCGGCGAGGTATACATCATCGGCGCAGCGCCCGAGTACTACGGCCGCGGACTGGGCCGCTTCCTCCTGGCGACGGGCCTTACGCACCTCAGCAAGCGCGACGTTGATGCCGTCGCAGTCTACGTCGACCAGTCGAACGAGCGCGCGGTCGCACTGTACGAGTCGTTTGAGTTCCATCACCACCACGTCGACATCCTCTACTCCCTGACGCTCCCAGCGCAGTCAAACCCGCCCGCGGCCCCGGCTGCCACCGACTGATCCTCCACCCTTCAATAGCGGCAGAGGCGGCGCGCTGTAGAATTGTAGCTACGATGTCCCCGAAAGCTGCCCCAGTGAAGAAGTTTGCCGCGCTGCTGAAGGCGCTGCCGGCGAAGCCCGGCGTCTACATCTTTAAGAACGCCAACGGCCGCATAATCTACGTGGGCAAAGCCGCCCTGCTGCGCAACCGCGTGCGCTCATACTTCGGGTCGACGCACGCCTTCGAGGCGAAGACGCGCCGCCTGGTCGCCCAGATCGCCGACATCGAGTTCATCCTCACCGGCTCCGAGCAAGAGGCTCTGCTGCTCGAAGCCACGCTGGTCAAGCGTCACCAGCCGTTCTACAACGTGCGCCTCAAGGACGACAAGCACTACCCCTACCTCAAGATCGACGTCACTGAGGACTGGCCGCGTGTCCAGATCACGCGCCGCATCAGCAGCGACGGCTCGCGCTACTTCGGGCCCTTTGCCTCGGCCGGATCGGTGAGGCGAACGCTGGACCTCGTGAAGAAGCTCTTCCCCTGGCGCTCGTGCACAAAAGAGATCACGGGCGACGACCCACGGCCCTGCCTGGAGTACTTTATCCACCGCTGCATCGGCCCCTGTGCCTCCCTCTGCTCGAAGGAGGAGTACGACACCGTCATCCGCCAGACGATCATGTTCCTCGAGGGACGCACGGACGAGATCACGCGCGACCTCCGCCGCCAAATGCAGAAAGCATCCGCCGACCTCGAGTACGAGCGCGCCGCCCGCCTGAGAGACCAGGTACAGGCGATCGACCGCACGACGGAGCGCCAGG
>JADFQV010000012.1 GCA_022561635.1 Chloroflexota bacterium | reverse complement strand
GGCCACTCCCACTTCGATCACATCGCCGGCGCGGAGGTCATCGCCAAGAACACAGGCGCGACGGTCATCGGCTCTCACGAGAGCTGCCGCGTAATGCGTGAGGCCGGAGTGCCGGACGGACAACTCAAGGCGTCGTCAGGCGGCGAGCGCCACCGTCTCTCGCCCGAAACCACCGTGCGCGTCTTCCCCAGCCTCCACTCGTGCACCTGGATCCTCACCGACCCGGAGCCCGGCGACGAAGAGCACGGACACAGCGGCCTGACACAGGACGAGCGCGCGGCCTGCCCGGGCCTCGTCCAGCGCATCACGGAGATCGTCGCCGCCGGCGGTGAGACGGCTCAGGTGATCCGAGAGCACGTCCTCGGCTCGACCGGCAGCATGAGCGACGGCGGGCCGCTGGCGTACCTGATCGAGACTCCCGATCAGGCGATCTTCTGGCAGGACACGTCCGGCTGCTGGACGGGTACGTTCGACGGGATTGAGGCCGACGTGGCGATCCTCGCCGCCTCGGGCCGCCCGAACGTCGACGGCGAGCCGATCCAGGGCTCGATGGCGCAGTTCATCGCGATGGAGACGAAGGCGCTGGGCGCGCGCCAAGTCTACCTCGGCCACCACGATAACTGGATGCCTCCCGTCACGCAGGATACGTTCGACATGGCGCCCTTGCACGCCGAGCTGGCCCGCCAGGCGCCAGGCGCGAGGCTGACGGAAACAGGCTACCTCGCAGGCACCATCATCGCGGAGTAGCCTGACGAGGGAGCGCCAACCCAATGGCTTTGCTAAAATGAGCGCTGCCCGGCTCTTATGCCAGCGAGCAACCATGCTCGCCACAATCGGAAGGAACCCCGCCCCGTGACCAGCTCCGAAGCCATCGAACAAGCGAAGACGCACTTCGGCACGCTCCTCGAGGGGCAGCTCGCGCGCATCGAAGCGATGAAGAGCGAAGGCGAGTGGACAGACTTCTCGACGCTCAAGCCGATCATCATCGGCGTCGTCGGCGGCGACGGCATCGGCCCTCAGATCTCGGCCGAAGCGCGGCGAGTGCTCGAAACGCTGCTCGCGGACCAGGTGGCGGCCGGCAAGGTCGAGTTCCGCACGATCGAGGGGCTGACGATCGAGAACCGCGCCGCCCAGAACGCGGCGATCCCGGCCGACGTCCTGGAAGAGCTGAAGAAGTGCCACATCATCCTCAAGGGCCCGACGACGACACCCCGAGCCGGTGACCAGTGGCCCAACATCGAGTCCGCCAACGTCGCCATGCGCAAGGAGCTGGACCTCTTCGCCAACGTGCGGCCCGTTCGCGTGCCTGAGGACGGCATCGACTGGATCTTCTTCCGCGAGAACACCGAGGACCTCTACGCGCTGGGCAGCGACGGCATCGTCGTCGAAGACGACCTCGCGGTCGACTTCCGCGTCATCACGGCGCCGGGCTCCGACCGCATCGTCCGCCTCGCCTTCGAGCACGCCGCGAAGAACGGCATCAACCGCCTCACCGTGGTCACGAAGGCGAACGTCGTCAAGACGAGCGACGGCATGTTCCTCGACGCCGCGCGGCGCATCAGCGCGGACTACCCGGACGTGAAGTGGGACGACTGGTACATCGACATCATGACGGCCAAGCTGATCGATCCCAAGCGCCGCGCCGAGTTCCGCGTCATGGTGCTGCCGAACCTCTACGGCGACATCCTCACCGACGAGGCGGCCGAGTTGCAGGGCGGCGTCGGCACCGCCGGCAGCGCCAATATCGGCAAGCGCTACGCCATGTTCGAGGCGATCCACGGCAGCGCGCCGCGCATGGTGGACGAGGGCCGCGCCGCCTACGCCGACCCGAGCAGCATGATCCGCGCCGCATCGATGCTGCTCGCGCACATCGGCTTCGGCGAGGCCGCTGGCAAGCTGGAGCAGGCGCTGGACATCTGCGGCCGCTTCGAGAAGCGCCTCACGATCACCGGCCGCGACACAGGCGCGAAAGGCGCTGAGTTCGCGGAGTACGTCCTGGAGACGATGGCTGACCCGAACCTCGAATCCCGCTGGAACGACTATCAGAAGCAGCTTGTAAAGAACTGACGACTACGGGAGAGCGATCTCCCCTGAGGAGGACCCATTGCGCGCGAAAGTAACTATCGCCGGCGCCGGCATGACCGGCGGCACCATGGCCCAGCGACTGGCCGAGACCGGCTACATCGACGTCGTCCTGCAGGACATCATCGAAGGCATGCCACAGGGTAAGGCGCTTGACCTGGCCGAGTCCGCACCACACGCCGGCTTCAACGCCACGATCACCGGCTCCAACGACTGGAAGAACACCAAAGGCTCCGACGTCGTCGTCATCACGTCGGGTGTGCCCCGCAAGCCCGGCATGACCCGCGAGGAGCTGCTCAACATCAACGCCGGCATCGTCCGCGACGTGGCCACAGCCGCGATCAAGGAGTCGCCGGACGCCGTGTTCATCATCTTCGCCAACCCGATGGACGCCATGTGCCACGTCACGCTCCAGGCGACAGGCCTGCCGTGGAGCCACGTCATCGGCCAGGGCGGCATGCTCGACAGCGCCCGCTATCGCACGTTCCTCGCCTGGGAGAGCGGCGCGTCCGTGCAGGACGTGCACGCGGTCGTCCTCGGCGGCCACACCGAAGCAACGATGGTGCCGATCGTCAGCACGTCGACGATCGGCGGCGTACCGCTGACGGCGGCGATGCCGAAAGACAAGATCGACGCCTGCGTGACACGTACGAAGAACGGCGGCGCAGAGATCGTCGCGCTGCTCAAGACCGGCTCCGCGTTCTACGCACCGGCCGCCGCCACCGCTGAGATGGTCGAGGCCGTGCTGCTGGACAAGAAGCGCGTTCTTCCCTGCGCCGTCAAAGCCGACGGCCAGTTCGGCATCACCGACGCCTTCGTCGGGCTGCCGCTCAAGCTCGGCGCGGGTGGCATCGAGCAGGTTTACGAGCCCACGCTGGCAGACGACGAGGTCGAGGCGATCCGCGGCGCCGCGGCCGCCACGAAGGAGCTAATCGGCCTCATCGTGTCGAAGTAAGTCTAGCCGGCCAGTTCTCGCACCAGTTCGATCGTGTCCAGGAAGCCCTGAAGCGAGCCGCCCGGCGCGTCGAAGCTGGGGTCGAAGTGCAATTCCTCTACGCCGAGTTCACGAACGGCGGCGATGTCGGCCTTGATCTCGTCTCGCGTGCCGCTGAAGACGAAGCCTTGATCGCCGCGCGGCTCCGACCGTACCTCGAGGTTGGCGCGCACGATCATCTTCAGCTCGCTCGGATCGCGTCCGGCCTCCTTGGCCATGTTCTGAATCCCGCTGAACATCTGACTCATACCCTCCACAGGCACGCCGGCCGGTATCCAGCCGTCAGCGAGTCGCGCAACGCGGCTCATCGCCGCAGGCGCGTACGCCGCGAGGTAGATCGGCGGGTGCGGCTTCTGCACAGGCTTCGGGAGTATCGTCGAGCTGGCGAGCTTGAAGTGCTTGCCGCTGTACTCGGCCGGATCGTCCTTCCAGATCGCGTGCAGAACCTCCAGGAACTCGTCCGCGCGCTGTCCGCGCACCTTCATGTCCGCGCCAGAAGCCTCCATCTCGTCCTCAGACCAGCCGAGGCCCAGTCCAAGCGTCAGCCGCCCACCGGAAAGCTGATCGATGGAACTCACACGGCGGGCGAACATGACGGGGTTATAGAACGGGATGTCGAGGACGCTGGTGCCCAGCCTGATCGTCTTCGTGTGGGCGGCGACCCAGGCCAGCGCCTCAAGCGGTTCGTAGACGATGCGGTAAACGTCGGGCAGTGAGCCGTCGGGCGTGACCATATAGGGCGTGCGAGGATTAGTGGGGAAGAGCAAGCGTTCCGTAACCCAGACGGACCCAAACCCTACTTCTTCGGCCTTCTGGGCAACGGCCACCATGTTCTCGCCGCTGGCCGCCGGCCCCAACTGTGGGAGGTTGATTCCGAGCTTCATCCTGATCTCCTTCCGAACCACGCGAGGTGCTTACGCAACGTAAGTGCGACACCGCGGGAGCATCTTATCCGTCACGGGGACTGGCAGTCAACTGCGGTATCATTTAGGTGATGCGTGAGGTACACGTCGACCAGATCCGCGACACCGTGAGCCGCCTCTGCCAGGAGGCCGCGTGCCTGCTGCCGGAGGACGTCGTCGGCGCGCTCGAGACGGCGCGCGAGCGCGAGCAATCGCCCGTCGCCGTCAAGGTGCTAGATCAGATCCTCGATAACGCCGAGCTGGCGCGCGCGGAGATGCTGCCGCTCTGTCAGGATACCGGCACGACCATCATTTTCCTGGACATCGGTCAGGACGTGCACATCACCGGCGGCGATCTGCGCCAGGCGCTCGCCGAGGGCGTCGGCGCGGGTTACACAGAGGGCTTCCTGCGTGCCTCGATCGTCGACAGGCCGTTCTCCGCGCGCACGAACACTAAAGACAACACGCCGCCGATCGTCCACACGGAGATCGTCCCCGGCGAAAGCGTCCGCATCCAGGTGATGCCGAAGGGCGGCGGCTGCGAGAACATGAGCCGCTTCACGATCATGCTACCCGCGGCGGGCAAGCAGGGGATCACCGATTTCCTGCTGCAAACGGTCGACGAATCCGGCGGCAACCCCTGCCCGCCGATCATCGCCGGCGTCGGCGTCGGCGGCAGCGCCGAGCACGCCATGTACATGGCGAAGAAGGCGCTCACACGCAAGATCGGCGACGTGAACCCGGACGCCGAAGAGGCCGCGTTCGAAGCCGAGCTGCTGGAAGCCGTGAACGCGCTCGGCGTCGGCCCTCAAGCGATCGGCGGCACGCAGACCGCGCTAGCCATACATATGATCACGCACCCGACGCACGTCGCTTCGCTGCCGGTGGCGGTGAACCTGCAATGCCACTCGGCACGGCTCAAGGAAGCGGTTCTCTAGCCGCCGATGGCCGAGCACCAGATCACGCTCCCGCTCAGCGACGAGGTTGCCGAGGGCCTGCGCGCTGGCGACTACGCGTTCCTCACTGGGCCGGTGCTCACAGCCCGCGACGTAGCGCACAAGCGCATGGCGGAGACGCTCGCCAAAGGCGAACCTCTGCCGATCGACGTCCGCGGCGAAGTCATCTACTACGTCGGGCCGACACCGCCGAAACCAGGCCAGATCATCGGCTCGGCCGGGCCGACGACCGCCATGCGCATGGATCCGTTCACGATTCCGCTGCTGGAAGCGGGACTGAAGGGCGCGATCGGTAAGGGCGGCCGCGGACCGGAGGTAGCAAAGGCGCTACAGGACTACCGGGCGATCTACTTTCTCGCCGTCGGCGGCGCCGGCGCGCTTCTGTCGCGGCACATCGAGGCCGTGGAGGTGGTGGCGTACGAGGACCTGGGCGCCGAGGCGATGCGGCGGATGCAGCTCAACGGCTTCCCGGTGATCGTCTGCAACGACGTCCTCGGTGGTGATGCGCTCTTGCTGGGCAAGGCAGAGTGGCGGAGACCCGACTAGCGCCGAAGTATTTTTGCCACAAATAAGTGAGTTGATCGTGCAGACCCGTTGACGCGGGACGAAGCATTCGGCATTATGGTCTTCTGCGGGCAGGCCGTCAAAGGCGCTGTGGACTCACCCCCTCGGGCCAAGAGAGGCGAATCCTGCCCGCGCTTTTTTTGCCCGCCGCTCAGACCACCGACTCGTCGAGTTCACGGTAGAAGCACGTTCGCTCGCCCGTGTGGCAGGCAGGCCCCGTGGGCGACACGCGCACAACGACGGCGTCGGCGTCACAGTCGTAAAACACCTTGCGCACGTCGAGAAAGTTTCCGGACGTCTCACCCTTTAGCATCAGCTTCTTGTGCTGGCGGCTGTATCGCCAGACTCGCTTGTCAGAGAGGGTGCGCTTCACCGCCTCCTCGTCCATGTAGAAGAGCGTGAGAACGTCGCCCGAGTCGTCGTCCTGAATGATCGCAGGGACGAGGCCCGCACTATCGTACTTGAGCGCCATGTGAGAGTCCTTTCGGCTGGGCGGCGACGGCTGTTACGGCCGCACCGGAATGTCGTGCTCCGCCAGGTAGTCCTTGACCTCGCGGATGCTGTGAGTTCCGAAGTGGAAGATGCTGGCGGCGAGCACAGCGTCGGCTTTTCCTTCGTTGATCGCCGCCAACATATGCTCCGGCCCTCCGGCGCCGCCGGAGGCGATGACCGGAACCTGCACGGCCTCCGAGATCGCGCGCGTCAACTCGATGTCGTATCCATCTTTCGTACCGTCGGCGTCCATCCCGGTGACGAGCAGCTCGCCGGCGCCCAGCTCCGTACAGCGCACCGCCCACTCGACGGCGTCCAGCTCGACCGGTGTGCCACCCCCTGAGCCACCGTAGGTGTGCACCTGCCAGCGGCCGGGGCCGACGCCCTTGGCGTCGATCGCCACGACGATGCACTGCGAGCCGAACTTGGCGGCCGCCTCGGCGATGAACTCCGGATTCTCGACGCCCGCGGTGTTGATCGAGACCTTGTCGGCGCCGGACTCGAGCATCGCTCGCACGTCGTCGGTAGTACGGATGCCGCCGCCGACGGTGAACGGGATGAAGATCTGATCGGCGACGCGTCTGACCATCTCGACGGCGGTGTCCCGGCGGTGCGGTGACGCTTTTATGTCAAGGAATACCAGCTCGTCGGCGCCCTCGCTGTTGTACACCTGGGCCAGCTCGACGGGGTCTCCCGCGTCGCGCAGGTCGACGAAGCGGATGCCCTTGACGACGCGCCCATCGGCGACGTCGAAGCAGGGGATAACGCGCTTCGTCAGGCCGCTCTTCAGCGTATCTGTGGACATACGATTATGGTAAGGCAAACACCTGCGGCGGTCGATTAGCCGACGATCGCCAGGATCGTCACGCTGATGCTCGTGGCGATGAGGACGCCGAGGACGATGCGACGGAAGCGCTCGGCGTTGAGATGCGTCCGCAGCCAGCCGCCCGTGAGGATTCCAGCGACCACAGCAGGCACCGCCGCCGCGGTGATGATCAGGACGTCTGAGTCGATCCTACCGACGATAACGAACGCCGTCACCGCAAGAACGCCCGACGGCAGAAAGTAGGCCAGGAGCGTCGCACGATAGCGGTCTATCTCCGTCTCGCGCCCCAGCAGGTAAAGGACGACGGGCGGCCCACCCATGCTGGTCGCGGACGTGAGCGCACCGCCCATTGCTCCAGCGCCGAGCCGCAGCCCAAAGGAGTCGTGACCGGCATCGATTGACGGCTGCAAGTAGAGGAGAATCGTGGCCGCGAAGACGACGACGCCCACCGTAATCTGCAGCGTGTCGGCATCAACCCGCTCCAGAAAGAGGACACCCAGCGGGATACCGATGATCAGGCCCAGATACAGGCCGGGGAGTCGGCGCATCGTCACCTGCCCCCGCACCTGTGCGAGCAAGGCGACGTTGGTCGCGAGAGCGAGCAGCAGCGACACCGGTACGGCTGCCTTGGGCTCCCAGGCGACCGCCAGAAGCGGAACCAGGGTGAGCGAGAAGCCGAAGCCAGTCACAGACTGAATCGTCGCCGCCGTAAAGGCGAGGACCATGGCGAAGACGACGAGCTCCGCGCTCATGGCGCTAGTGCAAGGGCAGCCGGGCGGCCGCCTCCATTCGCTGGACGCAAGCAGCGTTGCCTAAAAGACCGTGTCGCCGCGCAGCAGCTGCCTGGCGATGGTGCGGCGCTGGATCTCGCCGGTGCCGTCCGGGATGCGCAACGTACGCGCGATGCGGAAGCCTTCGTTCAGCGAAAGCTCGTTGGACAGGCCCATCCCGCCGTGCACCTGGATCGCCCTGTCGTAGGTCGCCTGCGTCTTCTCGACGGCGTAGGCCTTGCACATCGAGATCTCCTTGACCGGCAGCCGGCCCGTCGTCATGGCGGCCTCGATCAGCGCCGCTGTCTGCAGCACCATGTACTTCATCGTGTAGATGTCGATCGCCATGTCTGCGAGCATGAACTGGATCGCCTGGTACTCCGAGATCGGCTTGCCGAAACTCATACGGTTCTTTGCGTACTCAAGCGACCGGTCCAGCGCGTAGCCGCACATACCAACGCAGTTGGCCGAGATCGATGTCCGGCCCTCGGAGATGCCGAACATCGCGATCTGGAAGCCCTGGTTCTCGGCTCCGATGAGGCGGTCTGCTGGCACGCGAACGTCATCGAACGTCATCGAGCCACAGTCGCCGCCCGCGTGGCCCATGACCGGCAGCACGCCGTCGAAACTGTATCCCGGCGCATCGGTCTCGACGAAGAAGGCGCTGATGCCGCCTTTTCTCTCCTTGATCATCTCCTCGTCCGTGACCGCGAAAACGATGGCGTAATCGGCATATGGTGAGTTCGTGATCCACGTCTTGCTGCCGTTGATCACCCAATCGTCGCCGTCGCGCTTCGCCTTCGTCTGCACTCCCCAGACATCCGAGCCGGCGTTCGCCTCGCTGAGCGCGAAGCAGACGGTCTTCTCGCCGCTGGCGATAGACGGTATGAACTCCTTGCGAACCGTCTCGCTCACCGGGGCGAGCATGTGCGACGGCCCGTCCACGAAGGACGCGATCGTCGGCTGGCTGAGGAAGCCCTTGGCCCAGGTGATGAGTGGCCGGCCAGGACCGTACTTGCGGTACATCGCTTCCTCGACGAAGACCATGATGCGCACACCAAGACCGCCGCCGCCGACCGTTTCCGGCGCGAACATGCCGTAGTAGCCCGCCGCCGCCGACTTCATCCGAACCTGCTTGCGCGCCTCCATGGCCTCGGGAACGGCCTTGCCGCGCTCATCGAAGAACTTGCGCTCGTCGATCAGGAGGTCGCCCAGATCCCGCTCAAGCGGCAACACCTCAGCGTCGATGAACTGGGTGATGCCTGTGACGGCGCCCTTGACGATATCTCGTATGTCCTCTGGGATTCCGATCTCCGACGATCCGGTAACCATGGGCAGACCTCCTATCGTAAGCGGGTCTCAGTATATCGGGCGCACGGCCCAGCTTCTACGTGCCGTTAGGCCTCTGCTGCAGCCAGCGCCTCGGCGATATCCAGAGCGCCCGTATAGAGCGCCATGCCGATGATCACGCCCTCGACCCCGATCAGGCGCAGACGCTTCAGGTGCTCGACCGTGGAGACGCCACCGGAGGCGATCACCGCCATCGGCGAAGGCAGACCGGCCGCGTGCTCCACCACCTCCTGAATCGCCAGGAAGTTGGGCCCGCCCAGCATACCGTCGCGCGAGATGTCGGTAAAAAAGATGCGCTCCACGCCGAACTCGGAAAGCTGTTGGACAAGATCTAGCGCGCGCACCGCCGACGTCTCCCGCCAGCCTTCGGTGGCGGCCATGCCGTCCCGCGCGTCCACGCCGACAATAATCCGCTCACGAAAGAGCGAGACGGCGTTCACCAGCGTCGTCTGGTCCTTGACGGCAGCCGTGCCCATGGCCACGCGGTCCGCGCCAGCCTTCACGTAGCGATCGATGACGGAAATGTCGCGTACGCCGCCCCCGACCTGAACGGCCACGGAAACCGCCTCGATCACGCGGCGGATGACGTCTTCGTTCTGTGGCTTGCCGTCTCTGGCGCCGTCCAGGTCGACGACGTGAAGGCGCCTGGCGCCGGCCTTCTCCCAGCGCTGGGCCACCGCCACCGGATCATCGGCGAATACGGTCTCGCGCTCGTAGTCACCCTGATCAAGGCGCACGCAACGGCCGCCGCGAATGTCGACTGCTGGAATTATCTCCATCGAAGTTATTCTGTCACCATTACCCGCAACCAAACGGGCCCTCAAACGTCGTTACTCATGTGAGAAGATACGATTTCCTACCCGCCGTCGTTGCGTTTTCGCAACTCTCGTTCAATCATGCGACGTTCCGCTTCGCTCCCCAGGAGGGAGTCGAAGACGAAGACGTTGAGCAGGTGGACGCCAAGGACGACGCCCCAGGCCAGCGCCACCCACTGCACCCAGAACTCGTCCGGCCCCGTCACGATATCGACCACCAGTAGCCCGGCCATCACCGTTACGAACATCGATAGGTGGCGGAAAAAGCCCATCCTCTTTTGCACGCCGCGCCGCACCGCGCGATACTCGTCGTCCGTGTGCGAGCGCCCACCCTTGAAAGACCCGGCCGGCGCATCGAACTCCACTCCTTCGAACCCTTCGTCGTCCTGAATCGTCATCACGCTGCCGCCGCAGCCTGAGCCGCGCGCAGGAAGTTCCCGTACAGCTTGAGCCCGTTTTCGCCGCTCTTCTCCGGGTGGAACTGCGTGGCCACGACGTTGTCGCGCGCCACCACGGAGGCGAACCTGATCCCGTAGTCTGTCTCACCGATGACGACGGCCGGATCGTCGGGTCGCGGGAAGTAGGAGTGCACAAAGTAGAAGTAAGAGCCGTCATCGATGCCCTCGAAGATCGGGTGCTCGCGCGCGACGTGCACCCGGTTCCAGCCCATGTGCGGCACCTTGAGGCCGTCCGGCAGGCGCACGACCCGCCCCGGCAGGACGCCGAGGCACTCGTGCTCGCCGCCCTCTTCGCTGACATCGAACAGCGCCTGCTGGCCCATGCAGACGCCGAGGAACGGGCGCCCGGAGTCGATATACTCGCGGATTGGGGCGATCAGCTCGTGTTTGCGCAGGTTCGCCATCGTATCGGCCGCCGCGCCCACGCCCGGCACGATCACCGCGTCAGCGCCGTCCAGGTCACGCGCCGAGGAGGTGACGAGAGGGCGAACGCCCTGGCTCGTCACCGCTTTGGCGACCGAGTGAAGGTTGCCCGCGCCGTAGTCAACGATGACCAGTCTCACACAAAAATTGTAGCACGCAGCCGAATGCGGGCTGTGACGCCAATCACGCGCCCGGGGGCAGCATCAGTTGCATCCAGACAACGTCCAGCCAGCGCTCGAATTTGTACCCGACCTCTCGGTCGCGCCCGGCCTCGACGAAGCCGAACCGCCTGTGCAGCGCCTCGCTGGCCGGGTTGCCCTCCGTCATGCCGGCCATCACCGAGTGGAAGCCGCCCTTCTTCGCCCGTCCGATGAGCTCGCCCAGAAGCAGCGCACCGATGCCCCGGCCCCGGTGGTCTTCGTGAATGTAGACCGAGTCTTCCGTCGTGAAGCGGTAGGCCACCCTGGCCCGGAAGCTGCGCAGACAGCCCCAGCCGACCACACCACCCTCCACCTCGGCGACGATCACGCAATGTGGGTGCTTCGTCTCGCGGAACCACTGCAGTCGCTCCTCGAGCGTCTGCGGCTCGATGTCGAAGGTCGCCGTCGAGTGCAGGATCGCCTCGTTGTAGATGTCGAGGATCGCCGGCACGTCGGCTTCTGTCGCCGAGCGGACAGTCGTGCTCATGGTGCCGTAGGATAACGCACGATCGTTACGGCGACGTTACGCGCGTCGCGGCGGCGTTCCCATTTAGCGAGCGCCGTAATACGCTAGCGCCACGATGTCCTGCAACGTCGACGACGTCCGCGAAGCCCAGGTCAAAGCCGAAGAGCTGCGCTCGCAGGTCAACTACCACGACTATCTCTATTTCGTGAAAGACGCGCCCGAGGCGTCCGACGCTGAGTACGACGAGCTGATGCGCCGCCTGCGGGCGATCGAAGAGCACTACCCGGAGCTGATCACGCCCGATTCGCCCACGCAGCGCGTCGGGGGGCAGGCCGCGAACGCCTTCGGCGTGGTCGAGCACCGGCTGCCGATGCTCTCGCTGGCGAACGCTCAGAGCTACCGCCAGCTGGAGGCCTGGCACAAACGCGCCGCCAAACTGGCCGGCCGCGACGACTTCCAGATGGTATGCGAGCCGAAGATCGACGGCCTGGCCGTGGCGCTCGTCTACGAGGGCGGCCGCTTCGTCCAGGGCGCCACGCGCGGCGACGGCTACCAGGGCGAGAACATCACGGAAAACCTGCGCACGATCCGCAGCATCCCGATGAAGGTGCGGGGAAAGAAGTTCCCGGCCCGCTTCGAGGTGCGCGGCGAGGTCTACATGCCGAAGACCATGTTCGAGCGGCTGAACGAAGACCGCGCCGAGGCCGGCGAGCCGCTTTACGCCAATCCGCGCAACTCGGCCGCCGGATCCGTGCGCCAGCTCGACTCCCGCATCACGGCCTCGCGGCGTCTGGACATCTTCGTCTACCAGCTCGGCTGGGCGGACGACGGTGCGGCGCCGGCGACGCACCACGAGACGCTGCGCTGGCTGCACGAGCTGGGTTTCCGGCCCAATCCAGACGCCGAGTCCTTCTCGGAACTGGAAGACGTCCAGCGCTTCTACAACGGCTGGGAGGAGCGCCGCCACGACCTCGACTACGAGATCGACGGCATGGTCGTGAAGATCGACGACATCTCGCTCTGGGACGAGCTGGGCTACGTCGGCCGCGAACCACGCTGGGCGATCGCCTACAAGTTCCCGCCGATGCAGGCGACTACGAAGCTGAACAAGATCTCGATCAACGTCGGTCGCACCGGCAGCCTGAATCCGTATGCAGAGCTGGAGCCCGTGCAGGTCGGCGGCGTCATCGTCAGGCAAGCCACGCTGCACAACGAGGCCGACATTCGCCGCAAGGACATTCGCGTGGGCGACATCGTCATCGTCCAGCGCGCCGGCGACGTCATACCTCAGGTGGTCGGGCCCGTCATCAGCCGCCGCACAGGCAAGGAGCGCCGCTACCGGCTGCCGAAGAAGTGCCCCGTCTGCAGGAGCGACGTCGAGCGCCCCGAGGGCGAGGCGATGGCCTACTGCTCCAACATGACTTGCCCGGCGCAGATGTTCCGCTGGATCACGCACTTCGTCCACGTCATGGACATCGAGGGCCTCGGCGAGAAGTGGATCGAAATCCTTCTTGAGAACGGCCTGATCAAAGACCCGGCCGGCATCTACCGCGTCAGGAAGAAGAAGCTGATCGAACTGCCGCGAATGGGCGAAAAGCTCGCCGACAAGATCCTCGCCAACGTCGAGGCGGCGAAAGGACGCAACCTCGACCGCCTCCTCTTTGCGCTCGGCATTCGCCACGTCGGCAGCGAGATCGCGATCCTGCTGGCGGATCAGTTCGGATCGCTGGACGCGCTGTCCGCCGCGTCCGAGGAAGAGATTGCGGAGGTCGAGGGCGTAGGCCCACGCATCGCCGACAGCGTCCGCGCCTACTTCCGTGACCGCAAGAAGAAGGCGATCATCGAGAAACTGCGGCGCTCCGGCGTGAACATGGAGCAACGGCGCACGAAGCGCGTCGAAGGCCCGCTGAGGGGCGAGAGGTTCGTCTTCACCGGCACCCTGACCGCGATGTCCCGCAGCCGCGCCGAGAGACTTGTGGCGTCCCTGGGCGCCGAGGCCGTGAGCAGCGTGACCCGCAAGGTGACCCATCTCGTCGCCGGCGCAGACCCTGGCGCCAAGCTCGCCAGGGCCGAGGGCTACGAGATCGACGTCATGGACGAGGCGGCGTTCCTGTCGCTGCTGCAAGAGCACGGCGTAGAGCCTGATGCGTAAACTCGGACCACCAACCGCCCCTACGACGGCCGTCCTCGTGATCACGGCTGCCATCCTGGCGCTGTTCGTGCTCGCGGCCTGCGAAGACGAGGCGCACCCGCAAGACACGCCCGGAGCCACGCAAACGGCGGCCACGACCGCGCCCACGGCTTCGCTCCCGCCGCCATCGTTCCCGGACGGCACGACGCCGGCGTTGGTCGTGCGCGTCGTCGACGGCGACACGATCGAAGTGGAGGTCGAGGGCGAGACGTACAAGGTGCGCTACATCGGCATCGACACACCGGAGACGGTCGATCCGCGACGACCGGTCGGCTGCTTTGGCGAAGAGGCGAGCGCCGCCAACAGAGCGCTCGTCGAAGGCCTCATCGTCGGACTTGAGGGAGACGTCTCCGATACGGATACGTTCGGGCGGCTGCTCCGCTACGTTTGGCTCAACTCCCAGGAGATGGTCAACGCCATCCTCGTCCGCGATGGATACGCCCAGGCCAGCGCCTACCCGCCGGACGTCCGCTACCAGGAGTTCTTCGACGGCCTGGAAGCAGGCGCACGCTCGGCGGGGCGTGGCTTGTGGGGCCCCGTCTGCCTGGAAACGTCGGCGCCGACGCCGGCGGGCAGCCCAGCAGAAGGCGCCTGCGACTACTCCGGCACCTCAGAGGCGGTGATCAAAGGCAACATCAGCACCAACAGCGGCGAGAAGATATTTCACGTACCGGGCGGTGGCTTCTACGAACAGACGGTGATCGACGAAGCCGCCGGCGAGCGCTGGTTCTGCTCTGAGTCTGATGCCGTTGCCGCCGGTTGGCGCATATCTCTGCGCTGACCAGAACCAGACGGCCACTCGGCTCGTTGTACCTACTGATGAGCGTCCCGCCCCGTTCTTTGCAGCCTGCCCGCTTGGTTAGGTACAATCGCACGAGCACAAGTCGCCGCGCGCCCCGCGGCTGGAGGCTAGGTTGCCCATAAATCCGCTCAACGCCCTCCTGGGGTTGTTCTCGCACGACGTAGCGATCGACCTCGGGACCGCAAATACACTGGTGATGGTGAAGGGACGAGGGATCGTCATCGACGAGCCCTCCGTCGTCGCTATCGACCGCGTGAACAAGAAGATCCTCGCCATCGGCTCCGAGGCCAAGCGCATGGTGGGCCGCACGCCCGCGGACATCGTCGCCGTACGGCCTCTACGCGACGGCGTCATCTCCGACTTCAGCGTCACCGAGAAGATGCTGCACTACTTCATCCGCTCCGTTCATGACCACTTCGGCTTCGGGCTTCCACGACCGCGCGTAGCCATCGGCATCCCCTCCGGCGTGACGGAGGTTGAGAAGCGGGCCGTCCACGACGCGGCGCTCAACGCCGGTGCTCGCGGCGCCTTTCTGATCGAGGAACCGATGGCGGCGGCGATCGGCGCCGGCCTGCCGGTGATGGAACCCGGCGGCTGTATGATCGTCGACATCGGCGGCGGCACGACGGAGGTTGCCGTGATCTCGATGGGCGGCATCGTCGTCTCGACCTCGATCCGCACCGCCGGCGACGAAATGGACCAGGACATCACCGCCTACGCCCGGCAGGTGCACAACATGCTGATCGGCGAGCGCTCGGCGGAGGAAGTGAAGCTGGAGGCCGGTTCCGCCTATCCGCTGGAACGGGAAATAGACATCGAGCTCAGGGGCCGCGACCTGGCAACCGGTCTGCCCAAGTCTGTCGAGGTCAGTAGCGTCGAGATCCGTGACGCGATGGCCGCCTCGGTCAACGCCATCGTTGACGCCGTGCGGCAGACGATCGAGATAACACCGCCGGAGCTGGTCGCCGACATCATGAGCACGGGCATCATTCTGGCGGGCGGAGGGGCGCTTGTGCGCGGCCTGGACCGCCGGCTGGCCCAGGACACCCATTTCCCCGTATACGTCGCTGAGGAGCCGCTCACGTGCGTCGTGCGCGGCGCCGCGGAGGTCCTGGAAGAGGCAGCGGTCCTCCAGAAACTCCAGGCGCGGCTAAACACAAGAAAAGTGCCCCGATAGCGGGCGGCTGCTGAACGCCGCGGCCAGCCCCTCGAATAGCAGATAACGATGCGAGTAATCTGGTGGTTCGCGACACTAACGGTGGTGAGCTTCGCCACGATCATCCTGTCTGAGGAGAACGCGTTCGATTCCTTCAAGAACCTGGCGCTCACCGTCAGCGCGCCCGCGGAAAGTGCCGCACGCGACGCCGCCAGCCCGCTCGGCGACATCTACGACGGTATCGCCGACCGTGGCGATCTCGTCCGCGAGAACGAGCGGCTGCGCGAGGAAGTGGAGATCCTGCAGGCACAGCTCGCGGACCAGCAGGACCAGCTCCTGCGCATTGAGGCGTTGGAGGACGCCCTCGAGGTCAAGTCGACCCGGCCGGAGGATCAGCTTCTCGTTGCCAGCGTCTTCGCGCGGGACCCGTCCGGCCTTAAGCGCTCGATCGCCATCGACCGCGGCCTGGGCGACGGCGTCCGCGAGGGCATGGTCGTCCTCTCCCGCGAGGGTAGCCTCATCGGCACCGTGACGGACGCCTTCCAGGACTTCGCCTGGATCCGCCTCATCAGCGACCCGGACAGCGCCGTCAACGCCCAGGTGAACACGACTCCGTCCGCCGACGCTGTCGTGCTGACACCCGAGACGCCGGCCCCGGACGGCGAGCCCGATCCGAGCGCCACGCCGGCTCCCTCCGGCGCACCAGCGCCCGTGCCCGTCCAGGGCGTCGCGGAGGGCGACTTGCGAAACGAACTCGTCCTTGAGCTACTACCACCGGAAGCGCCGATCGATAGCGGATCGCTTGTCGTGACGTCCGGCCTCGGCGGGAACTATCCGCCGGGCATCCTCATCGGCAGCGTCACAGCCGTCGAGCTGCGGCCGCAGGCACCCTTCAAGAAGGCGTTCGTGGAACCGTCGGCCATCCTCAGCGGGCTGGATACAGTTCTCGTACTCATCAGCTTCGAGCCCGCCAGGTTATCGCCACCGTGAAGTATGCCGCCGCTGCGATCCTCGCCTGGGCATTCGCCGTGCTTGACGCCTCCGCGATGCCTTACCTGCATCCTTTGGGCGTCAGTCCGGATCTCGTGCTCATCTTCGCGGCCTGTTGGGCGATCGTCCGCGGCCACAACGAGGCGATGATCGTCGTCCCGATATGCGCCGTGATGCAGGACCTGACGACGAGCGACCCCCTCGGCACCTCGCTGCTCGGGTTGGCGCCGATCGTCCCCATCGCCGTCGCCGTGCGGCTACGAGCGATCGAGTCCGACTTCATGCCGGTGATCGCGACGGTCATGGCCGCGAGCCTCTGCTACGGAGTGATCTACATGATGGTGCTGGGCGCGACGGGTCAGGAGATCGTCGTCTCCTACGCGCTCTTCCGGGTCGTTCTGCCTTCGATCGTCATCAACGCGCTCTTCACGCCGCTGATCTTCCTCCCGATGCACTGGATCTCGCCGCGGCCGCCAGCCTGGCTCCAGGGTTCGACACGATTGCGGTCATCCGTGTGAGCGCCGCCGTATGAGCTACTTCGAGGGGCGTCGCCGCTGGCGCAGCAGAAAAGAGAAGAGAGAGGGCACGCCAGCGGGCCGCAGCACCTCGATGACGGCGATCATGCGCGGCCTTGTCATCCTGATGTTTGGCATCCTGATCATCCAGTTGGTCAACCTCCAGGTGATCAAGGGCGAACAGTACCGGGAGCAGGCCGAAATCAACGCTTTGCGCGAGATCCCTATTCCAGCCAACCGTGGCCTCATTTACGACCGCAACGGCACGCTCCTCGTGCAGAACACGGCCCGCTTCTCCGCCACCATCATTCCGGGAGACCTGACCGACGGCGACGAGGCGACCGCATACCGCATGATCTCTAACGTAATCGGCATGCCCGCCTCCGAGATCGAGGCCAGGGTCACCGAAGGGATCGAGGTTCAGGGCGAGTTCAACCCCACTGTGATCAAGGGCGACCTCGAACGCGACGTGGCACTAACGCTGATCGAGCTCGAGCCACACGTGCCGGGCCTGAGCGTGCAAGTCGAGCCTTCGCGCAACTACCTCACAGGCGACCTCCTCTCACACATCCTCGGCTACATCGGGCCCATCTCCGCCGAGGAGTATGAGGCTCTGGCCGACGAAGGCTACCTCTATCAGGACTTCCTGGGCAAGAGCGGCGTCGAGCTGTCGTACGAGGACATCCTGCGAGGCAAGGCTGGCAAGAAGCTCGTCGAGGTCGACGCTGCCGGCCGCGAGCTGCGCGTAATCTCAGAACGACGCCCAATCGACGGCACGAACCTCGTGCTGACGATCGACCTCGATCTTCAGGCCGCGGTGCAGGAAATCCTGGGCGAGTACTCGACCGACAACGACAACGCCGCCGCCGCCGTCATCGACGTCAAGACTGGCGAGCTTCTCTCGATGGTCTCGCTCCCGACGTTCGACGGTAACTTCTTTTCCGGGCCGGTCTCCGAGGAGGCACTCGCATCGCTGATCGAATCGCCGGGCAAGCCGCTGGTAAACCACGCCATCTCGGACCGCTATGCGCCCGGCAGCACGTTCAAGACGATCGTCGGCTCGGCCGCGCTTCAGGAAGGTGTGGCGTCGACAGGTACGACGATCGTTAGCCGTGGCTATATCAACGTCGAGAACGAATTCGATCCCAACGTCGTCTACGTGTACAGAGACTGGGCGCCGCTGGGCGCCCTCGACTTCTACGACGGCATCGCCATGTCGTCCAACGTCTACTTCTACTACCTCGCGGGCGGCTTCGCCGACGAAGGCTTCCGGGGTCTTGGCGCCGACAAGGTGGCGGAGTACGCCCGGGCGTTCGGGCTCGGTTCGCTCACGGGTATCGACATCGGCGGCGAGTCCGATGGGCTCGTACCCGACCCCGCCTGGAAGCAGGAGACCGTCGGTGAGACCTGGACGATCGGCGACACCTACAACTTTGGCATCGGCCAGGGATACGTGGCGACGACCCCCATACAAATGCTGCGGGCGATCACGGCGATCGCAAACGGCGGCACGCTCGTCACGCCGCACGTCGTCGCTGAGTACGAGGACAGCCTGGGCAACACACTCGAAGCGCTCTCCTCCGACACCAGCACCGTCCCCGTCGATACGGCGAACCTGCAGATCGTGGGCCAGGGCATGCGCCAGTCGGTGACGTCGGGCGTGGCTCGCAACGCCAGCGTGTCCAGCGTCGCGGTTGCGGGGAAGACCGGCACGGCTGAGTTCGGGGCATCCCGCGACGACGGCACCTACGAAACGCACGGCTGGTTCGTCGGATACGCACCGGCGGAGGACCCCGAGATCGCCGTCGTCGTCTTCCTGCAGCGCGGCAGCGGCGGCAGCGACGCCTCGCCGGCCGCCGCCCGCATCCTCGACTACTACTTCAGCGGCGGTGGCCCAACCTACGGCCCCGGCGAGGATATCCCCGTCCCCGACCCCAGCCCCGTAGACGTGCTCGACGCCACAGCCGCACCAGGTACCACCGACGAACCCATCGCGGACCTCCCGGAGCCGACCGCGGCGCCTGAGGAGGATCCAGACACAGCGCCGGAACCCGAACCGACTGCTCCACCGACCGCGCCACCAACTGCGCCGCCAACGTCTCCACCAACCGAGCCGCCCGTCGCACCACCGACGGATCCGCCGACCGAACCACCGCAGGAAACCTCGCCACCGGCGGCGGCGTTACCAGACGAACGTCGGCCGCACGGAGTCGTACCGTGATCGCGCGCCGCGCCATGCGCAACTTCGACGTCGTGCTCGTGCTGCTGGCCGTGGCGCTGGTGGCCTACGGCGGGCTGCTCCTATACAGCGCATCGCTCAACGCCTACCCGACGATCACCATGGACCACCCGCTGACGAAGCAGATGATCTTCGCCCTCCTGGGTGTTGGCGGAATGATCGTAGTGGCCTGGGTGGACTATCGCGTCTACGGACAGATGGCCACCGGCCTCTATGCGCTGGCCGTGGTTCTGCTCGCCGCCGTGCTGATCGTCGGCGACGAGGCCTACGGCTCGACGCGCTGGTTCAGCTTCGCCGGACAGCAGATACAGGCGTCGGAGGTCGCCAAGCTCCTCGTCATCGTCTCGTTGGCCCGCTACCTTGCCGATCGCCAGCGGCAGATGGCCGATCCCCGCGTGTTCGTGATCTCGCTGGTAATGGCGGCCCTGCCCGCGGTACTCGTTCTGATTGAGCCCGACATGGGCACAGCGGCGGTCTTCGGCGCGATCTGGCTGGGAATGGTGGCGATGGCCGGGGCGCCGCCGCGCTACCTCGTGATCGCCCTCGGCGTCGCGCTGGCGGCGATCCCGTTCATGGCGCTGCTCACTCTCGGCGACTACCAGATCGACCGCTTCCGGCTCTGGATCGACCCGGCATCAGATCCGCTGGGCGGCGGCTTCAACATCCGCCAGGCGGAGATCGGCATCGGTTCCGGCGGCATTTTCGGGCAAGGGTTTACCCACGGCACGCAGACGCAGCTCGACTTCCTCCAGACATCGACGACGGACTACATCTTCAGCGTGCTTGGCGAGGAGCTAGGGCTTATCGGCGCGCTGGTACTGTTCGCCCTTTTCACTGCGCTTCTGTTCCGCGGCATCCGCGCCGCGACGCTCTCTCAGGACCAGTTCGGCAGTCTGATCGCCACGGGCATCGTGATCATGATCCTCTTCCAGGTGTTCATCAACGTTGCGGTGAACATACGGCTGGTGCCGGTGACGGGCATCCCCTTACCGTTCATCAGCCAGGGCGGCAGCTCGCTCGTGATGATGTTCGTCGCGCTGGGGTTACTGGAGGGCATACTGATCCGCCACAAGCGGCTCGAGTTCTGATGACGTCCCTATCGGACGACGCCTTCGACAACCAGGCGTGAGCCGTATAACGCGCCTATGCGAAGGCGACGGCCAGGGCACGGCGCAGATCAGGCGCCGCGACCAGCTCGATGCTCGTCTTCGGTCGCTGCCTGTGAAGCGTGCTCTCCGGCAGCAGACAACGCTCGAAGCCCAGGCGCTCGGCTTCCATCAGGCGCCGCTCCAGGTGCGAGACGGATCGCAGCTCGCCCGAAAGTCCGACCTCGCCCAGGGCGATCAGGTTCGCCGGCAGCGCTTCGTCACGGTGCGATGAACACACCGCCAGCGCCAGTCCAAGATCCGCCGCTGGCTCGTGCACGCGCAGCCCACCGACGACGTTGGCGATTACGTCCAGGCCGGCCAACGGAACGCCCAGGCGCCGCGACAGGACGGCCGTAACCAGCGTCAGGCGGTTGGAGTCGAGCCCGTTGGCGGTTCGGCGCGGCGCCGCTGTTACAGTCGGGCTCGTCAGCGCCTGGATTTCGACGAGGAGCGGGCGTGTGCCCTCCATCACCGGCACGATGACCGAGCCCACGGGCTCGGCAGCCCGCTCCGCAATGAACGCCTCGGACGGGTTCTCGACGCCCCGCAGTCCGGAGCCAGTCATCTCGAAGACGCCGATCTCGTCGACGGAGCCGAAGCGGTTCTTGACGGCGCGCAGCAGCCGATACGAGCTGAACCGCTCGCCCTCCAGATACAGCACGACATCGACGACGTGCTCGAGCATGCGTGGCCCGGCGATATCGCCGTCTTTCGTCACGTGTCCGATGAGCACGACCGGAATGCCGCTCGCCTTCGCCCAGCGCATCAGCGTCCCAGCGCACTCGCGCAACTGGGCGATGCTACCCGCAGACGTACCCACGGCCTCGCTAAACACTGTCTGCACGGAGTCCACGACCAGCAGGCAGGGCGCGATCTCATCGGCCTGCCGCAGCGAGGCGTCGAGGCTCGTTTCCGCGAGCACGAGTAGCTTCGCGTCTCCGAGGCCCAGCCGCTCAGCGCGCATCTTGACCTGCGCCGCCGACTCCTCCGCCGAAACGTACAGCACCGGCGCCTGCGCCGCGGCGCTCCCGGCGGCCTGGAGAACCAGCGTCGACTTACCGATGCCCGGGTCGCCGCCGATCAGCACGAGTGACCCCGGCACGAGTCCGCCGCCCAGAACGCGGTCGAACTCCGGGATGCCGAGCGAGAGTCGCTGGTCACCGATCCCCAGCTGGTCGAGCGCGACGGGCGTGGCGGCCGTGTAGGCGGCCGGCAGCGCTCTGTCGACGGGCTCGGTCCATTCACGGAGGCTGTCCCAGGCACCACAGCCTGCGCAACGCCCTTCCCAGCGCACGGTCTCGTGACCGCACTCGGTGCAGGCGAAGCTGGTCTTGGCGGCGCGCCGGCCGCTCGTTCCCAGAGAAGTCACGCTCCCGATTGTTTCAGAGCGACCGCCCATGAGGCGATAGGCTAATGGCACCAGGATGTGGGAAAGCCGAATTGACAGCCGCCCGGGGAAGCAGAAGAGCCGCCCGTACTGGGCGGCTCTTTTCGCTTCTGTAGTTCTGCTAAGCCAGCGCCGGCTCGGAGACGTTCTCTAGTACGATCTCATCGTTCTGGACGTCGACTTTGACCTTGTCGCCCTCTTTGAAGCGATCCTCGAGCACCGCTTCGGACAGCCGGTCCTCAATCTCACTCTGGATGACGCGGCGCAGCGGACGCGCACCGAAGAGCGGGTCGTAGCCCTTCTCGCCGATCCAGTCGAGCGCGGCGTCGGTCAGTTCAAGCGTAACGCCCTTGGTCTTGAGCTGCTCGATGACCTGCTTCATCTCGTTCGTGACGATCTCGCGGATGTGCGCCTTAGTGAGCGAGTGGAAAACGATCGTGGCGTCGAGCCGGTTGATGAACTCCGGCCGGAAGACGTTCTTCATCGCCGACAGCACCTTTTCCTTCATCTTTTCGTGCTTTGCAGCCGCGTCCGATGCCTCGTCGGTGGTTACCGAGAAGCCGAGGCTGCCTTCCTTGCGGATCAGATCCGAGCCCACGTTCGAGGTCATAATAATGATCGTATTGCGGAAGTCCACGCGGCGGCCCTTGGCGTCTGTCAGGTGGCCGTCGTCGAAGATCTGCAGCAGCATGTTGAAGATCTCAGGGTGTGCCTTCTCGATCTCGTCGAGCAGGATCAGGCAGTACGACTTGCGGCGGACGGTGTCCGTCAGCTGGCCCGCGTCCTCGTAGCCGACGTAGCCAGGCGGCGCCCCGATAAGGCGCGACACGTTGTGCTTCTCCATGAACTCGGACATGTCCAGCTTGATCATCGCCTCTTCGCTGCCGAACATGAACTCGGAGAGCACGCGCGCCACATACGTCTTGCCGACGCCGGTCGGGCCCAGGAACATGAAGACGCCGATCGGCCGGCGCGGGTCCTTCAACCCGGCGCGGGCACGGCGGACAGCCTTGGCGATGTTGAGGATCGCCTCGTCCTGGCCGACGATCTTCTCGTGCAGCACATCCTCCATCTTTAGCAGCCGCTGCGACTCCTCGGAGGCGATGCGCGTGACCGGGATACCGGTCCACATCGCGACCACCTCACAGATGTCCTCGGCGCTGACGACGGGCGGGTCTTCCTTCGTCTCTTCCTTCCAGCCGGTCTGCATACCCTCCAGCTTGTCCTGCAGCTTCACTTCGCGGTCACGCAGCTCGGCGGCGAATTCATACTGCTGGGCGGTGATCGCCTCTTCCTTCTCCCGGCGCAGGCTGTCCAGCCCCTTTGCCGCTTCCTGCAGCGGGGGCGGCGCGTACGAGCGCTTGATGCGCACGCGAGAAGCAGCCTCGTCGACGAGGTCGATCGCCTTGTCCGGAAGGAAACGATCCGGCACGTAGCGAGATGCCAGTTCGGCTGCTGATTCAAGGGCCTCGTCGCTGATCGTGAGGCCGTGGTGTTCTTCGTAGCGGGCGCGCACGCCCTTGAGGATCTCGATGGTGTCTTCAATCCCCGGCTCGTCGACGGTAATCGGCTGCAGGCGGCGCTCAAGCGCGGAGTCCTTCTCGATGTGCTTGCGGTAATCGTCCAGCGTGGTCGCGCCGACGCACTGCAATTCACCGCGGGCCAGCGACGGCTTGAGGATGTTGGCCGCGTCGACGGCGCCTTCGGCCGCGCCGGCGCCGACGAGCATGTGCATCTCGTCGATGAAGAGGATGCAGTTGCCGGCGCTCTTCAACTCTTCGATCACCTTCTTCAGCCGCTCCTCGAACTCGCCACGGTACTTCGTGCCCGCGACCAGCGAGCCGATGTCCAGCGTAACGAGCCGCTTGTTGAGCAGCATCTCCGGCACTTCGCCGCGTATGATCCGCTGCGCCAGCGCCTCAACGATCGCCGTCTTGCCAACGCCCGGCTCACCGACGAGCACGGGGTTGTTCTTGGTGCGGCGAGAGAGGATCTGGATGACGCGCTCGATCTCTTTTTCGCGGCCGATCACCGGGTCGAGCTTGTCCGCACGTGCGGCTGCTGTCAGGTCGATGCCCAGCTGGTCAACGGTCGGCGTCCGGGTGGCGGCGCGACCGCCCTGGGCGGCGCCCTGTGGCATGCTCTGCGCCAGGATGCGTGTCACTTCGGCGCGCACTTTGTCGAGGCTCACGCCGAGGCTCTCAAGCACCCCGGCGGCGATGCCTTCGCCCTCGCGAACGAGGCCGAGCAGCAAGTGCTCGGTGCCGATGTAGTGGTGGCCGAGACGGCGCGCCTCATCGACTGCCAACTCGATCACCTTCTTGGCGCGCGGCGTGAGGCCGATCTCGCCCATGACCGCCCGGTCGCCGCGGCCGATGATGAACTCGACTGCGGAGCGGACCTTGTTCAGTTCGACGCCGAGGTTGGCGAGCACCTTCGCGGCGACGCCATCACCCTCTCGCACTAAGCCGAGCAGCAAGTGCTCGGTGCCGATGTAGTTGTGGTTGAAGCGCAGGGCTTCTTCCTGTGCGAGAGTCAGAACGCGACGCGCCCTCTCGGTAAATTTGTCGAACCTGTCAGCCATAAGTCAGACTCGCCTTCTACCTAGTAACTGCTACTCTTTTGCTTTATTGAACGCATCAGAAGACTGTTCCGTTACACTTGGAGCGGAATTTTCCGTAGCCGGCTCAGCGTCTTCACTTGAACCAGACACCTTATCTCCGTCGTCCGCACCGTCAACGGCCGGCTCTTCTGTTGCTTCCGGCTCCGCAGTCTCGGCGGCCGGCTCTTCTGTCGCTTCCGGCTCCGCAGTCTCGGCGGCCGGCTCTTCTGTCGCTTCCGGCTCCGCAGTCTCGGTGGCCGGCTCTTCTGTCGCTTCCGGCTCCGCAGTCTCGGTGGCCGGCTCTTCTGTCGCTTCCGGCTTGGGAGTCTCGGTGGCCGGCGCTTCTGTCGCTTCCGGCTCCGCAGTCTCCGCGGCCGGCTCTTCTGTCGCTTCCGGCTTGGGAGTTTCCGTTGCGGGCGCTTCTGTCGCTTCGGGCTCTGCGCCATCCGCCTTGGAAGCCGTTGTGGTCTCCGCGGCAGCTTCGGGCGCCGACTTTCGTGTCGACTCGTCGACCACGGCGGTGCCGTCCTGGTTGGGCATCGCGGCCAGGCCAAGACGGTCCAGCGCATCCTTGGGGGCCTCGATGGCACCGCCGCGCTCGCTGAACGTCCAGCCGTCTTGCTCGGCGCTGCTCCGAGCCTGCTTCAAGCTAAGGCCCAGGCGGTGGCGGTCGTATTCGATCCTGACGATCTTCACCGGCAGGACGTCGCCCTCGCGGACGACTTCGTTCGGGTGAGCGATCCGGCGTTCTACCAACTCTGAAATGTGCACCAGACCTTCGATCGGCCCCTCCAGGCGGACGAACGCGCCGAACGGCGCCAGCTTCGTCACCTGACCGGGGACAACCTGGCCTTCCCGGAACTGGGACACAATCTCTAGCCAGCGTTCCGGCTGCGCGCGCCGGACGCTGAGCGCGATCTTCTTCGCCTCGGCGTCAATCTTGAGCACGTAAACGGGAACCTCGTCCCCAACTTTAAACATCTCGTGTGGCGAACGTGGCGTTCGCTCCCAGGAAAGCTCGGAGAGGTGCACCAGGCCGTCCGCTCCGCCGATGTCCACGAAGATGCCGAAGTCGCGAATGCTGGTGATCCGCCCCTCTTTCACTTCGCCCTCGGTCAGCTCCTTGAGCAGGCGCTCCTTTTCGGCGGCGCGCTTTTCCTGAACGGCAGCGCGCTCGGAGAGGATCGCCCGATTGCGGCGGCGGTTCAACTCGATGACCTTCAGCATGATCGTCCTGCCGACCCACTCAGCGAGGGCGCGCTGGGTGTTCTCCGGTGAGCCGCGCGCCGGCCCGGCTACGATCTGTGACAGCGGGACGAAGGCGTTGATCCCCTCTACGTTGACGAGGAGCCCGCCCTTGTTGCTGCCGGTGACATACCCTTCGAACGATTCGTTCTCGTCAAGGTAGTCTTGCAGCACGCGCCATCCGCGCTCGCCACGAGCCCTGTCCATGGAGAGGATGATCTGCCCCTCCGGCGACTCCGGCTGCAGGACGAAGACGAGGGCCTTGTCGCCGTTCTTCAGCTTGGATGCGCCCTCCGGCTGCAGGCAGTGCATCTCGCTGGGCGGGACGACTCCTTCAGACTTGGCGCCGATATCAATTAGTACTCCATCTCGGTCAGTGCCGACGACCGTGCCTTCGATGATCTCCCCGCGCCGCAGCTCAGGGTAGGCAGTGGTCTCTGCTTCGAGAAGGGCGGCCATCGATTCTTCTGGTGCGCCGTTCCCGTCTGGTTCTTCTTGCGTCAAGGGTTACCTCCGTATGCCGAGATGGGGCGAGGCACCGCTAACCCGGCACCTCGTAGTCATTATAGCAAACGCCGCCCTTAGCGGTACGTTGAGCCGACGCTGAGGGAAGCGGGTTGCGGCCGGGACAAGAAAAAGCCCCCGGCAACGGCCTATTTTCCACACCCAGTTGCCCAGGCAGTATCGTCAGCGCTGAGGCGTTTCACTTCCGTGTTCGGGATGGGAACGGGTGGGGCCACCTCGCTCTAGTCACCAGGAGCCTTAACTTATGAAGTTGTGGCGCTGGAGCCGCGCGTTGTTGCGGCTCCGGCGGTTGTCGCGTGGTAGCGGGGGTGGGACTCGAACCCACGACCTCCGGGTTATGAGCCCGGCGAGCTGCCGCTGCTCCACCCCGCGACGTGAACCCGCCACTGGCGGGCGCGAAGAGAGTTGATGCCTGAGAGTTCACTAGAATGTTGTGCAGATAATGGAGGGGTGGTCAAAGCCCTCGGTCATTAGTACGGCTTAGCTGAATCCGTTACCGGACTTACACATGCCGCCTATCAAGCGGGTAGTCTTCCCGCGACCTTACCCGGTTAACCCGGTGGGAGACCTCATCTTGAGGGGGGCTTCGTGCTTAGATGCTTTCAGCGCTTATCCCTTCCGAACATAGCTACTGGGCTTTTTGCCTCTGGCGAGACAACCCACACACCAGCGGTTCGTCCACCCCAGTCCTCTCGTACTAGGGGCAGCTCCTCGCAAGTCTCCTGCGCCCACCGCGGATAGAGACCGAACTGTCTCACGACGTTCTGAACCCAGCTCGCGTGCCGCTTTAATGGGCGAACAGCCCAACCCTTGGGACCTACTTCAGCCCCAGGATGCGACGAGCCGACATCGAGGTGCCAAACCTCCCCGTCGCTGTGAACGCTTGGGAGAGATCAGCCTGTTATCCCCGGGGTAGCTTTTATCCGATAATCCACGGCCCTTCCACACGGAACCGTAGGGTCACTTTGCCCGACTTTCGTCCCTGTTCGGCTTGTAGGCCTCACAGTCAAGCTCCCTTATACCAATGTGCTCAACGGCTGATTTCCATCCAGCCTGAGGGAACCTTTGGGCGCCTCCGTTACCTTTTGGGAGGCGACCGCCCCAGTCAAACTGCCCACCAGACGCTGTCTTCCGCTAAAGCGGAGTTAGGAGGTAAACCTAGGAAGAGTGGTATTTCAAGGGCGGCTCCACCGAGTCCGGAAACCCAGCTTCCAAGCCTCCCACCTATCCTACGCATCCCAGGCCCGCCTTCAACGTCAAGCTGCAGTAAAGCTCCACGGGGTCTTTTTGTCCTGCGGCGGGAAACCCGCATCTTCACGGGTCCTGCAATTTCGCCGAGCCCCCCCTCGAGACACTGCCCAACTCGTGACACCTTTCGTGCGGGTCGGAACTTACCCGACAAGGAATTTCGCTACCTTAGGACCGTTATAGTTACGGCCGCCGTTCACCGGGGCTTCAGTTTGGGCCTTATCAGCCCGCCCTTTAACCTTCCGGCACCGGGCAGGTGTCAGCCCCTATACCTCAGCTTTCGCTTTGGCAGAGACCTGTGTTTTTGTTAAACAGTCGTTTGGGCCGCTTCGCTGCGACCCCCGCCAGCTCCAGGGGCTAGCCCTTTCACCAACAGGGGCACCTCTTCTCCCGAAGTTACGAGGCCAAATTGCCGAGTTCCTTGAGGGGGGATCACTCGACCACCTGAGGGCGCTTACCCCAGCCTACCTGTGTCGGATTGCGGTACGGGCGCCTGTATGCCTCGACGGCGAGGCTTTTCTAGCCAGTGTGGGCTCAACTCACTCGCGTTGACCGAAGTCGCTGCTCGCCCCAACCCCTCAGCTTAACCCGGGGGGGGATTTGCCTCCCCCCGGACGCCTACAGGCCAGGGACGGACCATGTCCAATAGGCCCGCTGTGCCTACCCTACTGGGTCCCCCCGCCGTCTAATAACGCCATACAAACGGGGACGGAATAATAACCGTCTGTCCATCGGCATCGGCTGTTTGCCTTATCCTTAGGCCCGCCTAACCCTACGCGGACGAACCTTCCGTAGGAAACCTTAGGCATTCGGTGGGCGAGATTCTCACTCGCCTTGTGCTACTCATGCCGGCATTCTCACTTCCGCACGCTCCACCAGACCTTACAGGCTGGCTTCACAGCTGAGCGGAACGCTCCCCTACCCCTGCTCTGCCCAAAGGCAGAACAAGCCACGGCTTCGGTGGTGCGCTTTAGCCCCGTTACATTTTCGGCGCGGGATGGCATCGACCAGTGAGCTGTTACGCACTCTTTCAAGGATGGCTGCTTCTAAGCCAACCTCCTGGCTGTCTGGGCTATCCCACATCCTTTCCCACTTAGCGCACACTTGGGGACCTTAGCCGGTGGTCTGGGTTGTTTCCCTTTCGTCCGTGAAGTTTATCCCCCACGGGCTCACTCCCAGGATTAATCTTCTGGCATTCGTGGTTTGGTTGGGTTTGGTAAGCGTTAAGCCCCCTAGCCCATCCAGTGCCCTACCTCCAGAAGACATTCTCTGAGGCTGCACCTCAATGCATTTCGGGGAGAACCAGCTATCTCCGGGTTCGATTGGCATTTCACCTCTACCCACAGCTCATCCAGTGACTTTGCACCGTCAAATGGTTCGGGCCTCCATCAGCCGACTAGGCTGACTTCACCCTGGCCATGGGTAGCTCACCCGGTTTCGGGTCAAATCCCAGCGACCTGCCCTAAGGCAATCGCCCTGTTCGGACTCGCTTTCGCTCTGGCTCCGCAAGCTCCCTTGCTTAACCAGCCACTGAAATTTACTCGCCGGCTCATTCTTCAATAGGCACGCTGTCATCCGCCCGAAGGCAGACTCCAACGGTTTGTAGGCACGCGGTTTCAGGGTCTTTTAACTCCCCTCCCGGGGTGCTATTTCACCTTTCCCTCACGGTACTGCTGCACTATCGGTCACTGGAGGTGTTTAGCCTTGGAAAGTGGTCTTCCCAGCTTCCCACGGGATTTCACGTGTCCCGTGGTACTCAAGAACACGGACGAAAGAGTCCTCTGCCCTTTCGTGTACGAGGCTGTCACTCTCTATGGCGGCCCTTTCCAGGTTCCTTCCACTAGAGCGAGGTTTTGTAACTCTTCGGCGGCTATCACGCTTCCGCCAGTCCGTGTCTTACAACACCCGCAGGGCATTGGGTCGTGCCCCGTTACCTTCCATGCGGGTTTGGGCTGTTCCCCGTTCGCTCGCCGCTACTAAGGGAATGGTCTCTTTTCCTCGGGGTACTTAGATGTTTCAGTTCCCCCGGTTCCCATCCGCCATAAGGCGGATGCCTGGATTATTCATCCAGGCGGGTTCCCCCATTCGGAGATCCCCGGCTAAGCTTGCAAGGCAGCTAACCGAGGCTTATCGCAGCCATGCAACGTCCTTCTTCGGCCTCCAGTGCCTAGGCATCCACCGCGCGCCCTTTGTAGCTTTAACCACCACTCCATTATCGACACAACATTCGTGTCAGGCACGGGTTTGATCCCTCAGGTCATCAACTCTATTCGCTTGTTAACGTTCGCTCCGGCAATCCGCCGGACCTTCCGGCCGCAAGAAGCGCTTGCGGCCGAAGGGTCCGTGGACTGCCCCGCGGCGGGTGCTCTGGTGGAGCCGGGGGGACTCGAACCCCCGACTTCCGCCTTGCAAAGGCGGCGCTCTCCCAACTGAGCTACGGCCCCACCTCTGAACTTCGGCTGGTGGGCGATGGTGGACTCGAACCACCGACCTCGGTCTTATCAGGACCGCGCTCTAACCAGCTGAGCTAATCGCCCTCCGGAAAACCGTCCCGCTGATAGGCGGGAGCGGCCAGCGTTCGAGGCGCCGCCGGGTCAGGGCCCCTGCCGGCTCGTTCGCTCCGTCGCCGGCGTGAACGATCCGCACAGGCCTTAACCCCTGGATAGTGGATGGAAGCGCTCGGCTCCCTGTGTTGCTAAAGGTAGCGCTTTCGCGCTAGGCCCACTCCCTGCCGAAGCAGGAAGGGTCGACCTAGGAGTGTTGACGAGGCCATAAAGGCCACGTGCTGTGTTTCAACTCCCTAGAAAGGAGGTGATCCAGCCGCACGTTCCCGTACGGCTACCTTGTTACGACTTCGTCCCAGTTACCAGCCTCACCCTAAACGCCTGCCCCGCTTGCGCGTTGGCTCAGCGGCTTCAGGTGCTGCCGGCTTCCATGACGTGACGGGCGGTGTGTACAAGGCCCGGGAACGTATTCACCGCAGTATTGCTGACCTGCGGTTACTAGCGACTCCGCCTTCATGCAGGCGAGTTGCAGCCTGCAATCTGAACTGGGACCGGCTTTGGGGGATTAGCTCCGGCTCGCGCCTTGGCAGCCCACTGTACCGGCCATTGTAGCGTGTGTGTAGCCCAGGGCGTAAGGGCCATGCTGACTTGACGTCATCCCCACCTTCCTCTGGGTTTATCCCAGCGGTCCCGTTAGAGATATTTAACTAACAGCGAGGGTTGCGCTCGTTGCGGGACTTAACCCAACACCTCACGGCACGAGCTGACGACAGCCATGCAGCACCTGTAATAGCTCCCCGAAGGGTCCTTCACGTTTCTGATCAGTACCACTAATATGTCAAGCCCTGGTAAGGTTCTTCGCGTTGCATCGAATTAAACCACACGCTCCGCCGCTTGTGCGGGCCCCCGTCAATTCCTTTGAGTTTTAACCTTGCGGTTGTACTCCCCAGGCGGGATGCTTAAAGCGTTAGCTGCGGCACGGGGGGGGTCGACACCTCCCACACCTAGCATCCACCGTTTAGGGCGTGGACTACTCGGGTATCTAATCCGATTTGCTCCCCACGCTTTCGCTCCTCAGCGTCAGGATAGGTCCAGAAAGCCGCCTTCGCCACTGGTGTTCCTCCCGATATCTACGCATTTCACCGCTACACCGGGAATTCCGCTTTCCTCTGCCTACCTCAAGTCCGCCAGTATCCGATGACCCCTCCCAGTTGAGCCGGGAGATTTCACACCGGACTTAACGAACCGCCTACAAGCCCTTTACGCCCAGTAAATCCGGACAACGCTCGCCACCTACGTATTACCGCGGCTGCTGGCACGTAGTTAGCCGTGGCTTATTCGTGAGGTACCGTCAGAACTTCTTCCCTCACAAAAGAGGTTTACGACCCGAAGGCCTTCATCCCTCACGCGGCGTCGCTGGGTCAGGCTTTCGCCCATTGCCCAAGATTCCTCGCTGCTGCCTCCCGTAGGAGTAGGGGCCGTGTCTCAGTCCCCTTCTGGCTGATCGTCCTCTCAGACCAGCTACCCGTCATCGGCTTGGTAGGCCGTTACCCCACCAACTACCTGATAGGACGCAGGCCCCTCCAGTGGCGCATAAATGCTTTCCTCCCGGCCATTTCAAACCGGGAACTTATGCGGTATTAGCTTGCCTTTCGGCGAGTTATTCCCCACCACTGGGTAGGTTACCTACGCGTTACTCAGCCGTCCGCCACTAACCCGAAGGTCCGTTCGACTTGCATGCGTAAGGCGCGCCGCCAGCGTTCGTCCTGAGCCAGGATCAAACCCTCATGAAAAAATTTCCATTCAGATTCAATTTGGCTTGAATTTCTTGAATGTATTCGGAAGCCTCGCACTTCCATCCACTATTCAGATGTTAAGGTGCCCGGCAGAGTTTCCTCCGCCCTTCGGAAGACGCAATAACCCGGGAACCCGCAGCGACCTGAGCCGCTTGAGCCCCAAGCTTGCTTATTCAATGTCTGCCAACGAATGAGTTTAGGACGGCGTTAGCAGACTGTCAATCATCTGCTCTACTCTGGTCTGTGGGGGCCATCGCGGCCCTCTTCGCGCCGTCTGAGCGCTAGCTTCTTAAAGAACTTCTTCCGAATCTCTATAGTTTATAGCACACCCATGCGACGGCGGTCAACGCCCTCCCGCACGGCGCGCTCGCCTCGCCCTTACGTGCACCATCGTGCCTTCTCCACGCACCGCTGCTCGCTCCGCCAGGCGCTGGCCGGCAACCCATAGCACGCCCTCATCGTCACAGACGATCGGCACGTCGTCCCGCTCCTCCGCCGGCACCTTGGCATCGATCAGAATGTCCTGCACCTTCTTCTCTCCGCGCATCCCCAGCGGCCTCAGGCGATCGCCCGGGCGCCGCGAGCGCACCTGCATCTGGCCGTGGATCGCCGCCGCCGCGATGTACGCCTCAAGCCTGTCGATCCGCTTCGGCAGAGCGCCCTTCGCCTCCTTCGCCGTCAGCGTCCAGGCGCCCCAGGACGTCTTCCCTGGCACCGTCAGCGTCGCCTCCTTCGGCCCCTCCCGCGCCTTCCCGCCGGGGCGCGAAATCGTGATCCGTTGGCGCCCAATGGAACAGATCAGCCCGCCCGGCAGCGACACCCGGGATGTCTGCTTGTCCAGCGCAGCGACGATGTTCAACAGGTGACTGGCGGCCGGCGAGGCGTCGCCGCCTACGCGCTCAGCCGCCCGCATCAGCAGCCGCACCTGGATCGCCGGGTGGAAGCCGGCGAACGCCTCGCGCGGGAAAACCACCCGTTCGCGCGTTGCCGAGGCCAGCGCCGACCAATCGCGCTTGGCGACGCGGTCGATGAAGTCTTCGTCGGCGGCTGCGGAGTCAGCGAGACGGGCCAGCGCTTCGGCGACCCGCGGGTTGAACTCTCGCAGCGACGGCATCAGCTCGTTGCGGACACGATTGCGCATCGCGATCGGCAGGTCGTTTGTCGGGTCCAGTCTCGGCTCGACGCCGGATTCGCGGCAGTAGCGCACCGTCTCCTCGTGGAGCAGATCGACGATCGGGCGGGCGATCGCCGGACCGCTGCCGAAAGGCCAGGGCGAGCGAGGCGCCATCGCCGCCACGCCCGACAGACCGCTGCCCCGGATGACGTGCAGAAGCACCGTTTCGGCGCGATCGTCCAGCGTGTGGCCGGTAACGACCGCCGTCGCCTCCGCCGCTCGCGCCTCGTCCCCAAGGAAGCGATAACGGATCTTCCGCGCCGCCTCCTCGGTCGACTCCTTCTGACGCTTGGCCCGCGCGGCCGCGTTCCCTTGACCGGTCGCCAGCCGCACCCGGAGGGCTCTACAGAGAGAGGCGACGAAGCGCCGGTCGCCCTCGGCCTCGGAGCGGCCCCGGAGCTGGTGATCGAAGTGTCCCACCGTGATCTTGAGCCTCAGCTCCCGGGCAATTCGGGACAGGATCAGCAGGAGCGCCGTCGAGTCCGGACCACCGGACACCGCGACAACGATCGTCTCGCCACGCTCCAGGCAGTTGCGGCGTCCAACGTATTCCGCGACGCGCTTGTCGATGCGGCGCGTGAACGACGAAGACGAAAGCTTAAGCGGCATGCTGAAGTACGGTCCTCCGGCTGAGAGTATCGCGGTTGCGCCGGGCTAGCGTATCAGGATTTCCCACCACAGGTCGGTCGCGGAACCCGGTTCGGGCGCCGGTGACGGCTCGGTGGGGATGGCGATGAAGGCAGTCTCGCCCGGCTTCACCAGGCCAAGCTGCTCGCGGGCGATCGCTTCTATGTACTCGTCGGATGCGAGATACGCTTCCAGGGCGGCGAGCCGTTCGTAGCGCGACTCCAGCCCGTCGATCTCGGCCTGCAGATTGCTCTCTTCCTGCGTCAGCTGATGGGATCGGACAAGGTTCGTGGCACCCGAAGCGAGAAAGTAGACGACCATTCCGGCAGCCGCGAGAAAGATGAGCCGCGTGCCGGAGAAATGGAGTAAACGTTTACGCACTTTAATCCTTATCTGAGTAGACTAGCAGCGTGGCGCAGGTTCGGCAACACCTTTATAGACGCCGCGGCAGTTCTCAGGTTATCCCGGCCAGGTGACAGGTGTCGTTCAACGAGACCACGACTGGCGAACCGCGCCGCCATTCGACGCGCGTGATCGCCGCCACGGAGTGGGTCAGGCGGCGGAAGCCCGCCAGCTCCAAGCCCATCAGTTGCGTTAGCAGCGACAGGATCACGAAGTTGTGCGACACGAGGCAGACGCGCTCGCCCTCGTGTCGTTTGACGATCGCCGAGAGCGCGGCGTCCGCCCGATCGCGAACGTCGACCAGCCTTTCGCCGCCGGGCATCCGCTCGTTCGGGCCCTCGGGCCCCAGCCAGCGCTCAATAAATCCGGGGAACTTCTCGCGCACGTCAGCGAACGGCAGACCGTCCATCTCGCCGACGTCCATCTCGATCAGTCCGTCTTCGATCACGACCTCCAAACCGTACGGTTTGGCGATCGCCTCGGCCGTGCAGCTGGCTCTGACGAGGGGGCTGGCGTAGACCACGCTCAGCCGCTCTTCTGACAGCGCGCGGCCCAGCGCCTCGGCCTGGCGCAGTCCGGTCTCGTTCAGTGATACGTCGTCCTGGCCCAGCGCCAGATTCTGACGGTTGTGCTCCGTCTCACCGTGGCGCACGAGGAAGAGGTGCATCAGCCACGCTCGCCGCCGGCGCGAAAGGCCCGCAGGACGGCCGGCACGTCGTCAAGATGAAGGCTGCGGCGGTGCACGCTCAGCGGCTCCGGCAGCTCCAAGGCAAGAGCCGTCTGGTCGGCGCGAGCCGTCATCTCCTGCTCGGCGCGCAGCCGCATCAGCAGCCGGAACGCGCCGTCCTCGACGCCCTCCAACCGAATGTCGAGGACCAGCGGCCGCAGGTCGTACTTCCGCACGTTCTTCTCGCGCTTGTGCTCGACGGGGACTGAGCTGGCGTCCAGTAACGCCGCGATCCGCCGGCGAAGCTCCTCGGCCGACAAGCCGTTCGAAGGCACGCGTACGTCGTACTCGGCCCAGCGCAGCAGCGCCTGAAGCGACCGGCCGCCAACGCCGACTTCTTCGACGGTCACAGCCTCCACCCCGGGCCGCAACGCCTTCTGGATGCCGGCCAGCGCCGCGCCGGGATCGACCGCCTGTTCGAGGAAGATGTCCGCCAGCTCACCGTCAGAGGTCACTCCCTGAGGAAGCGCTGCCGCGATCTGGATCAGCGCCCCGGAGCGCTTGCCCTCGGAGTGGGCCAGAGGCAGGTTGGCGGCAACGGCAGCCTCTTCCCACGCCCGGGCGAGATCGCGCTGGCCAAGACCGCGCGCCTCGGAAGTGATGCGATAGCGGAAGCGCAGGCGCTGCACCTTCATTCTCGCTCCCGGGTGATCGTCACTTCCTCGATCCGGTTCCCTTCAACGCGTGTGATGGCGATGACGAGGTCGTCGTGGGTCAGTTGCTCGCCCTCCTCAGGGATGCGCCCGAGCTTGGTCAGGATAAACCCGCCGACGGTCTCGTAGTCGCCGTCTGGCAGGTTCAGCTTGAGGTCCTGGTTAGCGTCGTGAATGCTCATGCCACCGTCGACCAGCACCGTGCGCTCGTCGACTTCCACGAACTCTTCCTCGTGGCGTCGCAGCTCATCGCTCACATGACCGACCAACTCCTCGATCAACATCTCCAGCGTGACGATGCCGGCCGTGCCGCCGTACTCATCGACGGCGATCGCCATCTGGTGGCCGGTCTCCTGCATCTCGAAGAACGCTGCGCCGACAACCTTTGTCTCTGGGATAAAGAGCGCCGGCCGCATCGCCAGGTCTATGAGGTCGTCCTCAGACATCGTGCCTTCACCGATCCCTCGCAGGACATCCTTGATGTTAACGATGCCGACGACGTTGTCGTGCTTCTCTTCGAACACCGGGAAGCGGGAGTGTGGGTGCTCCATGTACGTCGGGTAGAAGTCGCGAAGCGCCGTCCCGCGCTCCAGCCAGACGACCTCCGTGCGCGGCACCATGACCTCGTTGATCCGCCGGTTGCCGAAGGTGAAGACGCCCGAGAGTAGCTCTGCCGCCGCACTCTCGAGCACGCCCGCCTCGGCGCTCTGCGCGACGAGCAGGCTGATCTCTTCCGCCGTATGCGCGCTGTGCGCTCCTCCCTTCGCCGCGCGCAGGCCGAAGGGACGGAGGATGGCGTTGGCGACGCCGTTCAAGGCCCAGATCGCCGGCCAGAACGCCAGCCGAAAGGCCTCCGTGGGCGGAACGGTGAGAAGCGAAACACGCTCCGGGTTGAACAACGCGATGCTCTTGGGCGCCAGTTCGCCGAGGACGATGTGCAGGGCGCTGATGCTCATGAAGGCGATCACGACGGCGACAACGTGCGAGGAGATACCAGCCACCTTCTCGCCGAAGAGGTCGTCGAAGAGCGGCTCCAGCAGGCCGGCCAGCAACGGTTCGCCGACGAAGCCAAGGCCGATGCTGGCCATCGTGATGCCGAGCTGCGTCGCCGCCAGGTAGTTGTTGAGATTGTCGACCGCCCGCAGCGACAAACGGGCGAGACCCTGTCCCTGGTTTGCCAGCGTCTCTAGCCTCGTGCGGCGGACAGAGATGATGGAGAACTCAGCGGCGACGAAGAGTCCGTTGAGGAGTACGAGCGCTACAACCAGCAGCAGCCGCAGCGAGACAGATAATATGTCGTCCATCAATAAGACGAGCCGGCACCAGGCCGACCCTGGCAAGAATTATACACCGGCGACGCTCCAGCCTGGTGCCTGCTTGGCCGCCGGTCGCCGATTCGGTACGATGCCGACAGCATGTCACTCGTCGTCTCCGTCTACGTTCCCAGCGGCATCGTCATGGCCGCCGACTCCCGTATGAGCGCCCTGCTTAGCGGCAAGCGCCAGGATGGCGACAATCAGGAGATCGTGCAGCAGCAGATCGTCCTCTCGGACAGCGCCTACAAGGTCGTCGCCCTGCCTTCGGTCGCCGCCGGCGTTAGCCTCTACGACTCCGCCGTCATCGACAACAAGCCCGCCGATAGCCACCTCCACGCCTTCGCCGAGCAGGAGCTGACAGAAGAAGACGACGTGGTCACCGTCGCCGATCGCTTCCTGGCCTACTTCCAGGAGACGTTCCCGAACATCAACCTCGGTTTCCACGTCGCCGGCTACCGCATTGAGGGCCGGGCCAGCGTCCCCTACGTGCTCGTCGGCCACACTACCCGCGAGCCGCAGGTACGGCGCGTCAACGCCACGGACCAGGGCCGCGTGCAGTACGGCGTCGTCCGCGCCGGTGATGTACTGGTCGCCAACCGGCTGATCGACAAGGAGCGCCTGCCGCTCTTCGCCGCCATGCCGCTGCAGGACGCGATCGACTTCGCGATCCACCTCATCCGCACGACGATCGACACCCTACGCTTCGAGCCGCGCTACCCGTCAGTCGGCGGGCCGATCGATGTGCTCGTGGTCACGCCGGACGGCATGGAGTGGGTGCAGCGCAAAGAGCTGACCGGCGAGGACCCGGCGATCATCTCCTCCGGCCTCTGACGCGCCGAGGCTAGCTCTTAGCGGCGTCGATCAGCTTGTCGGCGGCCGTGCGCGGGTCGATCTCGCGGCGGGCGATCTGCTCCACCAGCTCGTCGACGAGGTCACCAGCCCCGGCGAGCACGCCCTCGATCAGCGACGCCTGCGCCACGGCGAGTAGCTGGCGGTGCGCCCGCTGGCGGCTCATCTCCTCAAGGCGCCCGGAGTCTGTTATGTACTCGCGGTGCTTTTCGATTGCGTCGGCCAGCTCGGCGGCGCCCTCATCCTTGTGAGCGACAGTCTTGATGATCGGCACGTCCCAGCCGGCCTGTCGCTGCAGGTCCGTGAAGATGTGCAGCTGTTTGAAGACGCTCTCCGCCTGGGGCAAGTCGGCCTTGTTGACGACGAGGATGTCGGCGATCTCCAGGATGCCGGCCTTGATCGCCTGCATGTCGTCGCCGGCACCCGGGATGTTGACGACGACGGTCGTCTGAGCCGTGTCCGCGATCTCGACCTCGTCCTGACCCGCGCCCACCGTTTCGACGATCACGACGTCCATGCCGGCGGCGTCGAAAACGGTAACGAGGTCGGCGGTGGCGGCGGCGAGGCCTCCCAGCGCGCCGCGCGTCGCCATGCTGCGAATGAACACGCCGGGGTCGGCCGTCAGGTCCTGCATACGAATGCGGTCGCCGAGGATCGCCCCGTGGCTGAACGGGCTCGTCGGGTCGACAGCGACGATGCCCACGGTCTTGCCGCGCTCGCGCAGCACCCGGACCAGCGCGCCAACCAGAGTGCTCTTACCGGAGCCGGTGGGCCCGGTGACGCCGATTACGTGCGCGCGGCCGCTCTTCGGGAAGAGCACGCGCAGGGCCTCACGCCCCTCGCTGCCACCGTTCTCGACCGAGGTGAGGACGCGCGTGAGCGCCCGCCTGTCGCCTTCGAGGAGGCGCTGGACGCGGTCGGCAACCACCTACGCAGCCGTTGCGCCGCTCTTCGAGCCGTTTTCGGCGACCCAGGCCACGATGTCATGGGTGGAGGCGCCGGGACCGAAGATGCCGTGGAAGCCGATCTTCTTTAGCTTTTCGCGGTCCTCGTCCGGAATGATGCCGCCGGCGAAGAGCATGACGTCGCCCATGTCGCGCTTCTTCAGCTCCTCTACGACGCGCGGAAAGAGCTCCAGATGAGCGCCGGAGAGGATCGAGAGTCCGATCATGTCGGCGTCTTCTTGCAGCGCCGTCTCGGCGATCATCTCGGGCGTCTGCCGGATGCCCGTGTAAATTACCTCGTGGCCAGCGTCCCGCAGGGCCCTGGCGACAACCTTGGCGCCACGGTCGTGCCCATCGAGGCCGGGCTTGGCGATGATGATCTTCAGCTTCGGTTCGTCAGTCATATTCGGGCGACCCTCCTGCTAGGGCGATTATAGCGAAGATGTGCATAACCGCCAGCAGCCGCCGGCGAGGAGTGACGCGAGCCCCGCCTACGAGCGCTCAATAAGCTGGATCGAGACGCCGTGCGTGTAACCCCGGTTGATGCGGGCTACGCGCGCGCCGGGCCAGATACTCGGCTCGGGGTCAGAGACCCGGACGTCGCGGCCGCGCAGATGCTCGACGGCCGCCTCCAGATCCTCGACTTCGACGCTGATCGAGAAGAGGCCTTCGCCACGCTCCTGGAACTGCTCGAAGAAGCGGCCCTTCTCCACCACCGGTTGCACCAGCTCCAGAAAAGACTCGCCGATCGGCAGGCGCGAGACCTTGAAGCCGGAGCCGAGCGGCTGGTTGAGCGAGGCATCCGTCTTCAGACCAACGTTGCGTTCCCATTGGGCGAGCGCGTCCTCAAGGTCGGCGGTGGCGATGACGACGTGGTCGATCTTCTTCGCGTTCAGGCTAGTCACTGTACAACTCCATCGGCGTCGCCAGCTCGACCAGCACGCCGCGGCTGGCTTTCGGGTGCAGGAAGCAGATCATGCCGGCCAGGCCAAGCCGCGACTTCTGATCGACGAGCTGGACGCCCTTTCCCTTCAGCGTCTCAAGGTCACCGTCGACGTCCCGAGTCTGGAAGCAGATATGGTGCAGGCCCTCACCCTTGCGCTCGAGGAACTTCGCCATGTTCGCTTCAGGACTCGTCGGCTCAAGCAGTTCAATCTCACTTTCGCCGATCGTGAGGAGCGCCGCTCGCACACCCTGGTCCTCTATAGTCTCCTGTGCCTGGACGTGCAGCCCCAACGTATCGCGGTAGAACCGGAGCGCCTCGTCCAGATCGTGAACGGCGATGCCTACGTGGTGGATCTTGTCGATCATATGCCTTCCCCCTTTCGCCACGCCTCGATCGTCTCGGCGTGTTCGTTGTCGTGTGCGATTCCGGCCTCGATGCCGCACTCGCCGTAGCGGCTCTCCTCCAGCGCCTCCTCCGGACAGTTGGCGACCGCTTCTATGACCATGGCGCGAGCGAACTGCAGGTCTTCGACGGCCTGGGCCAGCGGTAAGCCTCGTCGCAGCTCCACGAACGTCCGATTCACGACTTCGAGCTGCTGGTCGCTGAACGGAGGAAACGCCGCCTGTCCGCCGCGGCTGATACGCATGATCTCCATCGCGCGGAACTCGTGCCAGTGGCACATGTGGTTCAAGTGGTCCTTCGCCGACCAATCGCCGATCGCCACCGCCGACGCCTGTTCCTCGCTCAGCCCGCTGATCGCCGCCGCCACGCGCTTGCCGGCCGCTTCCAGCTCGCTTGTCAGCTGCGCGCGGTCTGTCAACGCCCTCATATGCCCTCACGCTCCCGCCAGGCGCGGATTCGGGGCGCGTGCTCCGCGTAGTGGTTCGTGCCGCTCGTAGTAACGATGCGGTATGCCGCGCGCCCCTCCTCGAACTTCTCGTCTGGCACCTGGCCTGCCGCCTCGACGAAGAGCGCCTTGCTCGCCGCCAGCTCAGCCACGACGGCCTCCGGGCTAGCGTTGCGCCAGGTCTCGACGAAGCGCGCGTTCCAGGCGTCGGAGTCGCTATAGTCCACGTCTTCGGGTACCGGCCGCTCGCCGCGCGCGATGCGCTCCAGCGCGTCGTCCATCTCGTGGTGCCAGCCGACGATGTGGCCGAGGACGTCGCGCACGGACCATTTGTCCTCGAACGTCGTGATCAGCTGTTCATGCGTCAGACCGTCGATCGCGTCCTCGAGGTCGGCGAAGGACTTCTCGAGGTCTTCGAGCAGCGCGTCAAGTCGGCTCACAGCACATCGTCCCCTTTCCGGTCAGTCAGCGTAGGTGCGCACTTCGTCCGGCACCATCTCCAGCAGCCGCCATGCGGACTGCATCGCGCGCCAGCTCTCCAGCGCCGAGGCCCGGACCGGATCGTTGAGGTCCCAGTAGCGTTGCGCCAGCTTCTCCGCCAGCTCGAAGCCGCCCTCATCGCTGACGGCGACCGTGCCGTCGAAGGCGACCCACTTCTCTTTCTCGTCGATGTGATTCGTGACTAGCACCGACGCTCTGGCATCGTTGGCTAGCCGGCGCAGCTTGGGCGATGCGACGGTCGTAAACATCCTCACGCTGTCCCCGTCCCAGTCGAACCAGACCGGGATGGCGATGGGCGAGCCGTCGCGACGCAGCGTCGCGAGGATGCCGTAGCGATTGACAGCGAGAAACGCCTCCCGTTCTGCGTTCGACATCTGGCCCATAGGCTCAGGCGCCCCCTAAAACACCATGAACTCGCGCTGCACGCCGAACACGCCGCGCAGCACATCACAGATTTCGCCGATCGTTACATAGCTCTCAACACACTCGATGAGGACCGGCATCAGGTTGACGTCCGACTTGGCCGCCGCTTCGAGCTGCTGAAGCATCGCCTGGGCCCTGGCTTCGTCACGCTCGGCGCGCACGCGCTTCAGGCGCTCCACCTGGCGACGAACCACCTCCTCGCGCACACGCAGGATCTCAGGCCGCACTTCCTCCTCAGTGGTGAAGTCGTTGACGCCGACGATGGTGCGATAACCGTCGTCCACCGACCTCTGGTAGCGGTACGACGCCTCCTGGATCTCGCGCTGCTGGTAACCACCCTCGATCGCCCGCAGGGCGCCGCCCAGGTCTTCGATGCGGTCGATGTACTTCATCGCCTCCGCCTCGATGCGATCCGTCATCGCCTCGATCTCATAGGAGCCAGCCAGCGGGTCGATGACGTCGGCGACGCCGCTCTCGTAAGCGATCACCTGCTGCGTGCGCAGGGCGATCTGCACCGACTTCTCCGTGGGCAGCGCCAGCGCTTCGTCCATCGAGTTCGTGTGCAGCGACTGCGTCCCGCCCAGGACGGCGGCCAGCGCCTGGATCGTCGTGCGCACGATGTTGTTCTCGGGCTGCTGCGCGGTCAGCGTCGAGCCGCCCGTCTGCGTGTGGAAGCGGAGCATCATGCTGCGTTCGTTCTTGGCGCCGAAGCGCTCCTTGGCCAGCCGCGCCCAGAGGCGTCGCGCCGCGCGGAACTTGGCGACTTCTTCGATCAGGTTCGAGAACGAGGCGAAGAAGAACGACAGCCGCGGCGCGAACTCGTCGAATTCGAGGCCCGCCTGCATCGCCGCCTCACAGTAAGCGATCGCGTCGGCGAATGTGAAGGCGACCTCTTGCACGGCCGTGCAGCCGGCCTCCCGCATGTGATAGCCGCTGATGCTAATCGTGTTCCAGTTCGGCAGGTTGTCCTTGCACCAGCCGAGGACGTCCGTGATCAGGCGCATCGAGCCATCTGGCGGGAAGATGTAGGTGCCGCGGGCGATGTACTCCTTGAGGATGTCGTTCTGCGTCGTCCCGCCGATCTTCGAGAGGTCGGCGCCCTGCTTCTTGGCCAGCGCGACATAGAACGCCAGCAGGATCGGCCCCGTGGCGTTGATCGTCATCGACGTCGTCACCTTCTCCAGCGAGATGTCCTTCATCAGAAGTTCCATGTCCGCCAGCGAGGCGATGGCGACGCCAACCTTGCCCACTTCGCCCGCCGCCATCTCGTGATCGGAGTCGTAGCCGATCTGCGTTGGCAGGTCGAAGGCGACGGAGAGCCCGGTCTGTCCCTGCGAAAGGAGGTAGCGGTAACGCTCGTTCGACTCTTCGGCGTCGCCGAAGCCGGCGTACTGACGCATCGTCCAGAGCCGGCCGCGGTACATCGTCGGCTGGACGCCGCGCGTGTAGGGGAACTCGCCCGGGAACCCGAGCTGCTCTTCGTAGTCCCAGCCGTCGAGGTCCTGCGGCGCGTAGAGCGGATCCACCTTCTCACCGTCCGACGTCTCGAACGGGTATTCGCGCTCTGCCTTCTTGGCAGTGCTGCGCGCATACGTGCCTGCCAGCCAGCTGTCCTTGCTGGAGCTTCCGTTAGCCTCGGTCACGTCGTACCTCTCTTCCTTGCGGAGCGTCCGGCCCCTGAACGAGCCTCTCGGTCCGGGTACCGGCGCAATTTACTGTATAATCCGCCGCTTCAGGGTGTCAACGAGCGAGTGTTCCGGCTAACCTCCGAGCCGGATATACTGCCCACGTATGGCCGCCGGCGACCGAATGCCCGACCGCGACGACGAAGTCTCGTCTGTGGCACCCAGAGGCACGACCGGCGGGCGCCACGCCCGCGAGTGGTTGCTCATCGCCGCGGCCGTCATGGCCGCGCTGCCTGCGCCGATCCTGCGCCTGGGCGAGATCACCGGGGCCTTCCACACGGGCTTTCCCGTTTACGTCGAAGCGCTCATCTTCGGCGTCGCCATCTTCGCCGCCGCCACACTGCTGACCTGGGCGTCGGAGGTCGCCGAGACCGAAATTTCGGCCGGGCTCGCGCTGGTTGTGCTGGCACTGATCGCCGTGCTTCCCGAGTACGCCGTCGACCTCGTCTTCGCCATCCGCGCCCCCCATGTGGCGGAGTGCATTAGCTTTGCGCCGAACCTGCCGATAGGGTGTGAAGACCCGCACCCGAGCCAGCTGGCGATCGCCAACATGACAGGCGGCAACCGGCTTCTCGTGGGCCTCGCCTGGCCCCTTATCTTCCTCATCTTCTACATGCGCACGAAGATTTCACCGATGCCCGTACAGAAGAGCAACGCGCTCGGCATCATCTTCCTCGGCCTCGCCACCGTCTACAGCTTCTCCATCCCGCTCCGCGGCCAGCTCAGCCTCATCGACACCGCGATCATGTTCAGCCTCTTCGGCGCTTACCTCTTCATCTCCTCGCGCTCGCCGCCCGAGCACGACCGCGAGTTCATCGGTCCGGCGGCGGCGATCGGCGCGATGAGCCGCCCCAAGCGGCGGTCGGCCGTGCTCATCATCTTCGCTTTTGCGGCGGCCGTGATCTTTGCCGCCGCCGCCCCCTTTGCCGACGGTCTCGTGGAGACCGGCAAGAGCGTGGGCATCGACGAGTTCATCCTGGTGCAATGGGTGGCGCCTCTGGCCTCGGAGTCACCCGAGTTCATCCTTGCGGGCATGCTCGCTTTACGGGGCCGTTACGGCGCCGGCATGACAATCCTTATCGCCTCTAAGGTGAACCAGTGGACGCTGCTCCTCGGCAGCCTGCCGCTGGCCTTCAGCATCTCCGGCGGCACTATCAGCCCCCTGGAGTTCGACTCACGTCAGTCGGAGGAACTCTTCCTCACGGCCTCACAATCGATGTTCGCCGTGGCAATCCTGATAAGCCTGAGCATGAGCCGCTGGGAAGCGACTCTGTTGGCCGGCCTCTTCATGACGCAGCTCGTTCTCACCGACGGCACGATCCGTGTAGGGTTCGGCATCCTCTATTGTGTGCTGGCGTTGGCGATCCTGGTTCGCGACGTCCCCTACTTCCGGCCGTTTGCGAGAGCGGCAAAGGAGACGTGGACAGATCCTGGTGGTGGCGGCGGCTCGAGCGGACTGCCGGAAGACGTCGCCGATCCGTAGGCAGACAAAGCGGCTGTGTCGAGCGACTATTGCCTACGACGCAAGGCGGGCTGCTGTGGTCAGCACGCGAGGGTCGGGATAGTCCTCGCAGTATTGATAGGCGTACGACAGCCGAATGATGCCGTCTGCGCCGACAACGAACTCCGCTGCGGCGCGCCACGGATCATCCACGGGTGGGCGCCCCTCTTCCCTTCGTCCATTCTGGAAGTCGGCGCCCAAATCGTGCGGGTGCCCCCAGTATTCCGGAGGCGCGTCAAAGAGAACCTGCTCCACTGCCCATTGACCGACGCCATAGGCCCGGTAGGCTGTGTGGTCGGGATCGCACAGGATCGCACATGGCAGATCGTGGGTTGTGCGGTACGCGGCGGCCCGCTCCGGTTCGCCCTGGGCGATCACAACCGGGGTCAGATTCGCCTCTCCGTACGAGTCAAGTTCTGCCTTAAGCCGCTCCCCTCGTTCCACGCCGCAGGTGCATCCGAAGTGACGCCAGAACATCAGCAGCGCCGGGCCTTTGGACCAGTAATCGCTGAGCCGAACCGTCACACCCGTATCGTCCGGCAGCGACAGATTCGGAGCGGCGGTGTCAGGGGCAATCAGCGTGCCGACGCCTTCGGTAGGACCCGCCGTCCACTTCTTGAGCCACTCGGCCTCAGCTTGCGATGTCAATTCTTGGAGCGACCCCAAGTTCATTCCCCCTTTGGGCGCAACTCTAGCGGATACTCGCATGTCAATCAATGGCGAGCAGGCAGCGGCGCAGTTCGATCGGCTTTGGCGGCCGGCTCGTGAGTTTGGGATGCAAACGCTAAGGCCCCTCGGCATTGAAGCGAAGCGGAGGGGCCTTTTTCGAATCCAAAGTCTGGTGGGCGATGCTGGACTCGAACCAGCGACCTTCTCGGTGTAAGCGAGACGCTCTAACCAACTGAGCTAATCGCCCACGACTCTGTCTATATTCTAAGGCCGCCAAAGATACAGGCGACAGCAGAGTCATTTCTGCCTTCGCTCGATCTCGTCACCCCGCTACAATCGAGCCCACTTCTGCCCAACCATAGGGAGGTGCCGAATGGTCAAGCCCAAGCCGGATGATTTCCCGAGGATCACGCCCTACCTTTACTACGAGGACGTGGGCGCCGCCTGTGACTGGCTCATCAAGGCGTTCGGCTTCAGCGAGCGGTTCCGCATGCCCGGGCCGGACGGCAAGCTCAGCCACGCAGAACTGGGCTTCGCGGACGACGGCGTCATAATGCTCGGCAACCCGGGCCCGGACTACCACGCGCCGACCGCAACCCACAGTCAACTCTACGTATATGTCGACGACGTCGATGCTCATTTCACGAGGGCCCAAGAGGCCGGCGCGAAGATCATCGAGGAGCCGGCCGACCAGTTCTACGGCGACCGCCGCTACGTCGCCGAGGATCCGGAACGTCAGCAGTGGAGCTTCGCGACGCGTGTGAGGGCGGTCTCAAACGAGGAGATGGCGAAGGCTCAGGGCACCTAACCCGCCGGGAGCTAACCTGCCTCAGCCATCGCCACCAGCGGCAGCTTGAGGCGGAAGACGGAGCCAGCGCCGAGCTGACTCTCGACGCCGATACTGCCGCCGTGCGCCTCGACGGTGTGCTTGACGATCGCCAGACCGAGCCCCGTGCCGCCCCGCTGCCGGGCGCGATCCGCCTTGAAGAAGCGCTCGAAGACGCGCGGCAGATCCAGCGGATCGATGCCGGCGCCGGTGTCTGCAACCACGATCGTCACGCTTCCATCGTCGGCGCGTGAAGAGAGGTCGACCGAGCCGCCTTTCGGCGTGAACTTGATCGCGTTGTCGACCAGGTTCACGATCGCCCGCTCCAGCGCCGCCGGATCACCGGACACTCCCTGCACCCGCCCGTCAACATCGACTCGCAGGTCGACGCCCGCGCGCTGGGCGTGCGGCGCCATACGCTGGCCCACGGAGCGCACGACGTCGCGCATGTCCAGTGGATGTTCTGTAAAGTGCAGGTCGCCTGACTCGAGCCGCGAGAGCGCCAGCAACTCCTCAAGCAGCTGCACCAGCCGCTCGACTTCTGTCTCGGCGCGGGCCAGGAAATCGCGGGCCACGTCGGGCTCATCGACGGCGCCGCCCTGCAGCGTCTCGATCACAGACTTCACCGCGGACAGCGGCGTCCGCAGCTCGTGCGAGACGTTGGCCACGAAGTCGCGGCGCACGTCGTCGAGCCGCTTCGACTCCGTCACGTCGTGAAAGACGACGAGGAGCGTCCATTCACCCCCGCCGGCAATCGGCGCCACGTAGGCCTCGAGGACCTGCCGGTTCGGGCGCTCGATCAGGTGGCGACTCGCCACACCCTCCTCCCGCGCCCGGCGCACGGCGTCGATCACGTCGCCATCCGCAACGGCCCAGGCGAGCGGCTGGCCCACGAGCAGGTCCTCGCCCTTGCCCACGAGCGTCTCCGCCGCGGCGTTGGCGAAACGCACGACGCCGTCCTCACCGAGCGCAACAACGGCGTCGACGCTGCTGTTGATCGCGGCCATCAGCCGGTTGCGCTCCTGCGATGCCGCCTCTACGCGCTCTTCAAAGCTACGCGCCATCTCGTTGAAGTCCTGGAAGGCGCCAGCCAGCTCGCCGGCGTCTTCGGCCGGAAGACGCGTACCGAATTCGCCCTGGGCCATCTCCCGCGCGGCGCCGCGGATGATCCTCACGGAGCGGTCGACGCGCTCCGCCGCGAGCCAGAGGACGAAACCTCCCACTGCCACGATCACGCCGACGGTGATCGTGGCCGCCAGAGATGCCGCCGTCGCTACAAGGGCTATCACAGAGGCCCCAGCCAGTAGAGCGAAGGCGATAAGCAGATTGAAACGCAGGCTACCCACGGCTATCCCTCGAAGCGGTATCCCACACCACGCACCGTGATCAGCCGCGACGGTTGCGCCGGATCGGGCTCGATCTTCTGGCGCAGCCAGCGGACGTGAACGTCCACCGTCCGCGTGTCGTCCGCGAACTCGTAGCCCCAGACCTGGTTCAGCAGCTCCTCGCGCGAGAACGCGCGGCCGCGGCGGCGCATGAAGAAGCCCAGCAGGTCCAGCTCCTTGGGCTTCAGCCGCAGCGGCGATCCACCCCGCTGGGCTTCGCGCCGCGCCAGGTCGACACGGAGGTCTCCCGACTCCACGACATCCGGGGCGTCGTCCTCTGCCGGGTCCGCGCGACGAAGCAGAGCGCGCACACGCGCCATCAGCTCCGGCATGCCGAACGGCTTCGTCACGTAATCGTCGGCGCCGGTCTCCAGCCCGACGACCTTGTCCACCTCGGCGTCCTTGGCCGTAAGCATGATGATCGGCACCCTCGTCTCCTTGCGCAGGATGCGGCAGACCTCGAGGCCGCTCAGGCCGGGCAGCATCAGATCGAGCACGATGAGGTCAGGGTGGCCGGTCCTCGCCGCCTCCAACGCCGCTTCGCCATCGGCCGCCTCCAGCACGCGGAAGCTCTCGCGCTCCAGGTTGTACTTGAGCGTAGCGACAAGCGTAGGCTCGTCATCGACTACGAGTATCGTCTTCACGTTCGTCATAGGCGCGCCGGTTCGCTTCCATTATATGACCGGCGCGTCCGCAAGACGCCATTGCCCGACGAGAAATCGCCCTGCTACACTCGAAGCTCGTGGCAGGGTAGCTCAGTGGTTAGAGCAGGGGCTTCATAAGCCCTGTGTCGCGGGTTCGAATCCCGCCCCTGCCACCACTACTCTCCCGTACCAGCCCAGCCTCAGACGCGTTGACGCCCTTCGGAGGGTAGCTCAGTGGTTAGAGCATGGGCTTCATAAGCCCATGCTCATCCGACAAGCGCATTCCAACACTACTCTCCCGTACCAGCCCAGCCTCAGGTGCGTTGACGCCCTTTCGGCGCGAGCCATACAATCGAAGCCGGCGCTCGGTGCGCCGTCACCACCTGTGGGCGGTTAGCTCAGCGGTAGAGCGCTTCGTTCACACCGAAGAGGTCGCAGGTTCAAGCCCTGCACCGCCCACCACTCTCGCCTTATAGCCCTTGGCCAGGGCGCCCTCTAGAATTAGGTTCACTATGTCCACCGGCTCACGTCAGCTCAACCAACTGCTCAAGTCACTCGAACTCGATCAGCTAGACCGCGACCTGTTTCTGGGCGACGCGGGCGAAGGCGAGGGGCGCCTCTTCGGCGGGCTCGTCCTGGCCCAGTGCATCATGGCGACCAGCCGCACCGTGGAGTCGGGGTCGATCCACTCGCTGCACTCCTACTTCCTGCGCCCCGGCAGCCACGGCCCGCCCATCCGCTACGTCGTCCAGCGTATCCGTGACGGCCGCACCTTCACCACCCGCGACGTCGTGGCCTACCAGGCGGGCGAGGCGATCTTCCAGATGTCGTGCAGCTTCTCGCGAACCGAAGAAGGGCTGGACCACCAGCAGCCGATGCCGGAAGCGCCGGGCCCGGAGAAGATGCCGGACTGGGACTTCGTCCGGCCCGATGCCCCGCGCGACAACGAGCGCTTCCAGCGCTGGCGCAAGGAGCGGCCGATCGAAGTTCGCTCGGCGGACCCCAAGGACCCGGCAGCGATAGAGCGAGAGCTACGTCAGGTCTGGATCAAGCCGAAGGGCGTACTGCCGGAGGACCCGGCGATCCACGCCGCCGTCATGGCCTACTCCAGCGACATGGGCCTCATCAGCACCGCCCGCCACGCCCTCAAGATGATGCGCTTCGACGCGCCCGGCGCGGCCGCCAGCCTGGACCACGCGATCTGGTTCCACCACACACCGCGCATCGACGACTGGCTCCTCTACAGCAGCCACAGCCCCATCGCCCACGCGGCGCGCGCTTTGATCCACGGCCAGATGCACCGGCGGGACGGCACGCACGTGCTCTCGGTGACGCAGGAAGGTCTGATCAGAGCGCCGCGGCAGGAAGCGGCCGGCTAGTCGCGGGGGATGAACTCCGCCACGTGGCGGAAGACGTCCTGGATCGAGACCAGGAGCGTCGTCCCGTCGCCCGCGACGAACGGGATGTGACGAAAGCCGCCGACCGACATCTTGTGCATGGCGACCGCCAGCGTGTCGCCTTCACGCAGCATCACCGGGTCGGGCGACATGATGTCCTTCACCGCCATCGCCATCAGGTCCTGCTTGGCGCCCGCGGCCTTAAGGAGGATGTCACGTTCCGTGAGGATGCCGACGATGTTGCCGTCTTCGTCGCGCACGAGGACGCACTCGATGTTCTTGTCGCGCATGAAGTGAACGGCGAGGAAGACAGGGTCGCCGGGCGCGACGTCCAGCGCTTCCGGCGCGCCGACCTCCCCCAGGCGGTCCTGTATCAGATGCTCTTCGAGCTCGCTCGCAGCGGAGGGCAGTTTGAGCGCGCTCAGGTCGGCGCCGCAAGCCTCGCAGACCTCCTCGCCCTCGATGTTCTCCGCCCGGCAGTCCGGGCAGAGCATCATGTTTCCCGTGTTGGCTACTCCACTGTCCACGTGTCGCCTTCCATAAACAGCGCGTCGAGGTCGCCCTCGCCCTGCTGCTCGATCGCCTCGTCGATCTGCTGCTGGACAAGTGCCTCGTAGGTCGGTCGCTCGACAGCGCGGATCACGCCCATCGGCTCCGGGAAGTCCGGCCAGTGCATGCGCGACAGGATAAAGGCAAGCGTAGGGTCATCGCGCTCCTCGTCGTGGATCCAGAGGTCGGACTCGCTCACGCCGTTGCCCAGCTCCACGATCTCCGGCGTCGTTCCGTTCAGGCGAATGCCCTTCTCGTGCTCCTTGCCGAAGAGCAGCGGCTGGCCGTGCTCCAGGCGAACGGTGCGATCGGCGCGCACGGCCTTGTCCGCGAACTCCATGAAGGCGCCGTCGTTAAAGACGTTGCAGTTCTGATAGACCTCTATGAACGACGTCCCCTTGTGCCGGGCGGCGCGCTCGATCGTCGTGATCAGGTGTTTCTGGTCGATATCAAGAGAGCGCGCGACGAACGACGCCTCGGCGCTGATCGCCACGCTGAGCGGGTGCAGGGGCGTGTCCACCGTGCCCATAGGTGAACTCTTCGTCCGCTTGCCGAACTCAGACGTCGGAGAGTACTGGCCCTTCGTCAGCCCGTAGATGCGGTTGTTGAAGAGCACGATCGTGATGTCGACGTTGCGGCGCATGACGTGGAGCAGGTGGTTGCCGCCGATGCTCAGCCCGTCGCCGTCGCCGGTAATGACGAAGACCT
>JADFQV010000011.1 GCA_022561635.1 Chloroflexota bacterium | reverse complement strand
ACCACCCAATGTCCGACGAAGTCTACCGCGTGCCGATCGTCCTCGTCATGTCCCTCGTCAGCAAGCCCTGGATCCTCGACCTTACCTTCGGCCAGAGCTTCGTCCAGTACCTGCTCGCTCAGGGCTTCGACGTCTTCATGATCGACTGGGGTGTTCCCCGTCCCGAGGACACGAAGCTCGGCTTCGAGGACTACGTCACGGATCTCATGCCCGACTGCTTCGAGCACGTCCAGAAGGCCACCGGCGAGGAGGACTACAGCATTCTCGGTTACTGCATGGGCGGCATCTTCGGCCTCATGTACGCCGGCGCCTACCCGGACGCCCCGCTCAAGAACCTCGCCTGCGCCGCCACGCCAGTCGACATGGAAGGCATGGGCCTCTTCCGCAAGTGGACCGACAGGCGCTACTTCGACGTCGATCACCTCGTCGACTCAATCGGCAACATCCCGCCGGACATGATGCTCCGCTCGTTCGAGATGCTGCGTCCGATGGACCGCTGGGGCGGCTACATTCGCCTCCTCGACAACCTCTGGAACGAGCAGTTCGTCAACGGCTTCCGCATCATGTATAAGTGGACCAACGAACAGATCCCCTTCCCCGGCGAGGCCTATCGCCAGTTCACCAAAGACCTGATGTGGGAGAACAAGCTGATGAAGGGCACCATGACCCTCAACGGCCGGCCCGTCGACACCAAGGCCGTCAAAATCCCCGTCCTTCACGCCATGGCCGAGCACGACCACATCGCCCCCTTCGCCGCCACCAGGCCCCTCACCAGCATCGTCGGCAGCGAAGACACCGAAGACATTGTCCTCAAGGGCGGTCACGTCAGCCTCGTCGCCGGCAAGAACGCCATGTTCCGCCTCTGGCCGCGCATGGCCGACTGGTTTTCCCACCGCTCCCTCTAAAGCATGTTCCGCCTCACCGGCCGCACCGTCATCGTCACCGGCGCCTCCTCTGGCATCGGCCGCGAGACGGCCCGCGAGTTCGCCAAACACGGCGCCAACGTCGTCCTCGCCTCACGCAACCGCGAGAAGCTAGAGGCGATCGCCGCCGACATCGGCAAAGCGGCAACCGTCATCCCCGTCGACGTCACAGACCGCCTCTCCGTCGAAGCGCTCGTGCGGCGTACCGTCGAGGAGTACGACGCCATCGACGTCCTCATCAACAACGCCGGCGTCGGTCTCTTCGCCCCCGTTGCCGACGGCAACCTCGACAACGCCCGCCACCTGTTCGAGGCCAACTTCTGGGGCGCCGTCAACTGCATCCAGGCCGCCGCGCCCTACATGATCAGCCAGCGCCGCGGCCATATCGTCAACGTCTCCTCCGTCGCCGGCCGCATATCGCCGCCGCACATGGGCATGTACGCGGCCTCCAAGCACGCCCTCGCCGCCATCTCCGACGCCCTTCGCGTCGAGCTCTCCAGCAAAGGCATCGGCGTCAGCACGATCTACCCCGGCCTCACCGACACCTCGTTCATGGAGAACATGCTGCAGGAAGTCGAAGCGCCGGCCGTCCCGCCCATCGCCCGCTTCGTCTCCTCCGCCGTCGTCGCCACGCGCATCTTCCAGGCCGTGCGCTTCAACCTGCGCGACGCCTACGTCTCGCCGGAGGATGTCGCCGCCGTCGCCGCCGATGCCTTCGTCCCGCAGCTCTCCGACTGGCTGATGAAGCTCTTCATCCGCCCCGGCCGCCGCACCCTCCTGGCCGACGTGACCTTCAAGCGCGAAGTCAGCGCCGAAGAGTCCGCCGAAACCGAGTCCTAGCCCCTAGGCGCGCATTCGGCGCGGGTCGACGCCCATCTCGCGGCACCAGGCCGTGTACGCCACCGGCGAAATCTCCGACGGCTTGATCTCGCTGCGGCCGCCCCAGAACACGTTCGTGTACGACACCGGCATCCCCAGCGAAGCCAGGTGATCGTCGATCGCCGCCTTGTGCGCCAGCACCAGACCCTTGTCTGTGCCGTGCGCCACGCCCATGATGTTCACGTCGTTGAACTCCGCGCCCGCCTCGCGCCAGTAGCAGTGCGTCAGAATGTGGTGGCGGCCCACCTCGCGCCCAGCCTCCACCTCGCGGCCTTTCGGCACCGCCCAGTGGAACAGCGCGTTGTAGCGCGTCACCCGCTCGCCCGAGGCCGTCTCCTTGACGTGCTCCAGGAACGTCGAGAAGCGCCCGAGCAGCTGCTGGTCGTACAGCGACTCCGCCACCGCGAAAAACGTCTGCAGGTCCACGCCGGCCTCAGCCGCGCGGGCGCGCCACGGATCGCGGGCGATCTCCTCGACCGCGAACTCTCGCTTCAGCGCCGTCAGTACCCGCCACTCGCCGTCCGTCAGATCGACGAGCTCCGGGTACATCACCTCCGCCGGCTCCTCCAGCCTCGCGCCCGGCTCCATCCCGCGGCGCCGCGTGTGTCCGACGCCCAGCACAAAGAGCGCCTTCGCCGGCATCAGCAAGTAAGCCTCGGCGTCCGTTCGAGTGGCCAGGAGGTTGCAGTGCGCGCGCATGTCGAACCCCTGCGGCACCTTCACCGTCGTCCACAGCTTGTACTTCGAGCCGGCCGTCGCCGTCTCCGACGTGCGGATCACCACGTGGCCGCTGAACGGGTCGCGCTGGAACATGAAGTCGAACGCCTGCTGCAGCCGCTCCTGCGGCACCTGCCAGGCGACGAGCGAGCCCTGCGCCAGGTTCGTCGGCAACAGCGTCTGCCGCACCCGCCGGATCGTCCCCGCCTCCAGCAGCGCCCGGATGCGCTCGATCACGTCGTCCAGCGGCACTTCCGAGCGCCGGGCGATCTCGGCGAACGGATCGCGCTGGAACCCTTCGAGCCTGTCTTCCGACACCTCGAGTATCGCCGTGTTGACGGGATCCGTCAGCTCCAGCGGAATCGGCACCGGAGCCGCCTCCTGAGTCATGAGTAGCGCTCTTCCTTCCAGGGGTCCCCTCGCATGTGGTAGCCGTAGCGCTCCCAGAAGCCGGCCGTGTTCTCGGTGATGAACTCCAGGCCGTTCACCCACTTCGCGCTCTTCCAGAAGTAGAGGTGCGGCACGAACAGCCGGCACGGGCCGCCGTGATCCGCCGGCAGCGGCTCGCCCTCATAGATGTAGGCCAGCAGGTTCTCGTCGCGGATAAAGTCATCGAGTAGCAGGTTCGCCGTGTAGCCGCCGTAGCAGTGTGCCATCACGGCCTTCGCCTCTGGCTTAACCTGCACCTGCTTCAGCAGATCGGGGATAGAGACGCCCTCGAAGTTCGTGTCCATCTTGCTCCACGTCGTCACACAGTGGATGTCCGTATGCACCTTCGTCCGGGGCAGCGCCGTCAGCCCCTCCCAGTCCAGCTCCATCTCCTTCTCCACGAGGCCGAAGATGCGCAGACGCCAGTCGGCGGTGGAAGCGCGCGGCGTTCCGCCGTACGTCAGGACCGGCCAGTCCTCGACGACCTTCTGGCCGTCGGGCAGCCGCTCACCGTATTTCTCCCGGTCCTTCTTGCGCCGGGACAGGATATCCAAGACCATCAGGCGTCCTTCTTCACTACGGGGCGTCATATCTGAGCATAGCACGCGCTCAACCGCCGTCACAGGCAGCTTTGCCGACGTTCGCGCGTGAGCAACACCCACCTCGTGCCGTATCATCGAAACGGATGGATACCCCCGACGCCGCGCCTGAAACGGGCGGCTCCACACCGCAGCTCACGGCACTCCATCGTTGGGCGTTCTGGGGCGCCGCCCTGGCCGTCGTCGCCGCCGACCAGGCCACCAAGACGATCATCCGCACGACCATGGACCGGGGCGACATCTGGCCTTCCGCCGACTGGCCCGTGCGCATCAAATACGTCACCAACACCGGCGCCGCCTTTGGCATCCTCCAGGACCAGGCGGCGTTTCTCATCGTCATGGCCTTCATCGGCCTCGCCGCCATCTACGTCTACTACCGCTATCCACCGTTTCAGCATTGGCTCGCCGCCCTGGCCATCGGCTTGATGCTCGGCGGCGCCGTCGGCAACCTCCTGGACCGCATCACCCAGGGCCGCGTCACCGACTTCATCGACTTCCCTCGCTTCCCCTCGTTCAACGTCGCCGATTCGTCGATCACCGTCGGCGTGGCGATCATCATCATCGGCTACTTCCTCCTCGAAGCGCGTAAAGAAGCGCCCGCCTCGGCCGATGCGGACAGTTGACCTCGTCGCCGGCGACGGCGGCGAGCGCATCGACACCCTCATCGCCAGGCTCCTGCCAGAGCTCTCGCGCAGCCACGTCCGCAAGCTGATCGACGCCGGCTTCGTCACCATCGACGGCCGCGTCCCGAAGCCCTCTGAGAAGCCGCCTGTCGGCGCGCAACTGCGGGTCGAGATCCCACCACCGGAGGAGATGACCCTCGAGCCCGAGGACATCCCTCTGACGATCATCTACCAGGACACCGACATCATCGTCGTCGATAAACCGCCCGGTCTCACCGTCCACCCGGCTCCGGGCCACCCCAGCGGCACGCTCGTCAACGCGCTCCTGGCCATCGTGCCAGACCTGCAGGGCATCTCCGGCACGCTGCGGCCCGGCATCGTCCACCGCCTGGACAAGGACACCTCCGGCCTCATCGTCGTCGCCAAGAACGACCGCGCCATGCGCACCCTGCAAGCGCAGCTCAAGGAGCGCCTGGTCCACAAGACCTACATCACCGTCGTCGAAGGCGTCCCGGACCCGCGAGAGGGGCTGATCGAGGCGCCGTTGGGCCGTCACCCGAAGAACCGCAAGAAGCAGGCCGTGGTCGCCGGCGGCCGCGAAGCGAGCACCAAATACAAAGTGCGCGAAACCCTGCCGGGCAACCGCTCACTGCTCGAAGCCGAGCCCATCACCGGCCGCACCCACCAGATCCGCGTCCACCTCGCCGCCATCGGACACCCCATCGTCGGCGACGCGCTCTACGGCAAGCGCTCGAACGTCGTCGGGCGCCAGTTCCTGCACGCCGCCCGCCTCGGCTTCGTCATGCCCAGCGGCCGCCGCGTAGACTTCGAGTCGCCACTGCCGGCGGACCTTCGCGCCGCCCTCGCCGACCTGCGCGAATAGAAGGGGCGGTGCACCCCGTCCCGCTCGTCCTGAGCTTCTCGAAGGGCGAGCGGACCTCCAACGGACGGCGCTACCCCGCGGCGGATCAGCCGCCGGGCGGTTTGCCCGCGCCGAGCGGCGTGATGCCGGTAGCATAGATGTAGATGCGGTCGTAGAACCGCGCCAGCAGCGGCTTGTGGCCCTCCGCCTCCAGCGCGCGGATATAGCCCGCCATCACGGCGCTGTAGCCCTTCAGCGGCAGCGTCTTGTGGTACCAGAAGTCCTCGCCGTTCCAGACGAGCTTGACTGCTGGCTCGAGCTGCCCGTACTCAATGTACGGCAACTCCATCCCGTCCGTCGCCAGCGTCTCCAGCCGCCCCTCATTGACCTCCTGCACGCCTTCCATCGGCTGCAACGATAGCCGCTCACCCGCCCCACGAGCAAGCGCCGTGAGCCTGCGCCCCGTGCTTGCTAGAATGGCCGTATGACCGTACGCACCCGTTACGCGCCCAGCCCCACCGGCGATCCGCACCTCGGCAATATCCGCACTGCCCTCTTCGCCTGGCTCCTGGCCAAGCACAACGGTGGCCAGTTCCTCCTTCGCATCGAGGACACCGATCGCCAGCGCTTCGTCGAAGGCGCTGTCGAGGCGCAGATGGAGACGCTGCGCTGGCTGGGCATCGACTGGGACGAGGGCCCCGATAAGGGCGGCCCGCACGCCCCCTACACCCAGTCCGAGCGGCTCGACATCTACCAGGACCACGCCGGCCGTCTGCTGGCCAGCGACTGGGCCTACCGCTGCTACTGCTCCTCCGAGCGCCTCTCCGAGGTGCGAAAGGCGCAGCAGGCCCGCAAGGAACCGCCACGCTACGACCGCCACTGCCGCGACCTCTCAGCCAAAGATCGGGCCCAACGCGAGGCCGACGGCGCACCGGCGGTCGTCCGCTTCAAGACGCCACTCGACGGCGAAACGCTCACCCACGACGCCCTTCGCGGTGAGGTCCCCTTCGCCAACGACACGCTCGACGACTTCGTCATCCTCAAGTCGGACGGCTATCCCACCTACCACCTCGCGGCCATCGTCGACGACCACCTGATGGAGATCACCCACGTCCTTCGCGGCGAGGAGTGGATCTCCAGCCTGCCCCGGCACGTCCTCATCTACCAGGCGTTCGGCTGGGATCCGCCCGTCTTCGCCCACGTCTCGCGCATCCTCGGCAGCGACCGCGCCAAGCTCTCCAAGCGCCACGGCGCACACGCCGCTCTTACCTACCGCGAGATGGGCTACCTGCCCGAGGCGATCGTCAACTTCCTTGCCCTCCTCGGCTGGTCGCTCGACGACAAGACCGAGATCATCGACATCGACACGCTAATCGGTGCCTTTGACATCGACCGCCTGCTCACCAACCCGGCCGTCTTCAACGCCGAAAAGCTCGAGTGGATGAACGGCGTCTACATCCGCAACCTCTCGCCCGAAAACCTGGCCGAGCGTGCCCTCCCGTTCCTCGAAGGCGCCCTCGGCCGCCCCGTCGACGCCCAGAAGCTCGCACAGATCGCCCCGCTCATCAAGGAGCGCATCAAGACGCTGAAAGACGTCGTCGAGATGGCCGGCTTCTTCTTCACCGAAGGTCCGCTGGACTACGAACCGGAGCTTATCCTCGGCAAGAAGTCCTTCGCCGGCGCCCCTGATCGCGCTGCCCAAGCTCTTGCCAGCGTCATCGCCGCCGTCGAAGCGCTGGACGACTGGAATCACGAGGCGCTGGAGGGCGCGGTCCGGCCGCTGGCCGAGGAGATGGGCGTAAAGGCGGGCGAGCTGTTCGCGGTCATCCGCGTCGCCGTCACCGGCAGGACGGCAGCGCCGCCGCTCTTCGAGACGATGGCAGTCCTCGGGCGAGACCTCTCCCTGGAGCGCCTCAGCGCCGCCCGCGGCCTGCTCGCCTGAGCGTCACGCAGCCGCTATCAAACGCCCGCGGATGATCTGCCGGTGCGTATAGTCGGCACCGACGATGTCATCCGTCAGAAATCTCTGGCCGCCGCAGGTGATCAGCGTCACCACGTCCTCACCGGCGGGTCGCATCCAGTCCAGCGCCGTCGGGTCGCCCGGCTCTATCAGCACGACCTCCGTCACCTCATAGATCAGGTTGCTGCCGTCCTCGCGCTGGATGCGAATGCGGTCGCCGTTCCCTAGCTCGCCCAACCGCTTGAACACCGCGTCGCCGTTCCACGTCACGTGCCCGGCAAACACCGCATTATCTCCGTCGCCCGGATAGGAGGAGAAGTTGTACCACGCCACGAGGTCAGCGTCGTACGGCACAAGCGGCAAGGCGTTCGTGTCCAGTCCGAACATGGATACCGGCGCATCAACGCCGATCTTGTCGATCACCAGCCGAAAGGGCTCGGTGCCGACGGTTTGCGCCTGCGGTGGCGATTGGCTTCCGTCTGCGGTCGCCGGCGCTACCGGCTCGCCGGGTCGCACCCAGATCAGCTGTGTCGGGTCGTTCCCCTGGTAGGCGAACTCATACGTGGCCACGCCGATCATCCCGAAACCGGCGAGCAGAAACAGCGACGACAGTATCACGTACAGGCGTCGCTTGCCGGTGTACTTATAGCGGGATGGGGTGCGTTGTGACGGCATTCCTGACTAAGGTAACGTATCGCTGCCCGTCAAGGTTGCTGTATCTAGAGCCGATTTCCGCAATCTCTGTGCGAAATCAGCCGCCGGCGCTGACCGCGCCCGGCAAGGTCTCTGCCAGCGCAGCCCGCACAACGAGCCGGAGCGGGTACTCTCCACCGTAGACCGGGTCGCCCGTGTCGACGAAGGTGCCGTTGCAAGTGATGATCGTGATCACGTCCTCGTCCGTCGCGCGCATCACTTGCAGCGATTCGGGGTCGTTCGCATCCACCTTGAAGACATCGCTCACCACGTATGTGAGCTGCGTCCCGTCCGCTCCCAGCAGCCTGATCTCGTCACCGTTCGCCATCGCTTCGAGATTCCGGAACACGGCGTTGCCGAACCACGTCACATGCCCCGCAAACACGGCGTTGCTCCCCGTGCCCGGCTCTGCCGAGAAGTTGTACCAGGCCACGACATCGGCTGCCCCCGGCCCCGTCGGCACCTCCGGCACGGCGTTCGGGTCCAGGCCGTAAGTGTTCACCTGCGCGTTGACGCCCAGCGCGTCGATGATCATCTGGTACGAGCCCTGTTCCAGCAGCGGCTCGGGCACAGGCGTCGGCGCTGGCGTCTCGGTGACTGGCGCCGACGTCGGCGTGTCGCTCGGGACGACGATCGGCACCTCGCCCAGGTCCCGCAGCTCGACGTTGGGCTCGCTCTCACCGCTGAAAGCTGACAGCCCGGCGACCGCGATCAGGCCCAGGCCGACGAAGAAGGCCAGCCCACCCAGCACGAGAACTGCCTTTCGCGGGAGCGAGGCTTCTGTGAAGAATGACATTAGTATCTTGAGGCAGCTTCTCTGCCTAGCATCTATTATAGACGCTAGGCCCGTTTACCCCGTCTGACAGTAAGAACGCGCCAGCACACGAAATGGATGCAGAATCGCCCGAAATCGCCGGAATTACCGCCATAAAGGGTCTGCTCGTCGGCCATTGGACCGATCTTAGCGCCGCCACCGGCTGCACCGTCGTCCTTTGCCCGGCCGGCGCTGTCGCCTCCGTCGACGTCCGCGGCGGCGCACCGGCCACGCGTGAGACTGACGTTCTGCGCCCCGGTAACCTCGTCGACCGTGTCCACGGTGTGCTCCTGTCAGGCGGCAGCGCCTTCGGCCTCGACGCCGCCGCCGGCGTCATGCGCTGGCTTGAGGAGCACGGCCATGGCTTCCCTGTGCGCAGCGGTGTCGTCCCCATCGTCTCGGCCGCCGCTCTCTTCGACCTCGCCCTCGGATCGTCCGACAGCCGCCCGGATGCCGCCGCCGGATACGCTGCCTGCGAAGCGGCGACGGCGGGGCCCGTCGCGGAAGGAACGGTCGGCGCGGGCACCGGCGCCACCGTCGGCAAGGCGCTCGACATGCAGCACGCCGTCCAGGGCGGCATCGGCACCGCCGTCGAGCGCACGGCCTCCGGTGTTGCGCTCGCTGCCCTCATGGCCGTCAACGCCTGGGGTGAAGTCGTCGACCCCGACACGGCGCGCGTCGTCGCCGGCCCTCGCGCCGAAGAGCGCGGCTTCACCGACACGATCGAAACCGTGCGCGCCCGTCCGCCGCTCTCACCCTACGCGTCGGAGAACAGCACCCTCGGCGTCATCGCCACAGACGCTGCCCTGACCAAAGAAGACTGCGCGCGCCTGGCGGCGATGGCACACGCCGGGATGGCGCGCGCCATCCGCCCCGTGAACACCCCTGTCGACGGCGACATCATCTTCGCTCTCGCCACCGGCGCCAGCGCCGCCGAGACCGATCTCGTCCAGCTCGGAACTCTCGCCGCCCGCGCCGTCGAACGCGCCGTCGTCCGCGCCGTTCAGACGGCGACCGGCCTGGCCGGCGTTCCCTCGGCCTCCGAGTGGCCGTCCGCCTGAGCCACTCTCTTTACTGATCCTTTACTTTCGCCAAGGCTCTCTTCACCACTGTGTTTACCCGCCGATCAGACACTTGTGCCTGTAACACGCAGTTCGTGCCACCGCACACAACTCGGGGCAGGGCTCACAGGAGGGTTAGTCGATGGGCATAGTAAGGAATCTCTTCTCCCGCAAAGGGAGTGATAAGGAACCGGCTGTCGCCACCATGCCGGTCCAGCCAACGACCGCAAATCTGATGATGCTGATGCCGGACGCCTCAGGCATCGCCACCTATCAGCAGCACACCTTCATCGCCGCCAGTGACGCCGAGGCGTACCTCGTCTCGATCCTCCGCGGCGACGTTCAGGAAGGCACCATCATGTTCTGGGCCCTCACCTGGCGGCCGTCGGACAACGGCCACCGGGACGTTGAAGCAGAGCCGGTCGTCCTCATCCGCGACCCCAGCCGCCCGGGAGTCGTCTACACCTTCTCATTCGTCGATCTCGACTCCGCCTACGACTTCGTCCGGCACGAGATGAAGGCCGGCCTCGACCTGAACCAGACGGCCATCTTCTGGGCCGTGCCCGCTGAGGCGACGGCCAACCATTGGGGCGAGATCACCGTCAGCCCCAGCAAGGCGCCCGCGCGCGAGCCCGCCGCGAATGGCGATGCACCCCTTACTGCGCCCTCACCGCTCGCAGCGCCCGATCACGACGAGACTACCGCGAGCCAAACGCACATCGTCGAGACGCCGCCCGTCCGTCCGCCGGAGTTCGTTTCCGACGAGCCACAGGCCGCCGACAAGCCGGAAGCCGCCGAGGAAGCGGCACACAAGGCGATCGACGACGCGGATACCTCTAACGTCATCGACATCCTCGAGGCGAAGGGCCTGCGCGCCGCATCGCACTCGCCGCAGCCGGCCGGCGAGCCGGACCTGCCGGAGGACGCTGCCGAGCCAGCGGATGTACCCTCAGACGCTGGAAACGGCGCCGCAAACGCCGCTCACGAGACAGTGCACGTCAACCTTGGCGACGTCTTTGGCGGCAGGCGCGACCCGGAAACGCTAACCACCCTCTCAGACTTCCGGCGGAGCCCCGAAGGCCCCACAACCAACGGCTTTCACGCCGCGCCTGAAGCTCTGATCGAAGCATCGGACGAGACCGCAAGCGGCATCATCGCCGCCTGGTCGAACATCGGCGCCGCGATCGACAGTGCGATCGACGCCCACGTCGCTCGCCGCGTCAGCGCCACCATCGCCTGGCGCCGCCTCACCACCGCTCTCGCCGCCGCTGCCAGCGTTCGCCTGCTCATGGCCTGGCGGGCAATCAGCGAGGCCCTCTACGCCGGGGCGGCGATACAGGCAGCGCGTAAGCGCGGCCTCGCCACAGCCTGGCGCAATATCGCCCTCTCCTTCCGCCAGGCCGCCGAGAGCAAGTCTGGCCGCCGCGCCATGCGCCGGGCCTGGGCCAACATCTCCTGGACGCTCGAGGAAGGCGTCTACGCGGCGCGGCTGCAGGATAAAAAGATCGCCGAACAGGCCTGGTCCACGGCCACTAGCGCCGTATCGCTCGCCGCCATCGCGCAGGACGCCATCGATCGCGGAATGCGCACGGCATGGCAGCGCCTGGCCGTCGCCTCTCTCGACGCCGCTAAGGCCCACGAGGCCCGCCGCGCCGGACTCGCCTTCGCCTGGTCTTCGATCGGCAGATGCCTTGCCGAGGCCACCGTCGCCACGTTCCGTCACGAGCGGAGCGTCGTTGCCTGGGCCAACATCAGCATCGCACTAGACGAGTACACCGCGGCCAAACTTAACCACGATGGGCTCGTCGCTGCCTGGGCTCGGCTCGCTGCCGCCATCGGTGAAGCAGTCGACGCCACCGCGCGTCGCGACGGGCTCGCCCGCGCCTGGCGTGTACTGGCGCTTGAGATGCTCGTCGTCGCCGACATGCAGGTCCGGCGCGATACCGCGGCCAGGGCCTGGGCAAACGCCTCCGAAGCGCTGTCCGCCGGCGCCGCCGCGAAAGTCCACCACGACCGCATGGTCGCCGCCTGGCAGGCCGCGGCCAGCGCGCTGCACGACTCCGCCGACGCCCAGATGCGTCACAACAGGGCGCTTGCCGCCTGGCACAGCCTTACGCTCGCACTCGCCGACGGCGCCCTCGTCAACCTCGAACAGAAGAAGCTCCTTCGGGCCTGGCGCAACATCGCAAGGGCCTGCCTGAACGCTGCGCAGGCTTGCCTCGTCCGTCAGATGGCCTACCGCCAGGCATGGCTGCGGCTGACGACGGCCCTTACCGAGGCCGCCGCTGCAAGTCAGCGCCGCGACGTCGCGATCGCCGCCTGGGACGCTGTCGCCGTCGCCTTCGGAGACGCCATCGCCGCGAAGGTGTGCCACGATCGCAGCGTCGTCATCTGGAACGCCTTCGCCGTCGCCATCGCCACGGCGGTGCCGATCAGGCTCAGGGAGATCGCCGCGAGCCGGGCCTGGAACAACGCCGCGCTGGCGCTCAACGAGGCCACTGTGGCGGAGGCCCAGGTGCGCATCGCCCAGGCTGGCCTGGACGACAAGACGATGAAGGCCGTGACCGCGGCTATCCGCAAGGCGAAGGGCCCAGAGGTCGCCTCCGCCGCCAGTGAGGCCGCCGAGCAGGCCGTCGAGGCCGCCACGGGCGCGACCGTGTCAGCGCCTGCCGCGCCGGTGGCGAAGAACACCAAGCCGGAGTCAGCGAAAGAGAGCACAAACGTGAAGGGCGCAGCGAAGCCGGCCAAGGTCAAGGCCGGTCACGGCAAGCCCAAGTCAGCTCCAAGGGCCCCCACTAAAGGGACGGTCGCCGAACAGGCTGCCGCTGCGACGTCGAATACCCTCGACGAGGGGCTCACGGCCGAGGAGACGGCTGCCGCTATCGAGACTTGGCGCTTCCGCGAGTCTGGCCGCTTCACCGCCAAGAAAGGCCCGTTCGCTAGCTTCGACTCTCCGCCGGGCCGCTTCTAACCGCACCAACGCAACCACGAAAGGGCCGTCTGCTGCCGCGGGCGGCCCTTTCAGCGCTTCTGGCACCCTGGGCAGAAGTGCGTGCTGCGCCCGCCCACCTTTACGCGGCGGATCGCCGTCCCGCAGACAAGGCATGGCTCGTCGGTTCGCCGGAACACGCGCACCTTCAGGTGGTAATACCCGGCCTCGCCCCGCGCATCGACGTAGTCCTGGAAGCTCGATCCCCGGTCTCCCACCGCCTCCAGCAGCACCTCGACGATCGCCTCGTGCAGCCTCCCCGCCGCCGGTCGCGAGATCCGGTTCGCCGCCCTGCGGGGGTCGATGCCCGCCCGAAACAGCGATTCGTCCGCGTAGATGTTGCCCACGCCCGCCAGAACCGTCTGATCCAGCAACACCGCCTTAATCGCCGTGCTCCGCCGCTTCAGCGAGCCGTGAAACGCCGCCACGTCGAACGTCTCATCCAGCGGCTCCGGCCCCAGCTTCCCCGTCACCAGATCCACGTCGTCGACGAGCCACATCGTCCCGAACTTGCGCATGTCGATGAAGCACAACCAGCCGCCGTCGTCCAGCTTGAACTTCGCCCGCAGATGCCGGTCGTCTGGGCAGCCCTCTCGCGCATGCTGCAGCCGCCCCGTCATCCGCAGGTGCACGATCCACGTCAGACCGCCGTCGAGGTGGATCAGCAGATACTTCCCTCGCCGCCCCACGTCCTCGATTCGCCGTCCGCGCAGGCCGCGGCAGAACGCCTCTGGCGTCATCAGCTGCGCCAGCCGCGGCGCGTTCGGCGAGATCCAGGCGTCACGTACTGTCCTCCCTCGCAAGAGGGGCACGAGGTCACGCCGTATCGTCTCCACTTCCGGCAGCTCAGGCATCGGCGGAATTATATCGCCCGCCAGCGTATCGCGTAGCTTGCGACGCTCTCGCCCGACCGCTCATCCTGAGGCTCTCGAAGGACGACCTACTACTCACCGCCCATCCTGAGGCTCTCGAAGGATCGATTTGACGCCCCAGCCATCCCGCCGGACACTGGAACGCATGAGCGACGACGCCCAATCGACACCTTACGAGCAGATGCGCACCTACCTGAGAGAGATCGGCCAGGGCCCCCGCGCCGGCCGCGACCTCAACCGCGAAGAAGCTGCCTCTGCCATCGGCCTCATCCTCGACGGCGAGGCCACGTCCGCGCAGGCCGGCGGTTTCCTGCTGCTTCAGCGCTACAAGGGCGAGTCCGTCGACGAGCTGCTCGGCTTCGTCGACGCCTATCGCGCCCGCGCCAACCTCATCCGCCCTGCCGTCGAAGGCCTGCTCGACATCGGCAGTCCCTACGACGGCCGCAAGAAGAGCATCGTCGTCAGTTCGGCCTCTGCCATCGTCGTCGCCGCCGCCGGCGCGCCTGTCGTCCTCCACGGCGAGAAGGACATGGGACCCAAGCACGGCGTCCCCGTCGGTGACGTCCTTGAAGCGCTCGGCATCGACGTCGACGGCGAGCCGGCCGCCGTCCAGAGCGCCATCGAGAGCCACGGCCTCGGCTACATGCGCCAGGAGCGCTTCGTTCCCGCTGTCTACGCCGCCCGCGAGCTGCGAGAAGAAGTGGCCTTGCGCACTCTCTTCGCCACGGTCGAGAAGATCGCCAACATCGCCGCCGCCCGCTACAGCATCATCGGCATCGCGCATCTGCCGTACAAGGACAAAATGCTCGACGCCGCCGGCGCCAACAGCTTCGAGCGCGTCCTCGTCGTGCAGGGCATCGAGGGCAACGAGGACGTTCCCACCTCGCGCCCCTGCCGCGCCTACCTCCGCGAGGGCCAGCCCAACGGGTCCTCGGGGAAGACGACCGAACTGACGATCGACGCCTCGCAGTACGGCCTCGAAGCCGCCTCCAAGGAAGAGATGGAGGGCGGCGATGCTCGACATAACGCAGAGATCGCCGAAAGCATCTTCGCCGGCCAGAAGGGCGCTTACCGCGACCTCATCGCCCTCAACGCCGCCGTCCGCCTCTGGCTCGCCGAGCGCGCCCCCGACATCGCCGCCGGCCTCGACCTCGCCCGCCAGACGATAGACTCCGGCGCCGCCGCCGAAAAGCTCGAAGCCCTCCGCGCCGTCGCCGGCCGCGCAGGCTAGGCCTATCGCCCTCGTTGCTCCCAAAAACGCGCGGGCGTACAATCTCCTCAATGGATGATTACGGCCTCGACATGGATGAGGCTACCCGCGTGATCGATTCGGCCGACGTGCTCATCGTTCGCTTCGCCATACTCGACAAGCGCCTACTCGTCGATACCCGCACCGATGATCACGACGGCCCCCTCATCATCGTCGTCGACAAGGCAGGCTCCGTCGAAGAGCGCTTCAAGTCGCTCAAGAAACTGCGCCCACGCTTCCCTCTGCCCGAGAAGATCATGTCCTTCATGTGGCCCCGCCACATCGGCACCTTCCGTCGCTCCGGCCTCGCCCAGCGCATCACCGACCGCCTCGTCAGCATCGGCGGCGAGGAGATGACCGCCAAGGCCGAGAAGGCCTTCGACGATCTCGCCGGCCGCGAGAAGCGCGAAGTCGCCACCGCCATCCGCGGCGGCGAGAGCTACCAGACGCTCTGGGAGCGCCGGGAATAGCCCGCCGGGGATGACCACCGAGCCATCCGCCCCCGCTGAAGCGCAGATAGGCAAGCCCAGGGTAGTCCCCAAGCCCTGGGGCGAAGAGCTCCGGTTCGCCCGCACCGACCGTTACGCCGGCAAGATACTGACCATCAAGAAGGGCCACCGCCTCAGCCTCCAGTACCACGAGCGCAAGCACGAAGTGCAGTACGTCGACTCGGGCCGCATCAAGTTCACGCTCGGCTCCAGCGACCGCCCGGGCGAATACCGCGAAGTGATCGCCGGGCCGGGCACCGTCGTCGTCCTTCCGCCCGGCGCCGTCCACCGCATGGAAGCGCTGGAGGACGCCCGCCTCTTCGAGGTCTCGACTCCCGAACTCGAAGACATCGTCCGCCTTGAAGACGACTACGGTCGCGCAGGCACGAACGACTGTCCAACGGATCCGTAGGAATGGACCCGATCGACCTGCGCAGCGACACGTTGACGCTGCCCTCTCCCGAGATGCGCGCGGCGATGGCCGCGGCCGAGCTTGGCGACGACGTGTTCGCCGAGGACCCCACCATCAACCGCTTCCAGGAGATGGCTGCCGAGCGCCTCGGCAAGGAAGCCGCGCTCTTCACCTCCAGCGGCACGCAGAGCAACCTCATCGCGCTCCTCACACACTGTGGCCGCGGCGCCGAAGTCATCGTCGGCGATGAGGCGCACATCCTCTTCTTCGAGCAGGGCGGCGCCTGGGCCCTCGGTGGCATCGGCCTGCGGCCTGTCCGCAACGATGCCAAAGGCCGCTTGGACTTGGCCGAGGCCCGCGCCAAAATACGGCCCGACGATGACCACTTCCCGCGAACCGGCCTGATCACCGTGGAGAACACGCACAACCGCTGCGGCGGCGCCGTCCTCGACGAAGAAGACCTCGCCTCCGTCCGCCGGCTTGCCGACGACCACGGCCTCCCCGTCCACATGGACGGCGCACGCATCTTCAACGCCGCTGTCGCCCTCGGAGTCGCGCCGGCCAGCCTCGCCGCTCACGCCGATTCCGTCTGCTTCAGCCTCTCCAAGGGCCTCGGCTGCCCCGTCGGCTCCGTCATCTGCGGTGAACGCGACTTTATCCGTGAGGCACGGCGCAACCGCAAGCTGCTGGGAGGCGGCATGCGACAGGCTGGTGTGCTCGCCGCCGCCGGCATCTACGCCCTCGACAACATGGTCGACCGTCTCGCCGAGGACCACGAGAACGCCCGCCTCGCCGCCGACGGTCTCCGTGAGATGCCCGGCGTCAGCCTCGACCCAGAACCGCAATCGAACCTCATCTACTTCTCAATCGAAGGCTGGGACACCGGCCTCTTCGTCAGGCGTCTCGCCGAGAAAGGAATCCTCTGCTTCGACGAGGGCCGCCGCCGCATCCGCTGGGTGACGCACTTCGGCATCGAGCGCAGCCACGTCGAAGAAGCGCTCGCCCGCACCCGCGAAGTCATCGCGGCGGGGACCTAGGCCGCGATGCGCCTCATCATCATCGCCCTCGCCGCCGTTCTGCTCCTCGCCGCCTGCACCGAGGACAACATCAAGGCCACCGATATCGTCTCTGAGATCCCCTGGCCGGACCAAGAGCGCGCCACCTACCGCGTGCTCGACGACGATGGCGAAGAAGTCGGCACGCTGCAGATGAGCGTCGATCCCGAGGGCGACGACGCCTACCTCCTACGCCAGGACTACGTCTTCCCCGGAACCGAGTTCACCAACAACGCCGCGGTCGTCGTCGGTCGAGCAGACCTGCAGCCTCGTAACACCACCTACGTCATCGACGGGCCCGACGGTGCCGCCAGCTGCAGCGCCGACTATGTGGGCAGCGACGTCACAGTCGTCAACGTACGCGAAGACGGCGAACGTACCGACACGCTGGACGTTCCGCACGTCGCCTACGACAGTTGGTCCGACCTCTTCGTCTGGCGCACGATCGACTTCTCACAGGGGTTCGAGACCGAGTATGCGGACATCGTCGCTTGCCAGGCGCCCGCGCCACCACAGCGGCTGGCAGTCAAGCTGGAAGTTACCGGGGGCGAGACGATCGACGTGCCGGCCGGCAGCTTCGACACCTGGCGCCTCGAAATCGACGCCGGCCGCGATCAGAAGGCGTGGTTTACAACAGACGACGCGCACATCCTCGTGCGCTACGACAACGGAGATCAGATATTCGAGCTGATCGAGTACAGCGGCAACGGCTCGCTGACCTGGGGCGTCGGCCGCGGGATCGGCGTCGCGCTTCCACCGACATCCGCCAGGCACTCAACGAATATCACGAACGCAGCCAGAATCGCGAGCACGAGCCAGGCGACGCGCACCATCCCCAGCCTCAATGCCTCGCTCCTTGCAGCGAACTCATACAACCAATCATAGGCTCATAAGGGGGTAGCTTCTATGGCAGGCGCACTTCTCATCACCGCGGACACATCACTCGGCAACCTCGTCAGACGCGCCATGTCTGGCAGCGGCGTCGACGTGGCCGTCGCCAAAGACAGTGACGCCGCCACGCGCGCACTCGTTACGATGCGCGTCGACGCCGTCGTCGCCGACGCCCTCTGGCCGGAAGACGTTACCGAAGCTCGCCGCCTCATCGCCAGCACCGGCCGCGACGTGCCGCTAGCCGTCATCGCCGGCGAGGCCACCCGCTGGAACCGCTGGCGCCTTCCCCGTGGCGCCGTCCAGATCTTCCGGCGGCCGCTGGACCTGCGCGAAATGCGCCAGGCCCTCCAACTTCTGGTCCGGGGCAGCGGTGGCACCCGCGAAATCGAACTACCCGGCGGCGTTGTCCTCGACTCCGCCGCCGATACCATCACGCTTGGCCAACGCAGCGCCGTCCTCACCGGCCGCGAAGTACAGATCCTGCGCACCATCGCCTCGGCGCGCGGCGCAGTCGTCCCCACCGACGAGATGATGCACCGCATCTGGGCCACCGAAGTCCGCAGCACCGACGCCCTGCGCACCCACATCCGCGCCATCCGCGCCAAGCTCGCCTCCATCGGCGCGCCAGACCTCATCCAGAACCTGCCCCGCCGCGGCTACCGCCTCCGCACCGACGCCCCGGCCAACTGACCCATCGTCCTCCGCCCTACGTTCGCGCAGCTCCTGTGAGTCGCAATAGCCTTGCCCACCAGCTGCTATACTCTCGTCACCAGGCGAGAGGGTCGGCGGCGCAGCCAGGCGCCTGCTGCTGGCTGGCAGGGTGGTCACCATGAAGTCTCAAGTAATCGTCGTCTCGTTCCTGTTCGCGCTGATCCTCGTGGGCGTTGCGGCGTGTGGCGACGATGGAGACGAACCTCCCCAGACCGAGACGCCGACGTCGCAAGCGCAGGAGGCGCCCGAAAACAGTGCTGCGACCTTCGAAATATCCCAGCGGGAAGACTCCGTTGACGGGCTCGTCACCAGCGGATCTCAGAGGTTTGAGCCTGCCGCCTTCATCGTGAGCACCGGGCAGCAGGTGACGTTCAACATCACCAACGACGGCCTGAGCTGGCACAACATGCGTGTCGACGGAGGAGACGGTGCGTTCGGCACGGCTGACGACACCATCTCTGATCACGAGCTACGATTCCTCCCAGGCGACACGGGAACTCTCGTCTGGACTGCGCCGGACAGCCCCGGCGAGATACAGTTTCGCTGCGACTTCCATCCCGACGTCATGACCGGCAGTATCGAAGTCCGGTAGCGATCAGCCCCTCCGCCGAGTCGCCGACGTCCCGCGCTAGCGGCCCCGCATCACTTGCCCCGCAGGAAGCTCATCGTTATCAGGATCGACGAATCCCTCAACGCCTTCGCCTCGTGCTGCACCTTCGAGGCCAGGATCAAAAGTCCGCCAGATGTTAGCTCGGTGGACTCATCACCGACCGTGATGACCACGTTGCCTCTCAGACACTGAATCGAAACGGGCCCGTCCGTGTGGTGCTGCTTGAGAACCGTTCCGCGATTCAAGGCGACTAGTAGAGCACGCAGCCGACCCTCTTTCGCCAGCGTCTTCGCCGCTCGCCCGGAAGCCGCTCCGGCCGCGCGCTCGCGGAGGGTCTCGTCTTCGGCCTTCAGCAAGAACTCCAGCTTCTTACCGGACAACCGGTGACCTCTGGCGTAAGTGGACTTCTTCGAATCGGCCGCTCTCTTGCCTACTGGCTGAGCCTTCGCCTTCCGCTGCCCGGTAGCCATCCTTGCCCTCCTAGTCGGCCTTCCAGCATGAACCGGGCCTGTACTCCGGCCTCACGGCTGCGACCTGCGAGCTATTCTACAGGGCGTAGCCGGCGCCCGGACGGGGTTCGTCATCGCGCCCGTTTCCGCTATACAATCGACCTGCGAGCGGGAGTAGCTCAGCGGTAGAGCATCTGCCTTCCAAGCAGAGGGTCGCCGGTTCGATCCCGGTCTCCCGCTCCAGATACGATTTCTGCCATCGAGAGTCCCAAAATTCCGCTGGTTTTCCAGTAGTCAGATGTTCTCCCCACCCCGGTTCTGTATCTGGCGGGCTGCACCTCTGACTTCACGTAGATACGAATTCGAGGCCATCCTGACATGCAGGCAGATGTCCACGCGCTGCTCGCGCACCTGGTTGTACAATTCGCGCCATGACCAAGCGGACTCGACTATTCCCAGCACTCCGCGAGAAGCAACTCAGCGGCAAGTGCGGCAACCACGTTGTCGCCTTCATCCAGGCGGCCATGAACCACCCACCAAAGTATCCGTCAAACCCGGGTCACTCCAGATCGGACGATGGCGATGGAACCATCAGAAGTCCAGCGCGCAATTGAGGCCGGGAGGTCGGCGGCCTCCACGCTAGGCCTTCGAGTCGAGGATGCGGTCGTTGTCCACAACTCGAACCGGATCGTCCTTCGCCTGACCCCTTGTGACGTTCTCGCTCGGGTCGCGCCGCTCTCGTATCAGACCAGCGCGGAGTTCGAAGTCGAGGTTGCTCGCCGTCTCGCCGAAACCGATGGCCCGGTGGCTGCGCTTGAGCCTCGGGTGGAGCCGCGCGTTTACGTGCGGGACGGCTTCGTCGTTACGTTATGGACCTACTACGAGCCTGTATCGCCTCAAGACGTCGCGCCAGCCGAGTACGCGCAGGCGCTCGCGCGGCTGCACGCTGGCATGCGGGAAATCGATCTCCCTGCGCCGCACTTCACGGATCGAGTCGCGGAGATGCAGCGGCTGATTGGCAACCGCGCCCAGACTCCGGAGCTCGGAGATGCGGACCGGGAGCTCCTGAGCAACACGTTGCGAAAGATGAGGTGGGCGATCGGTCAGCGGGGCGCCTCCGAGCAGCTGCTGCACGGCGAGCCGCACCCTGGCAATTTGCTCAGGACGAAGAACGGGCTGCTGTTTGTAGACCTCGAGACGTGTTGCCGCGGACCTGTCGAGTTCGACATCGCCCATGCGCCCGAGGAAATCAGCGAGCACTATCCGGCTGCTAATCAAGACCTGCTTCGCGAGTGTCGGATCCTAATGCTTGCGATGATCGCAACGCGGCGCTGGGATCGAGACGACCAACTCCCGAACGGGCGGCAACTGGGCACAGAGTGGCTCGGCGAGATGCGGGCAGCGCTCGATCGCTACGGATTGGATGTCTGAGGGCGGCCTAATGGCCATGTGGCCCGGGCTCGTCAAGGCTCCAGGCAAGCTTCAATCAGATGCTCAGCACGTCCTGAGTCAGATGCCCAAAACGGCCTGTTTTGGGGCGGGAGTTGCCTGGGCGAACGCGCCGGGGCAACAATTCCGACCGCTCTGCCTTCCAAGCAGAGGGTCGCCGGTTCGATCCCGTCTCCCGCTCCATCTGATTGATAAGGGCGACTAGACCTACAGACAGGCTATTCGGCATTAGATCATCACGGGCGGCGCTTCTATACTCAGGAGACGGAGGTGCGCCATGAATTCCCTAACTGAGACTGAGCGCGAAGCGCTTCGCGAGCGATACCGCTCCGAACGCGATAAGCGGCTCCGTCCCGATGGCAACGAGCAGTACGTGCAACCCAAGGGGCGGTTCGCAGACCTGCTCGAAGACCCGTACGTCGAGGCCGTCCCCCGCGAACCCGTGCGTGAGGAAGTCACTGTCGCCCTGATCGGCGGCGGTTTCGCGGGACTCGTGACGGGCGCTCGCCTCAAGCAGGCTGGCATTAGCGATGTGCGGATCATCGACAAGGCCGGCGACGTTGGCGGCGTATGGTACTGGAACCGCTACCCAGGCGCGATGTGCGACACCGCCGCCATGGTCTATCTCCCGCTGCTGGAAGAGACGGGCACAGTTCCCTCGATGAAGTACGTGAAGGCGCCCGAGATCTTCGCGCACGCGCGTCGCATCGCAACGACGTTCGGCTTGTACGAAAACGCGCTCCTCTCGACTGGCATCACGAGCGTCACGTGGAATGACGACGCTTCGAGGTGGATCATCTGTACTGACCGTGGCGATGAGCTGCGCGCCAGGTTCATCGCAATGGGGACTGGTCCCCTTCATCGTCCGAAGCTCCCCGGAATACCCGGCATCGATACCTTCGCGGGGCACACGTTCCACACGGCCCGCTGGGACTACGACTACACGGGCGGCGGCCCGGACGGCGCGCCGATGGAAGGCCTCGCGGACAAGCGGGTCGGCATCGTCGGGACGGGTGCCACCGCGATCCAGTGCATACCCCACCTCGCGAAGACTGCGAGCGAGCTATTCGTCTTTCAGCGCACGCCCTCCTCGATCGACGTGCGGAACAACCAGGCGCTCGAACCTGACTGGTACGCGTCGCTCGAGACCGGTTGGCAGAAGAAATGGCTCGAGAACTTTGCCACCCTACAGACCGGCGGGTTTGCCGACGAAGACCTCGTGAAAGACGGCTGGACAGACATTGCCCAGCGAATCCGCGACCGGGTCCTCGAAGTCATGGCTTCGGGCGCCCGGCCGGGCCCGGACACCGTCCAACGTGCGTATGAGGAAAGCGACGACGAGAAGATGAACGAGATCAGATCGCGCGTGGATGAAATTGTGCGTGATCCGGCCGCCGCCGAAGCGCTCAAACCGTGGTATCGGCAGCTCTGCAAGCGCCCCTGCTTCAGTGATGAGTACCTGCAAGCGTACAACCAGCCCGGTGCGCATCTCGTCGACACAGACGGCCGCGGTGTCGAGCGCATCGATGAGACCGGCGTATGGGCGGCGGAACAGCACTATGACCTCGACTGCCTGATCTTCGCGTCCGGGTTCGAGGTCGGCACGGAGCACTCGCGGCGCGCCGGATTTGAAGTCGTTGGCCGCCACGGACGCACCCTCACGGAGCATTGGTCCGAAGGTATGCTCAGCATGCACGGAATCCACGTACACGGATTCCCAAACCTCTTTATATTGGGGGTCGCCCAGGGGGCTAACCTCATCTCCAACATTCCACATAACTTCGTCCACGCGGCGACGGCGATCAGCGCGATCGTCAAGCATGCGGAAGCGGAGGGCTCGGAGCAGGTAGAGGTCACTAGCGACGCCGAAGGGGCATGGGTCGATCTCTTGGACAACGGCGTGGGGTCTTTCTTGGCAAACCCCGACTGCACGCCCGGGTACTACAACAACGAGGGGGGCCCAATCGGGCGCCGCGAGCGGCTCAACGGGAGCGGTTACCCTAATGGCCCAGTCGCGTACTTTGACTATCTCGAACGTTGGCGCTCGTCTGGCGATTTCGCGGGTCTAGCGTTCCGCAGTTGAGTGACCCGCCATGAAGGCGATCGTCCAGGATAAGTACGGCCCACCAGATGGCCTGGAACTCAGGGACATCGACAAGCCTGTGGCCAAGGACGACGATGTGCTGGTACGCGTTCGCGCGGCGGGCCTCCACATCGGCGATTGCTTCAGCGTCAGAGGTGCTCCTTTTGCGATGCGCCTGTATTCCGGCCTGCTCAAACCAAAATACGGTGTTCCGGGCTACGACGTTGCGGGGCACGTCGAGGCCGTCGGCACCGACGTGAAGCACTTCAAGCCGGGCGATGAAGTGTACGGGGCGTGCAACGGCACCTGCGCCGAGTATGCCTGCGCCGGACAAGACAAGTTCGCACCGAAGCCCGATAACCTCACGTTTGAGGAAGCGGCGGCCATGCCGACCTCCGCGCTCGCCGCCCTCCACGCCCTTCGCGATGTGGGGAAGTTACAGCCAGAGCAGAAGGTCCTGATCAACGGCGCGTCCGGAGGCGTGGGAACATTCGCCGTACAGATCGCCAGGTCGTTCGGAGCGGAAGTGGCCGGCGTGTGCAGCACGAGGAACGTCGACATGGTCCGCTCGATCGGCGCAGACCACGTGATCGATTACACGCAAGAGGACTTCACTCAGGGTGGGCGACGTTACGATCTCATCTTCGATAACGTGGAGAACCGCTCCTTGTCAGAATGCAGGCGCGCGCTCACGCCCGGCGGGACTCTCATACTCAACAGCGGTACGGGGGCGCAGGGGATCGCAATGCTGGTTCGCCTGGCCAAGCCGCTCGTGTTGTCACCGTTTGCGCGCCAGAACCTTCGCCGGTATCTCTCGGTCGCGAATCGGAAAGACCTGGTCGTTCTGACGAAGCTTGTTGAGTCCGGAAAGCTGAGGCCGGTCATCGACAAGACGTACCCGTTGCGCGAGACCCCTGCGGCCCTTGGCTATATCGAACAGGGACACGTCCAAGGAAAAGTCGTCATCACCGTCTGAGGCGCTCTAACCGCTCTTTTCCTATCTCGATTCAGCCTATAATGCTCTTGAGCCACCAGGAGAAAACGATGATCGACACCGAAGACGCCCTGCCCGGCCGCGACCAGCCGGCTTTCCCTATCCCCGAGCGACACGAGGTCCTCGACGCCGCCCTCCAGCCCCCGTTCCCCGAGGGCATCGAGACCGCCGTCTTCGCCCTCGGCTGCTTCTGGGGCGCCGAGCGCCTCTACTGGCAAACATCCGGCGTATACACCACCGCCGTCGGCTACGCAGGCGGCTTCACCAAGAACCCCACCTACGAGGAAGTCTGCTCCGGCCGCACCGGACACGCCGAGGCCGTCCTCGTCGCCTTCGACCCAACGCAGGTCACCTACGAGGACCTCCTCAAGACCTTCTTCGAAGAGCACAACCCGACACAGGGCATGCGCCAGGGCAACGACGTCGGCACCCAGTATCGCTCCGCCATCTACTACGCCAGCGACGAACAGCGCCGCCTCGCTGAAATGGTCCGCGACGCTTACAACGACGCGATCCGGGACGCCGGCTTCGACCCGATCACTACCGAGATCGAACCCGCCGGGCCCTTCTACTACGCCGAAGAGGATCACCAGCAATACCTCCACAAGGTGCCCCGCGGATACTGCGGCCTTGAGGGCACCGGCGTCTCCTGCTCGATTCCAGACGCCGCAGGCGTAGCCCCCGAAGACACCGGCCAGGACGGTAGGTTGCTGCCGCTCGCTGATAACGACCAGCAGTGGCGGGACCGCCTCACCCCGGAGCAGTACGAGGTCCTCCGTCAGGCCGGCACCGAGCGCCCCTTCACGGGCGAGTACGTCGATACTGAGGACGACGGCACCTACCGCTGCGCCGCCTGCCGCGCCCCCCTCTTCGAGAGCAACGCGAAGTATCATTCCGGCTGCGGCTGGCCCAGCTTCACCGAAGCTCTATCCCCCGAAACCGTCACGCTAATTGAGGACCGCTCGCTCGGAGCGGTCCGTACCGAGGTTCGCTGCGCACGGTGCGACTCCCACCTTGGCCACGTCTTCGACGACGGCCCCCGGGATCGCGGCGGCCAACGCTGGTGCATCAACAGCCTCTCACTGGACCTCGACGAACGCTAGACAACCGAGGCGTCGCTGGAACTACTGGCGTTGTCCCGCTTCCTTGTTTACCCTGTTCAAGGCACCGGGAAAGGGAAGGTTCAAATGAGCGACATCGTAGCCTACAAGCTTGAGCAACCGATCTGCACCATCACCCTCGATGACGGCAAGGTCAACTGCCTGTCTCCGCAGATGCTTGACGAGATCAATGCCGCGCTGGATCAGGCCGAAAAGGACGGTGCGATCGTGGTCTTGGCCGGTCGCCAGGGCAAGTTCAGCGCCGGCTTCGACCTCGCGGTAGTCGGCAGGGGCGGAAACGAAGCCGTCGACATGCTGATCGGCGGATTCCGCCTGTCCGAGCGCCTGCTCTCGTTTCCCATGCCGGTCGTCATCGCCTGCACGGGCCATGCCCTGGCCATGGGCTCGTTTCTCCTGCTGTCGGTCGACTATCGCATCGGTGCGGACGGCGCCTACAAGATCGGGGCCAACGAAGTGTCGATCGGCATGACGATGCCGCGCTTCGGCGTGGAGATCTGCCGGCAACGCCTGGCGCCCGCCCACTTCCACCGCGCCGTCATCACCGCCGAAATCTACTCGCCTGCCGGCGCCATCGAGGCGGGCTTTCTCGACGAAGTAGTCCCGGAAGATGACCTGGTCGCTGCCGCCCGCGACAAGGCGACGGCCCTGGCCGGACTGAGCATGCCCGCGCACACGGCCACCAAGCTACGCGCCCGGGAAAAGGCGCTGCAGGCCGTTCGCGAAGCGATCGAAGCAGACGAAGCCGAACTCCGCTTCTGACGCGGCGCTGCCCGCACTGCGTCGGTAGACGGCACCTGGCACCGCGACCTGCCGCTCACCCTGTAGGCGGGGAGCTCCAAATCGCCTCGTCCTTCCCCGCCGCCCACGTCTTCTCCTGGATTCCCTTGATCCACTCTGCCGTCTCGTCCGGCACCACATTCCGGAACTTCGACCCGTCCTCTTCGGCAATTCGCACGAAGGCATCGATCATTGACTGCGGGTCGAGTTGCGTCCCCAGCCCCGTCGCCGCCGCCGCCAGCACCTCCGGCCGCGTCAGCGAATTCGCCATGTCGAACCACCGCATCATCGTCTCCGCGCCGCGATCGTTGAAGCCTGTGCCGTACACGCCCGGGTTCACCGTGCACACCTCTACGCCCGTGCCTGCAAGCTCCGCCTTCAACGCTTCTGCCAGCGCTTCCAAAGCGTGCTTCGTCGCGCAATAGACGCCCGCGAACGGCACCGTGACCAGGCCGCCCATCGACGTCACCATCACGATCTTCCCCGACCCGCGCTTCACCATCTGCCGCGCGAACCCTTGCGTCAGCGCCAGCGTCCCGAACACGTTCGTCTCGAAGTTTCGGCGCACGTTCTCCATCGGAATCTCCGCCACCGGCCCCGTTTGCATCACGCCCGCGTTGTTGATCAGCACGTCCACTTCGTTCGCGAACGCCGCCTGCCGGTCCCCCTCGTCCGTGATGTCCAGCACCTGAACCTTCATCTGCACGCCGGCCTCATCCGCGGTCTTCATCAGCTCGGTCACCTGCGGGGCGATCTGCACGCCCGCGATCACCGTGTGCCCGCGCTTCGCCAGCGCCAGCGCCGTCCCCCTCCCAAACCCCGTCGCCGCTCCCGTAACCAGAATCCGCTTCGCCATCGCTGTTCTCCTTATCGTCTTGCGTTTCCGCCTGGTCTGAACTTGTCGAAGAATTACGGCCGCACCGGCATCGCGGCACGAGCGTCTGAGAAAACGCCACGCTGCGTCACGGGTTCACGGGGCCCAACTCGTCTGAGGGGCCCGTCGAAGCCGCTGCCGGCACTCGATCGCTCCGGCCTAGAACGGCAGGCCCTTCAGCCCCTGCGTTCCCTTTACGGCGCTTATCTCGCCGGCGTGTCCAAGCGTGTGCGAGCCTACGAGCTGGAGCACCCAGGCGATCGTCTGGGTGCCGGCGAAGCGAGTATCGATCTCCCGATCGAGGTCCTCGTCGCTCAGCGAGTCAACGTACTCCAGTATCGGGCCCTTGATCGCCTCGGCGTACGCCTGCATCACCTCGAGAGAGATCGTCGCGTCGCTGCCCCAGATCTCCATCGCGTTTTCCGGCAACCCTGTCTGTGAGGCGAACTCCGGCCACTTCGACGGCTGACCGGCGAGGATCCCCGTCACGAAGAAGTCGGCGCCGGAGAGGGCGTGGGCGTGCAGCTTGGCCGCGGAGTTGCAGGTGCCATCGGGCTTGTGGTTGTACTGAGCCTCGTCCATGTCCTTGGCGCAGGTCGCCAGGAAGTCGAGTGCTCCCTCCACCTGGCTGCGGGCGTAGTCCTTCGCTTTCATGGGTCCTCCTCTGGTACTTGGTGCGCCACTTCGGCCCACCGACTGACGACATTCTAAGCCATACTCGTCCCGAATCAGGTATAGAACACCAACCGTAAGGGGCGCGCAGTGATTGGAAGCTGGTGGCAGCGGCAGGCGATGCCCGACATCGGCCATCTCCATGAAAGTCCTCGCGTCAGCTGGCCTTCCCCACGGAACGGCAGTGAGCGTAGCGCCCTACGTCACGGCGCCGCTGGAGTTGTGCGCCGAAAGGTGTGGCGCCCGGCGAGTGCGCCCGGCGAGTGCGCCCGGCAGGAATAATCGACCCTTCCGCGGCTAGAATCTCAGGAGCATCTGCTCGTTGATGGCGCGGGCGATCTCCTCGATCGTCGCAATGCCATCTGACATGATCGCGCTGCCCTGCGTGAAAATCGCCATTGTGTACGCGGCCCCATCGTCGGGCGCCACATACGCCAGGCTGTTCAGGGACCACCCGCTCGGCTCCGGGTACCAGCCGTTCTTGACGCCAGTCTCTGTCACCAGCCCTTCTGTACCGGAAAGAGCCCCCCAGGCCTGGGACGGGTCGACCGCCGAGAGAACGTCCATCGCCGTCATACGGGCCGCTTCGTCCAGTACATCGCCTTGCACGATCATCGCCAGCAGGCTCGCCATCTGCAGCGGCGAGGCAAGCGTCGATCCCCAGCTGTCCGCATAGGTCGTGATGCTGCCCAGACCCACCGACTCGAACAGAGCGACCATCGCCTCTGCGCCTCCCATGGCGTACCAGAGCGAGTACGCTGCCTCGTTGTCACTGGACCGGATCATCAAGCTCAGCAGCTCACTCTCCGTCGCGGTCAGCTCTCGGCCGTCCTCGATCGCCTGGCCCAGAACCATCGTCATGATCGGCACTTTCGCCACGCTCAAGAGGGGCGAGGTAACGTCACCTTCGAATTCATAAGCCAACCCCTCTTCCGGCACCACCACCGCGATAGACACGCAGCAGGGAAGCCCCGCCGCGTAATCTGCCGCCTCCGAGGAAAGCGCATCCAACGGCAGTATCGCGGCTGCCGCTGGCTCATCGGGGTCCTCTTGTATGGCCCCCACCGCCGCGGCGGGGCCGGCCCCGAAGGCGCTCCTTAGAGCCACCATCTGGGCTCGCGCTGGACGCACGATCCTCCGGCCGGTCTCTTGCCGAGCTGTTTCGGTGCGCTCTTCAGCTCCGGCCAACCACCAACCGGTCGCCGAGAAGATCGCGACCATGATCGCGGCGATCGCCAGCCCTCCGATCAGCGGCTCGTTCTTAACTGACCACGGTTGCCTTCTCGCCTCCATTGGGGCCAGTGTCCGAGGCGCTCGTTAGGTCAGGATGAAGAGACGATTAGAAGATGTTAATGTCGCACGCGCCGAACGCCGCTCACTTGTTGGCGCTGGCTCGTCAGCTCCACTTCAGGGCCGCACCTCTACGTCGTTGTCCGCGTCTGCCCGCAGCCTACAATAGGCCCGCTTCCGCGCTACCAGTCGTAGTGCTCGCGCTGCAGCGCCAGCGACATGCCCATCCCCGCGCCCATGCACAGCGTCACCAGGCCCCACTCCGCGTCGCGGCGCCGCATCTCGTAGGCGATCGTCCCGATCAACCGCGTCCCCGTCGCCCCCAGCGGGTGACCGATGGCGATCGCGCCGCCGTTCGGGTTCACCTTGTCCCAGTCCCACTTCAGCTCCGCGCCGCAGGCCAGCACCTGGCAGGCGAACGCCTCGTTGATCTCGATGATGTCGAAGTCGTCCAGCGTCATCCCGCTGCGCTTCAGCAGCTTCTGCGTCGCCGGCACAGGGCCAATGCCCATGATCGTCGGGTCGACCCCCACGGACGCCGCGTGGCGGATCGTCGCCAGCGGCTTCAGGCCTTTCTCCTTCGCCATCTCCTTCTCCATGATCAGGCAGATCGTCGCCCCGTCCGTGCGCGGGCTCGCGTTGCCCGCCGTAACCTGGCCGTCAGCCGTATATGCCGGCTTCAGACTCGCCAGCTTCTCCAGGGACGTGTTCTCGCGCGGGTTCTGGTCCGTATCCACCGTCACGCTCGAACCGTCAGAGTAGGAGATCTCGATCGGGTTGATCTCGTCCGCCAGCAGCCCTTCCTTCTGCGCGCGGATCGTCTTCTTGTGGCTCTCCAGCGAGAACCGGTCGGCGTCCTCTCGCGAGACACCGCGCTCTGCGGCCAGCTTCTCCGCCGTCTGGCCCATGTCCATGATCCAGGGCTCCGTTACCTGGTACCAGCGCTTCGCCCAGACCGGCGCCTTGTCCTTGTCCGGCCACGGCTGCAGGAACTCCTTCGCCATCACCTCAGCCGTCTGGACCTGCTGCAGGTTCGTCTCGTCGCCGGGCGGGATAGGGTTCACCCGGTCCATCGTCTCCACCCCACCGGCGATCACGACGTCCGACATCCCGGCCATCACCGCGAACGCCGCCTGCGCGCTCGCCTGCAGCGACGACCCGCACTGCTTGTTCATGTCCGTCGCTGAGATCGTGTGCGGCAGGCCCGCTTCGAGCACGTAGAGCCGCGAGCGTGTGAGCATACCGGCGATGCCGACGGAGCCCCACAGCACTTCGTCCACTTCCTCGCCGCCTATGTTGTTGCGATCGAGGACGTTCTTCATCAGCGGCACGACCATCTCGACGTGCGAGATGTCGCGGAACACACCGCGCTGGCCGGCGCGGCCGAATGGCGTTCGAATCATGTCTACGAGCACTGCTTCTCGCATGATAGGGCGACCCTCCTGGTGCTTACGTATCTTCTGCTTGGCAGGCGTCAGTCTAGCATAGCGCCGGATCTCGCTCTTAGCGCCGCCACAACCGTTTACCCTTCGTTAACCTCGGTTGAGCGCCGGTTAACCCGCCTGTTCACCTGGAGGGAGGAAACTAGCTTCAAACGACCGGACAGCAGACGCAACCTGAAGGGACAAGAAATGCTGAACCTGTTTCGCCACAAGCCGAAAGGCAACCCGACAAAGACAGCCATCATTAAGCACGACGGCAAGTCCCAGTCAACGAACCAGGTTCGCAGCGAAGTGATCGACCTCTCGATCACTCGCCGATCGGTCACCCAACAGGTCACGTTCCGGGGCTTCAACTCCCCGTCCGGCCGTTTCTAACTCGCAAGCACACCATGCTTGGCCTCCTTTGAAAACGGAGCCCCTTCTACGGGGCTCCTTTTTCTTTGTGCGCCAGTGCACAACGTTGACAGCTTTCCCCCCTTTGCTACACTTAATCCGCCGACCTCTAGGGGCGGCCACAAAATGCCCGCAAGGGCCAACAGACGCCAGGACCCGCTTGGACCATAACGGCCGAGACGGCACATAGAGCGCTCAGCGCGCGATCCCGTGCCCTTTCGGCCTGCCGAAGGGGTTTTTTCGTGGGCCTGGACGGGAGGAACAAGGCATGCGGACCATGCTCAAGAGCAAGATACACAGGGCGATCTGCACCGGCGCAGACGTCGCCTACGAAGGCTCCATCACCCTTGACCCCGTGCTCATGGAGGCGGCCGATATCCTGCCTCACGAACAGGTTCACGTCGTCGACTGCAACAACGGTGCCCGGCTCGTCACCTATGCCATCGAAGGCACGCGCGGCGAGGGCGAAGTCATCCTCAACGGCGCAGCCGCCCGGCTAATCAACACCGGCGATATCGTCATCATCATCAGCTACAAGCAACTCGCCGAGTCCGAACTCGGCGACTACCGCCCGCGACTCGTCTACGTCGACGGAGACAACCGCATCGCCCGCACCTCCGACGGCGTACGCGAGTCCCTACCAGTCTGAGGAGGATCGACCCATGGCCAAGTCCGTACTAATCACCGGCTGCTCCACCGGCGGCATCGGTCATGCCGCCGCCACCCAGCTCGCCGCGAAGGGCTACAACGTCTTCGCCACCGTCCGCAGCGCGGCGAAGGCCGGCGACCTCGCCTCAGCCGAGAACGTCACCGTCCTCGAGCTGGACGTTCGCGAGCAGGCCTCAGTCGACGCCGCCCTCGCTCAAGTCGGCGACGTCGACGTCCTCGTCAACAACGCCGGCTTCGAGGTCTGGGGCCCGCTCGAAGAGACGACCGTCGACGACCTCAAAGACCAGTTCGAGACCAACGTCTACGGCCCCTTCCGCCTGATTCTCGGCGTCCTTCCCGGCATGCGAAACCGTGGCGCTGGCGTCATCGTCAACGTCTCCTCGGTCGCCGGCCGCGTCGCGGCGCCCATAAATGGCCTATATTCCGCCTCAAAGTGGGCGCTCGAGGCCCTCAGCGAGACCCTGAAGTACGAGATCAGCCACTTTGGCATTCGTGTCCACCTGATCGAGCCCGGCGGCGTCGAAACACCCTTCGGCGACAACCGCCGCCTCGTCGGCGCCGGCGCCGGCGAGGAGTCGCCGTACTCCGAGTTGATCAGCCAGTGGGAACAGGCTGGCCAGCGCCTGACCCCTGACGGAGCGGCGCAGCCGGATGCCGTGGCCGGCGTGATCGTAGACGCCGTCGAAAACGGCAACAAGTTCCGATATCCTGCTACTCCGGACGCAGAGTTCGTACTCACCGCACGCAAGGCGATGACCGACGAGCAGTTCGAGGAAGCGATGCGCCAGCAACTGGGAATCACCTGGTAACCACAACCGCAGGCGGCGACCCCTTCGGGCGCCCACCGGGAGGTGACAAGTGAAGAAGCGAACCGCAATCACAGACCTCAAAGCGATGAAGCAGCGCGGCGAGAAGATCGTCATGATCACCGCCTACGAATACTCCTCCGCCCGCCTCGCCGAAGAGGCCGGCATCCCCCTCATCCTCGTCGGTGACAGCCTCGGCAACGTCGTCCTCGGCTACGACTCCACCATCCCCGTCACGATGGACGAGATGGTGCACCACGTGAAGCCCGTCGTCCGGGCCACGGAACGCACGCACGTCGTCGCCGACATGCCCTTCGGCAGCTTCCAGGGCGGCCCCGAAGACGCCCTCCGCAACGCCGCGCGCTTGCTCAAGGAGGGCGGCGCACAGTCCGTCAAACTCGAAGGCGGCAAGCACGTCGCCGATACCGTCCGCCGCCTCACCCAGGCGGGCATCCCCGTCATGGGCCACCTCGGCCTCACGCCCCAATCGATCAACCAGCTCGGCGGCTACAAGGTCCAGGGCAAGACGCCCGCCGCCGCCGTCCGCATCCTCAACGACGCCATGGCGCTTCAGGAGGCGGGTGCCTACGCCATCGTCCTCGAGGCCGTGCCCGTCCGCGTCGCCGAGATCATCACCGACAAGCTCGACATCCCGACGATCGGCATCGGCGCAGGCTGGGCTTGCGATGGCCAGGTGCAGGTCTGGCACGACCTCCTCGGCCTCTTCAACGACTTCGTGCCCAGGCACGCCAAGCGCTACGCCAACCTCGGCCCAACGATCGTCGAGGCGCTCAAGGCCTACGCCTCCGACGTCCGCGACGGTGCCTTCCCGACCGAGAAGGAGTCCTTCGTCAAGAAGCCGCCCGCACAAACGCCGACCGAGGCCGAAACGGCCCTCTAGTACAACACAACTGCTTCCACGTCTCTCGCCGCTCGTCCTGAGGCTCTCGAAGGATGAGCGGAGCGCGGCGCCCGACCCACATGCGCACCATCACCACCGTCGCCGAAATGACCACCGCGCGTGATGCCGCGGCCGGCACGGTCGGCCTCGTGCCCACGATGGGCTTACTCCACGAAGGCCACCTCTCGCTCGTCCGCCGCGCCCGCGCCGGCTGCGACACGGTGACCGTCAGCATCTTCGTCAACCCCACGCAGTTCGGCCCCGGCGAAGACCTCGACCGCTACCCCCGCGACGAGAAGCGCGACCTCGCCCTCCTCCGCGACGAGGGCACGAACCTCGTCTTCATGCCGCCGCCGGAAGAGATCTACCCACCGGACTTCGACGACTGGGTCGAGGTCGGCGGCCCCATCGCCGAGCGCCTCGAGGGCGAGCACCGCCCCGGCCACTTCCGCGGCGTCGCCACCGTCGTCGCCCGCCTCTTCCGCATCGTGCGCCCGGATCGCGCCTACTTTGGCGAAAAGGACGCCCAGCAGCTGCGCGTCATCAGCCGCCTGACTGCCGATCTCGGCCTCCCCGTCGAGGTCATTGGCCTGCCCATCGTCCGCGAGCCCGACGGCCTCGCCATGTCCTCCCGCAACGCCTACCTCTCCACGGACGAGCGGTCGCGCGCTCTCTCCCTCTCCCGCGCACTGGCCGAAGCCGAGCAGAGCGTCCGCGAGGGCGAGCGAGACGCGTCGCGCATCCGTGCCGCCGCCCGGCGCACTCTCGATGCGGCCGGCGTCGGCGTCGACTATGTCAGCGTTGCCGACGAAAAAACGCTCGCCGAGCTAGAGACGATCGACCGCCCGGCGCTGCTTCTTCTCGCGGCTCGCGTTGGCGCCACGCGCCTCATCGACAACACGCTGCTAAGGTTGCCGCGCATAGCCCGCTCACCCTGAGGCTCTCGAAGGGCGTCCCCTACTCGACGGCGATGTGGTACTCGGGCGCGTTCGGGACCTCGCGCAGCGCGCGCCTCAGCATCTCCGGCAGCAGATTCACCCGCACCAGGTCCGCCACCGGCCACCAGCGGAACGTCAGCTCCGTTCCGTCCTCCTCCTGCCCGGTCCATTCCTGCTTATAGGCCGATGATGTCGGCTCGAACCGCACGAGGAAGTACAGACCGATCTCGTGCAGGCGCAGGCTGCCCTGTCCGTAGAAGTTCTCGATCACCCAGACCAGCCGGCCGATATCTGCCTCCATGCCGGTCTCTTCGCGCAGTTCGCGCTTCAGGCCCGCCTCGGCCGTCTCCCCCATCTCCATGCGGCCGCCCGGCAGGCACCAGAACTTGGCGTCGCCGATGCGCTGCAGCAACACGAGGTCGCCGTTCAGCGCCACCGCCGCCGTGCGGTAGAGGAACTGCCGCTCTTCGTCACCAAACTGGATTGTCGTGCTCGTCATCGTCGCTCCTGTGCCATAATACCGGCGCAATGGCTGAGAAGACACGAGACCAGGGCAAGACACCCTCATTTCTCAAGCCGATCGTCGACGCCATCGGTGGCCGGCGCGTCGTGCAGGTCTACATGAAGATCGCCTCGCCGATCGATCGCCGGCTGATCCCCATGACAAACGGCCGTCTCTCGACCACGTTCGGTCAGCAGGTTCTCGTGATCGAGCATGAAGGCGCCAGATCAGGCAAGAAGCGCCGCACACCGCTCCTCTACTTCCGTGATGGCGACAACGTGGTCATCGTCGCCTCGTACGGCGGCAACGAACGTCACCCGGCATGGTTCTTCAACCTGAAGGCGAACCCGCGGGTCCGCGTCTGGGCGAAGAAGGTCAGCGGTCGGTACACGGCTCGCATCGCCGCGGGCGAAGAGCGCGAGCGCCTCTGGCAGGCCGCCGTCGAGTTCTACCCCGGCTACGGCAAGTACCGCACATACACCGACCGCGCGATCCAGCTCTTCGTCCTCACGCCGGAGCCCCAGGCGCCGCCCAAGTCTTGACCGCCTACCCTCTCAGCGCGGTACAATTCCGAACGTATGGGCGGACACTCTCACTGGTCCACGATCAAGCGTCAGAAGGGCGCGTCTGACGCCAAGCGCGGCCAGCTCTTCACCAAGCTCTCCCGCGAGGTCTCCGTCGCTGCTCGCGAAGGCGGCGCTGACCCGGCGATGAACGCCCGCCTTCGTCTCGCCCTCGAAAAGGCGAAGGAAGGCAACATGCCCGCCGACACCATCAAACGCGCCGTCGAGCGCGGCGCTGGCAGTGGCGATGCGGCCAACCTCCAGGAGATCACTTTCGAAGGCTACGGCCCCGGCGGCGTCGCCATCCTCGTCGAAGTCGTCACCGACAACCGCAACCGCTCCGTCTCCGACCTCCGCACTGCCCTCACCCGCGGCGGCGGCAACCTGGGCGAGTCCGGCTCCGTCGCCTGGCAGTTCGAGAGCAAGGGCCTGATCACGCTCGATGCCGGGGAGGCCGATCCGGAAGAACTCGCCCTCCTGGCCATCGACGCCGGCGCCATAGACGTGCAGGTCGAGGGCCAGATCATCGAAGTCCACACCGTCGCCAACGAACTGGCCGAGGTGCGCGACAAGCTCACGGCAGGCGGCTTCAAGATCGCCAGCGCGGAGCTCTCGATGCTGCCCACGAATATGATCCCCCTCGACGAGTCGGCCGCCAGGCAGGCGCTGCGTCTCCTCGACTCAATCGAAGACCTCGATGACGTGCAGAAGGTCTACTCCAACGCGGACTTCCCGGAGGCCGCGCTTCTGGAGTACGCGGCGGCCTAGCCTGTGCCCGGATCAGGCCCAGTCACGATCCTCGGCATCGACCCCGGACTCACCGTCACCGGCTACGGCATCATCATCGCCGAAGGCTCCTCGCACACCGCCGCCGGCTTCGGCGCCATCAGCCCACCCACAAAGGCACCCCATGCCGAGCGCCTCATGCGCATCCACGAAGGCATTCTCGACATAATCACCGAATACCAACCGCGGGAAGTCGCCATCGAGGACTTCATCCTCGGCTACACTCGCGCCGCCGTGGCCGTCGGCGAAGCGCGCGCCGCCGCGACCCTCGCCGCCGCCCGCTCCGGCCTGCCGGTGACCCTCTACAAGCCATCCGAGGTCAAGCAGTTCGTCACCTCCTACGGCCGCGGCTCCAAGGAGCAGGTGGCGATGATGGTGCAGTCGCTCCTCGGCCTCAGCGAGCTACCGACGCCCGCCGACGCCGCCGACGCCCTCGCCGTCGCCGTCTGCCACGCCCTCAAGCGCGGCGCGGACGCTCTCGTCGCCGCCGCTGCCGCCACCCCGTCTCCCGCAGGCTCCCGTCCCAGGTCCCGCCGATGATCGCCCGTCTCACCGGCACCGTCCTCGACCTCGGCGCAGACAGCCTCGTCGTCGACGTCGGCGGCGTCGGCTACCTCGTCCACGCGCCGGTCAGCGTTATCGCGGCCACCAGCGTCGGCTCCGACATTACGCTCCACACGCACCTCGTCGTCCGCGAGGACTCGATGACCCTCTACGGCTTCCTCGACGCCCATGAAGGCCGCCTCTTCCAGACCCTCACCTCCGTCTCCGGCGTCGGCCCCAAAGTCGGCCTGGCGCTGCTCTCGGTCATGGACGCCGACGAACTCTCCTTCGCCATCGCCTCCGGCAACGCCGCCTCGCTCGCCCGCGCCACCGGCGTCGGCCAGAAGCTCGCGGCCCGCGTCGTCGTCGAGCTCAAGGACAAGATGACGTCCGCCGCCGCGCCTGCCACCACGCCCGGCGTCGAGTCGGAAGAGATCGTCGGCGCGCTGATGGCCCTCGGCTACTCCCAGGCCGAGGCCACCGACGCCGTCGCTCGCGCCGACTTCCCCGAAGACGCCGCCATCGAGGAGAAAGTGCGCCTCGCCCTCGCCTACTTCGCCAAAGCCCGCATCGCCGACTGAGGTATCCTTGCTATACCGCTGGAGGGAGATACGACTCTGCGATGAGCAATCAAGAAGTCGCATTCGAAATCCTAAGTTCTGCCACAGAGGACTGGCACGCACTGTGGGAGATCGTTAGCACCTGCGAGCGGATCTTGTCCGGCGCGGACAAGGAGGCCGTTGAAGAGGTCGTGAGGCAGGAAGTGTTGCGACTGATTGCGGAAGGGCTCGTCTATCTGTGTGAGTTCACACCTCAGGCGAACGAGTGTGCTCCGTACTCTGCGACAGAGGCTGAAGTCGTTCTAAATGACCCCCGGACGTGGCAGCTACCGACAAGCCATACTCACCCGCGAGTCGGGGCCACAGACGCCGGCATGAGTGAATACTTCGGCGAGAGTCACTGAGCGAGGGCCGCCGAGATCGAGGAGAAGGTGCGCCTCGCCCTCGCCTACTTCGCCAAAGCCCGCATCGCCGACTGAGGTATCCTTACCGGCAACTGAAGGAGGTACCCAATGCCCTCACGCTGGGACAACGTATCCGTTGACGGCGCAGACATGCGCGTCTACGTCAGCACACCCGATGGCGACGGGCCTTTCCCGGGCGTCATCGCCATCCAGCACGCCGGCGGCGTCGATGACTTCGTCCGCGGCATGTGCGACCGCTTCGCCGCCGAAGGCTTCGCCGCCGTCTCGCCCGACCTCTATCACCGCGAGGAGCCCGGTTCCGCCGACGACCCCATGACCCGCATGATGCGCCTGCGCGACGACACCGTAGCCGCCGACGTCAACGCCGCCGTCGGGCACGCGCAATCGCTGCCCGAGATCGACGGCGCCCGCCTCGGCATCACCGGCTACTGCATGGGCGGCCGCGTCACCTATCTGATGGCGGCGAAGAGCGACGCTTTCAAAGCCGCCGTGGATTGCTGGGGCGGCAACTGCCTGGTCGCCTGGGGCGACGGCCCGGCGCCTTTCGACCTCACCGGCGACATCTCGTGTCCCGTCCTCGGCCTCTTCGGCGAGGACGATCTGGCCCCGGCCCCGACCGAGGTCGCGAAGATCGACGCCGAGATGACGCGCCTCGGCGTGGAGCACGAGTTTCAGAGCTACGCCGGCGCCGGTCACGGCTTCATGAACGAAGGCCGCCCCAGCTACCGCGAAGAGGCCACGCGCGACGCCTGGCGCCGCACGATCGATTGGTTCAACCGCTACCTGGCCGCATGAGCGACCCCACCCTCAAGCTCGTCGTCGCCTGGTCCGACAGCCGCAACCTCTGCTCGCTCGTCCGCGATGCTCTGCTCGAAATCGTGCCGCAGGAGGAGATTCGCACGCTCGGCGACGATGCCAGCGTCGTCCACACGGCTGAGCCGGCTGCCGCGATCCGCGATCGTCTCCGCGAGCGCCTATCGGCAGGCGATCACGTATTCGTCGCAGAGTTCGCGGTCTGGTCCGGGCATGGGCCCACGCTGGACTCCCACTGGCTCCTCGCCCGCGGCCACTAGCGCCGGGGTGTGCTAGGCTTCGGCTGTTTCGCCGTTGTAGGCCACGGACGACAGCGCACCGTCGTCGTTGCGGTGGCGGTACTCGGACACGCGCGTGCGGCCGGTCTCGACGGCGCTCTGGGCCTGCTCGCGGCCCTTTTTCAGACGCTCGCCCCAGACTTCGCGGCGTTCCACGCCCTGGCGGGGGTCGAACAGGTACATCAGCGTGGCGCCAACCGCCACTCCAAAGAGAACTCCACTCATTCGCATCGGCCTACCTCCTGCATCGGTCGCGTTTCCCGGCCTGCTGGCGATCTTCCGCCCGGGCGGTTTGATCCGGGCGCTTTCTGTTGCTCCCCATCCTGCCAGATAGCGCGCGACTTGTCACATTACTTCCTCGGGCGTGCCTCCGACACCGATCGCCAGGCCTCCCGGTCCGCCTGCAGAAACTTCAGCAGCTGGCTCGTCGTCGTCCCCGCCTTCTTCGCTGCGCCGGCGTAGCTGCCGTCCGCGTCGGCCAGGGCGTCCAGCACCGCGGCCAGCACGACCGGGTACGCCGGATTGCGGGCGTTGATCGACAGGCGCTTGTCCCGGCGGTACGTAGCCAGCTCCGGCGGCTCCTCGTACGGCGACCTCACTTCGATCGCGATTCGCTCCCGCAGCCGTCGCAGGGCGCGCTTCCGGTTGTCCTCGCGCCTTCGCGTCTCTGCCGCGTGCGCCTCGATGCCGCTCGGCCTGTGCCGAACGCGCGCCGCCGTCTCCACCTTGTTCCGGCGCTGACCGCCGGGCCCGCTCGACCGGTAGCCGTGCTCCTCGCACTGCGCCAGCAAGCCCGCGTCGTCCAGCCTCAGCCAGCCGTTGCGCGTCCCGGCATCGGTCGTCGTCTGCGTCTCCTGCGGCATGCTGCCAGTATGGCACGTGGCGAGGGCACTCCATAACGCTTGTGCAAAACATCACAAAAGCCCACAATAGGTCGCAACAGCGTTCAGCGGGGGAGTGGCAGAAGCAGGAGGCTCCATCATGATCCTCGTAGCAGGCGGCACCGGATTCGTCGGCGGCGGCATCGTCCGCGAGCTCGCCCGGCGGGGCCAGCAGTTCGCTGTCCTCACCCGAGACGCGGCGCGTTCCGCGGATCGCTTTCCCGGCCTCGCCATCACGTACCGCGAAGGCGACGTGGGCGATCCCTCCTCACTCCAGGCGGCGATGGTCGGCGTAGACGCCGTCATCGGCACCCAGCAGTTCCCCAACTCACCGATCGAGAACCCCAGGAAGGGCCGCACCTTCGAGGAGGTCGACGCCCGCGGCACCGAGAACCTCGTCGCCGCCGCTCAGGCCGCCGGCGCGGAGCGATACGTCTACCTGAGCGCCGCCGGCGCCGCGCCCGAGGGCTACCACTGGTTCCGGGCCAAATGGCGCGCCGAGCAGGCCGTCCGCGACAGCGGCCTCACCTACGCCATCCTGCGCCCGTCGTGGGTCTACGGCCCGGAGGATCGCGCCCTCAACCGCTTCCTCGCCATGTCGCGCTTCCAGCCGTTCGTCCCTCTCATCGGTGCCGTCGGCAAGCAAATGATGCAGCCCGTCTTCATCGATGACGTTGGCCGCGCCACCGCCGAGTGCCTCGACAACCCGGCCGCTGCGAACCAGACTTTCGAAGTCGGCGGCCCGGACGTCCTCTCCATGTCGGACGTCGTCAAGACGGCTCTTCGGGTCGTCGGCCGTCGCCGCCTGCTTCTCCCCGCGCCGAAGTTCGTGATGAAGGCGCTGGCGTCTGTCGTCCAGCTGCTGCCCGGCAGACCTCTCACGCCGGACGCCGTCGACTTCATTACGATGGACGCCCTCGCCGACCCGGCCGATATGAGCGAGAAGCTTGGCCTTACGCCGACGCCTCTTCGCGAAGGCCTCGCCACATACCTCCAGAAGATAGACTGATGCCCGTTCTCGAACGCGAAACAATCATCCCCGCGCCCCGTGACGAGGTCTTCGCCTTCTTCGAGAATCCGCGCAACCTCGAGAAGCTCACCCCGAAGGCGATGGACTTCTCCATCCGCGAGATCGACGACCTGCCGGTGAAGCCCGGCTTCCGCATCGCCTACACCATCAAGTGGCTCTTCTTGCCCATCAGATGGGTCACTATCTTCGAGGAGTATGACCCGCCCCGGGGCTTCACCGACGTTCAGGCGAAGGGGCCGTATCGCCTGTGGAGGCACGAGCACTCCTTCGAGGACCTTGGTGATCGCACGCTCATGCGCGATCGGGTGCAGTACGAGCTTCCGTTCGGTATTCTTGGTTCGATAGCTCACCGGCTGATCGTCGCCCGTCAGCTCAAGCACATCTTCGACTATCGGGCAAGGCGCATCCGCAAGCTCTTCGCCGAGTCCGGCACGCCTGCCGCCTGAGCACCAACCCCGACCCCGGAGGAACCGCCCATGACCAGCGCAGAGACACGCAGTGAGTCCCTAACCGCCGCGCGGTCACTCACTGACATTGCGCGACAGCTCGCCGACAGCGCCGTCGCCTCCGCCGCGCGCCTGACCAACGGCGGCAAGGAGATCGACGCCCATCAGGCGCACGTCTCACGCCTCGCCCAGATCGCTACCGAAGCCCAGGCCGCCGCTGAACTCACCGCTTACGCCGAGTCGCGAGCCGACGCCGGCCAGGCCGACGATCTCGTCGACGAACAGGCGCTGATCTTCGCCGCCGAGGCCCTCCACAAAGCCCGCAACGCTGTCGAGGCCGACCCCGACACGTTCGCCGTCGGCGACGCCGTCACCACGACGCTCGCCGCCGACGAAGCGCGAAACCTCATCCGCAACGGCCTGTCCGTCACGCGCATCGCCGCTGTTGGCCGCCGCGTCATCGACGCCCGTGGCGCATTCACCGCCGTGCTCGACGACGAGATCGCTAACATGACCCGCGACCACGCCCGCGAGTTCGCCCGCACGGAGGTCGCCCCGATCGCCCAGGAGATGCACCGCCAGGACCACCTCTTTCCCGAAGACCTGATCGCCAAGATGGCCGCCATCGGCCTCTTCGGCTCCTCCATCCCCGAGTCCTACGGCGGCACCGAGATGGGCCTCCTCACGATGGTCGTCCTCACCGAAGAACTCTCGACCATCTCCCTCGTCGCCGGCAGCCTCATCACCCGCTCCGAGATCCTCACCCGCGCCCTCCTCGCCGGCGGCACCGAGGCCCAGCGCCAGACCTGGCTCCCACGCATCGCCGCCGGCGAGCTGCTCGTGGGCATCGCCGTCACCGAGCCAGACGTCGGCTCGGACGTCGCCTCGCTCATGTGCAAGGCTTCCCCCGGTGAGCGCGACGGCGTCAAAGGCTGGATCATCGACGGAGCGAAGGCCTGGGCCACCTTTGCCGGCCGCGCCAACATCCTCGCGCTCCTCGCCCGCACCGGCGATGCCGGCTCCGGCGCCAAGGGCCTCTCGCTCTTCATCGTCCCCAAGGACCCGTACGACGGCCACGATTTCAACCACACTCAGCCCGGCGGCGGCGCCATCAGTGGCATCGCCAACCCGACCCCCGGCTACCGCGGCATGCACTCGTTCACGCTGGCGATCGACAACTACTTCGTGCCGGCAGAGAACCTCGTTGGCGGCGAGGACGGCCTCGGCCGCGGCTTCTACCTGCAGATGGGCGGCTTCGCGGCCGGCCGCCTGCAGACGGGCGCCCGCGCCACCGGCGTCAGTCAGGCCTCGGTCGAAAAGGCCTGCAACTACGCCAGCGACCGCCAGCAGTTCGGCAAGCCCCTCGCCGACTACCAGCTCACCCAGTACAAGATCGGCCGCATGTCCGCGTACACCGCCGCCGGCCGCCACCTCACCTACGCCGCCGCCCGCATCATGCAGTCCGACGAGCGCGCCAACCTCGAAGCGGCGATGTGCAAGGTCTTCGCCTCCGACGTCGCCGTCTGGGTCAGCCAGGAGGCGATGCTCATCCACGGCGGCTGGGGCTACTCCGAAGAGGACCCGATCGCCCGCTACACCGTCGACGCCCTCGTCCTCCCCATCTTCGAAGGCGTCAAGCCCGTCGTCGAACTCAAGGTCATCGGCCGCCAGCTGCTCTCGGCGTGATCCGGTAATTCGAACGGGCGGCTTAAGTAGCAGTAAATTGTGACTAACGGTAAGGCGCAACCAACGCAAGGAGAGGAGTCTATGCCGAACTACATCATCGCCTATCACGGCGGACGTGAGCCTGAGAGCCCCGAACAAGGCGCCGAAGGGATGGCGAAATGGCAGGCCTGGCTCGCCGGTCTCGGCGACGCCGTGGTCAGCCCGGGCACTCCCCTGGGAAAGGCCAAGGTCGTCACCACCGGCGGCGTTTCAGACGATGCCGGGCCCGATCCGCTGACGGGATTCTCCATCGTCAAAGCGGACAGCATGGACGCTGCTCTGGAGATGGCCAAGACATGCCCGTTCCTCGACATGGGGACGATCAAAGTCGCAGAAGTGATGGAGATGTAGTCACGAGCATCTCCAACGCGACTGCGTTCCGTCCCGCTCGTCCTGAGGCTCTCGAAGGATGAGCGGAGCACCAACGCGGCGCGCTCTCCTCGTCGCCGGCGACGTCGCCGCCTTCGTCGCCTTCGGCCTCCTCGGCCTCGCCAGCCACGAAGACGCCCTCACCCAGACGACGTTCGCCCGCGCCATCCTCCCGTTCCCGGTCGCCTGGCTCCTCATCGCCCCCTTCTTCGGCGCCTTCAGCGCCCGCGCCGCCGAGGGCCGCTACCCCGTCGCCAACGTCCTCATGATCTGGGCTGCTGCCGGCGTCCTCGCCATGGGCGGCCGCGCCCTCCTCTTCGACCGCGAGCTCTTCACCGCCTTCTTCGCCATCGGCATCACCGGTGCCGGCCTCTTCCTCGCCGCCTGGCGCGCTATGTACAATTGGTGGGCGACCCGCTCAGACCGGCGACCAGAGGAGGTACGAGCGCATGGCAAGTGAAAGTGACGACGGCTTCGGAAGCAGCGCCGTTCGGCTGCTCATCAACCTCACCGCGCTGGCTTTGAGCCTCGGCATCGTCGCCCTCATCGTCGCGACGGTCATCGTCGAGATCGACTAGCCGTCGTCTCCTCGCCACGCTAGACGCTTCGGTGCCGCCCGGCCCACACCACCGCCCTGAGCGTGCCGGCTCTCTCTGACTATAGACTGTGTTAATATTAAGATAGGTCAACAATAGAGAACCTCTATAGGCAGGCCTAGACATGAAGCTCGCAAGTTTAGAGGAAGGAAGGTGAAGCCATGAGGATCACGACGACCCTAAAGCTCTTCGCAATCACAACACTGATCGTTGCCGCCACTGTTTTCGTCTCCGCGTGCGGCGATTCGGCCAACGATGGCGCGGACCCGACGGACGATCCCCAGGCTGCCGACGACCACGACCCTGGTGCTCAGGCGTACCTTGAGGCGGCGCCCAAGGAGTCGCTGTTCCTCGTCGACATGTCGCTGCTTTCGTTCACCCCTGACGTGCTCGAAGTCAAGGCGGGCGAAGTTGTCGAGATCGCTATTCAGAACCCCGAAGCCACACTTCACGACTTCACAATCGACGAGGTCGACGCCGATGTCCACATCTCGTACCTCGGCGGTACAGGGCTGCACGGACACGAGGAGCAAGCGAAGGCCGCCGACGTCCACTTCGCGCTGACTGAGGCCGGCAGCGGCATCGTTCACCTGAAGATCCACGAACCCGGCGAGTACGTTTTCTACTGTTCGGTTCCCGGACACCAGGCCGCAGGGATGGAAGGGAAGTTGATCGTCACGCAGGATTAGTGTCATCTCGAGTGGACGGTGGTCCGAGCCCATGAGTTCGCCGTCCGCCAGCGGGGACACCCGCAGAGCTCAGCTCTGCAGAGTCCTCAAGCGCCACTAGCCCGGACAGGCTCAGCTGCCCGCACCCCCGTTGAACTCCATCACCTTCCGCGCCTTCAGCCGCAGCGAAACGGAGTCGTCGCCCGCCGTCGTCTCGACATAACGTTTGCCGATCTCCTCGCCCAGGTAGCGCGTCGCCAGCGCCAGCCTCTGCTCGTCGTTGAGCGGCGGCCCGATCTCCATCCGCCCGGCCACCATGATCGCGTAATAGGGCACCTTCCGCGAGTCGATCACCAGCGTTACCTCCGGGTTGCGCTCCAGATTGCGGTGCTTCTGGCCGCCGCGGCCCACGCTCAGCACGATCTCGTCACCGTCCAGCATGTACCAGATAGGCGTCGCGTGAGGCCGGCCCTTGCCGTCCACCGTCGCCAGCACCGCCACGTTCACCTCCGCCGCGAACTTCCTCTGCTCCTCGTTCATCCGGGTCTCCTCTCATCGTCGCTCTCGTCCAGGCCCATGCTACATTAGCCCCGATGCCAGATCGCCCGCGCGTCTTCGTCACCCGCAACCTTCCCGGCGACGCACTTGGCCTCCTGCGACAGACATGCGAAGTCGCCGTCTGGCCCGACCAGCTGCCGCCGTCGCCCGACGACCTCCGCCGCGAAGCAGCCACCACCCACGGCCTCCTCACCCTCCTCACCGACCACATCGACGCCACCCTGCTCGCCGCCGCTCCAAATCTCATCGCCGTCAGCAACATGGCCACCGGCTACGACAACATCGACGTCGCCGACGCCAGCCGCCGTCTCGTCCTCGTGTCTCGCACGCCGGGCGTCCTCACCGAGACCAGCGCCGACCTCGCCTTCGGCCTCCTCCTCGCCGCCGCCCGTCGTATCGCCGAGGGCGACCGCTACGTCCGCGCCGGCAACTGGCGCACCTGGGGACCCGAGATCATGCTCGGCCCCGACGTCCACGGCGCCACCCTCGGCATCATCGGCCTCGGCCGCATCGGTGCCGCCGTCGCCCGCCGCGCCGCCGGCTTCGGCATGCGCGTCCTCTACCACGGCCGCAGCCGCAACACTCAGGCGGAGAAGGAGGTCGGCGCCGCCTACGCCGATCTCGACGCGCTCCTCGCCCAGTCCGACTTCGTCTCCATCCACGCCGCGCTCACGGATGACACCCGCGGCCTCATCGCTGCTCGCCAGTTCGGCCTGATGAAGCCGAGTGCCATCCTCATCAACACCGCGCGTGGCCCCCTCGTCGATCACGACGCCCTCTACGAGGCGCTCCGCTCGGGCGAAATCGCCGGCGCCGCGCTCGACGTCACCGACCCCGAGCCTCTGCCCGCCGATAGCCCGCTCCTCGCCTTGGACAACGTCGTTATCACCCCGCACATCGCCTCCGCCAGCATCGCCACCCGCTCCGAGATGGCCCGCCTGGCTGCCGACAACCTCCTCACAAGCCTCGCCGGCGCCGTCAACGACAACGCCGTCAACACCGAAATCGCTGGCGACTGGCGCGCGGCCGCAGCCGCGCGCCTCCACTCCTGAGCCGCACCGCACCTCCAACCGGCCCGCACGCAGCAAGCCTGCGAGGCGGCTTGGCGTCAGCCTTACGGTGCAACGAAGCTGTTGAATCCACATCTAGTAAGGAAGTAGGGCCGAACCCACGCCAGCGGCGGCGAATTCGCGGTTCGCCCAGGAGGCAAAACATGGCTAACAACAGCATCGGCAAGTCAAACAAGTTCGTGGCCATCGCAGCCGTCATCGGCGTCTGCGTCGTGGTCGCTCTCTTCGCCGCCTCAGTGTGGCAGGAGAACACCAGCCAGTCGAAGATAGACGAAGCGGAATCGAGCCTTCTCACTTCAACTCTGATCGGAGAGGCGCTGGCCGACGGCACGACCTCTGGCGCTCTTCTCAACGAGTACGTCGTCTCCGGCGACGAGGCGTTGATTCCCGAGATCCAGGCAGTCACGGCCACCGCCGTGCAGAACCTCTCCGCCGCCATCGCCGAAGCGGGCTCTGACGAAGGCGGCTTCCTTGCTCAAGGATCCTCCGCGATCGAGGCGCTCGCAGGAGTCATCGCCTTGCGACAGGTCGGTGAGGTAGAGGCAGCCGGCGCCGCGCTCGAGGAGCTCTCCCCGAGCTTCAACGCGCTGCTCGCTGGGCTAGAGGAATTCGCGGACTCTGAGCGCGTCGCCGCCGTCACTGCGACGAGCAGCGCCGAAGACGCGAACACGATAGCCTCGTGGCTGGCGATCAGCGCCGGCGTAGTGGCCGCTGTCATGGTTCTGGCCGCCGCCGTTATCTTCATCGGCAACGTGCGTCGCCGCGGCACTGTCGGCGCACCCTCAACCAGCTAAGTCACGTCACTATGTCACGCAGCCACTGACAACAGACAGGACACAGAAGAGGACCTTGAAACGATGTTGAGCGCGCGCTCCGGCGAACTGCATGAGATAAGCGGGCGAAACGGCTTCCGTGATCGCCTGTGGGCGAATACGCCCCTGAGCTCGGTTAAAGGCCGCATCATCATTGGCTTTGGCATGGTCACGCTCCTTCTCGTTGGCGTCATCGGCGCGACCACCTGGCAGGCTCAAGTGCACCAGTCCGCCCTCACGGAACTTGAGGACCACTCAAAGACAGCGTCGCTGCTTCAGACCGCGGAGGCAAACGCGGCCGTAACTGGCCTCCTTCTTCAGCGCTACGTGATCTCCGGCGACGAAGTCTACGTGGCCGAGATCCAGGAGCACGCAGACGTCGCCCAGGCGAGCATGAACGAGGCGCTCACTCGTGGCAACGTCGTCGGGCTCGACGCCGTTTATGCCGCCGGTACGCTTCTCGTACAGGACGCCGCGCGTACGACCCAGCTGCGACTTACCGACAACGTCGCCGAGGCGGAGGCCCTGATCGAACAGATCGTTCCCTTGTTCCGTGAATACCGCCTTCAGCTCGAGGCCCTGGCAGCCTCAGAGCTGGATCAAGTCGCCGCGCTTCGCGAGGAGGCGAATTCGACCGCGCAGCTCACCGTACTGCTGCTGATCGCCCTGGGTGCCATCGGCGGCACGCTAATTATCACCGGAGGATACCTGCTTGCGCGCTCCATCCTCAAGCCGCTCGCCGCCCTTGAGGACACCGCTCGGCGCGCCTCCGACGGTGATCTATCGGCCAGGGCGCCTACGTCCGGGCCGGGCGAACTCGCCCACCTCGGCGTCGTCCTCAACGACATGATGGACGCGGTCGAGCAAAAGACCGAGAAATTGCGACACGCCAACCAAGAACTCCAGCACAGGCACCGCCAGCTAACAGACGCCCGCAGCCAGGCCGCCACGGACCCCCTCACTGGCCTCGGGAACCACCGCGCCTTCCACAAGCAACTGCAAGAGCACGTCGAAGCTGCGCGCCAGTCCGGCTCCTCCCTTGCCCTTATCCTCCTGGACCTCGACAGCTTCAAGGACGTCAACGACTCTCGCGGTCACCAGGCGGGCGATGAACTGCTGCGCAACGTAGCGAAGGTGCTGACGGAAGTGACCGTTACGCCGACCTGCACACAAAACTGCAAGGAGCTTTGCGAACGGCACTGCAAGGAGTACTGCTTCCGCTACGGTGGCGACGAACTGGCCATCCTTGTGCCGGGCGCCGATCGTTCAGCGGCCACTGAGTTCGCCACGCGCGTCAGAGCCGCCATAGAGAACATGCCCGTTGACGGCGGACCCGGAGTAACCGCCAGCGTCGGCGTCGCCATCTTCCCGGAATCCGGCGCCACGGCCAAGGAGATCGTCTACCGCGCCGACATGGCGATGTACAACGCCAAGGCCACCGGCAAGAATCGCGTTAACGTCTGGGGCAGCTCGCTCGCCGAGCATCTCGGCGGCATCGCCCCTCACAACGACGACTCTGGCCGGCGTTATGCCGACGTCGTCGCCTCCCTCACCAGCGCCCTCCGCGCCAAGGACCCCCAGACAAAAGATCACGCAGAGCGCTGTTCCTGGTACACCGGCGAACTCGCTGCAGAGCTTGGCCTCTCCGACGTTGAGGTCTCCGTACTGCGCGTCGCCTCACTCCTTCACGACATCGGCAAGATCGTCGTCCCCGACGAGATCCTGCTCAAGCCCGGCCCGCTGACCGCAGCCGAAATGAAGCGGATGAGGCGTCATCCCTCGGACGGGGCCAACACGCTCTCCAACGTCCCGACCGCCGCCGACGCCGTACCCGTCATCCTTCACCACCACGAGCGCTTCGACGGCACCGGATACCCGCACGGCCTCAGCGGTGATGACATCCCCATCGGCGCCCGCATCCTTCTCGTCGCCGACGCCTTCGACGCCATGACCGAGGATCGTCCTTACCGCAAAGCGATGCCGGTGGCCGATGCCATCGAAGAGCTCAAGCGCTTCAGCGGCACCCAGTTCGACCCGACGGTGGTCGAGGCCTTCCTCGCCGTACTCAAACGCACCGGACGCGACTCCTCTGAAGCGGCCGACGGCGACACCGCGACCGTGTCGTTCACCGCCACCACGTAGGTGGCCACCCGCACGGGCCGCTCCGTGTGGTTCTCTTTCCCGCGCTCTCATTTCCTCCGTAGGCGCCCGCTCGTCCCTGTCGCGCTCGTGACAACCGAAAATACACCTAATGTTGGGCTTCATGGTGGGGGTTTGACGTATAATTGAAGGCCATGGAACGCTTGGCGACGCACGGAGAGAGATCATGAAGAAGTCATTGACTATCGCATTGGCACTGACGGTGGTCATTGCGGGCGCTCTCGTTATCACCCAGAGCAGGGGTGAAGGACACGCCGCCACGGAGTCTCGCCTCGCCTCGGTCTTCGGTGTGAAAGAGACCCGGGCCGGCGACCTCATCATTCACATCACACTGTTTGTGCCGCCCGGCGTCGACGAGCGCGTCGTCGCTGACGCGGCTCTCAACGCTCAGCGGGCGCGGCCGGCGACGCCTGCGGACCTGCAATCCGCTGACTTCACGACTACCGGCCTGGTCTGGGACCAGTTCAGTGACGGGCTGCCTGGAAACGTCGTGACCCAGAACTACAACGATAGTAAGGACCCGACCGGCGTTGACGGTCTGAGCGTCTTGACCAACACTCAGGCCACGTGGAGCGCCGTCTCAACCTCCTCGTTCGTGCTATCGTTCGGTGGCCTGACCAACCGTTGCCCGTCGCTCCTTGACGAATGTCAGGGACCGCAAACGTTCGACGGATTCAACGACGTGACCTTCTTCAGTCTGGCAGGGCCCTGCAACTTCAGGTTGGGCTGCACGCTTGGCGTGACCTGGTACAGCACCTCAGTCGACGAAGCTGACGTGGCCCTCAACACGAAAGTCAACTGGGTTCACGATTGCAACACCGCCGGCCCCGCGTTTGACGCTGAGAGCGTTCTCCTGCACGAGATCGGCCACGTGGTTGGACTGGGGCACTCGCCCGACGTCAACGCGGTGATGGCGACTCCATACCTGAGTGCCCAGTGTGACCTCGATCAAGACGACATCAACGGCATCTCCGCTCTCTATCCAGGCACTGGGGCGACGCCGGTGCCAACGGCCGTTCCAGCAGCCACGCCCGTGCCCACGCCCACTCCGATAGCAACACCAAGCCCCACTCCATCCGGGTCTAATGCGATCGTTGATGATGTTAGCTACGCCACTGAGGGCGGCAAGAACAAGGACAAGCACTTGCTGATTACAGTCGCCCTCGTGGACGACCTGAACGACCCGGTCAGCGGCGCTTCCGTGTCGATCGAACTGTTCCGTGACAGCTCCTGGATCGCCTCGGCCACGGGCACAACTGGCGCCGGCGGCACGGTCACCTTTTCCCTGAAAAACGCCTCCGCCGGCTGTTACACGACTGACGTCACCAACGTTGATGCCGCGGGTCTCACCTGGGACGGCGTCCCCCTTGACAACGTCTACGACAAGGGCGGCGAGTCCTGCTAGCGGAAGAGCCTCGCGACTAGGCGTACGTCTGCCACCGGGGATCGGTGGTAAGGCCCGGAACACGTCGGACGCTTCGATCGCGCCGCCGCGGCCCCGGCACTTAAGCCCGTGCCGAGCCCCAGCCACCACCGCCGGGCGTCTCCATGATCACTACGTCGCCCGCCTCCAGCTGCACCGACTCCTTCGACCCAAGGCCGCGCTCTCCCGCCTCGCCGACGAGACGGTCTCGTCCCGGCTGCCCCGCCTCACCGCCCCGGGCGCCCCACGGGCCGGTGACGCGCCGGTCTCCCAGCAGGGACACGGTGCAGGGCACGAGCGCCTGCCACGATCGTCTCGTGCCAGAACCGCCCGCGTGCTCACCAGCGCCCCCGCTCCCTTCGCGCACGGCGTATTCAAGGATACGCAGCGGGTATGACATCTCCAGCACTTCGACCGGCGTGTTCAGCGTGTTAGTCATGTGCGAGTGCATCGCGTCTGCTCCCTCGGCTCCTCTGCTGCCACCGCCGCCCCCGCCCACCGTCTCGTAGTAGCTGAACGCCTTACCCTTCTCGCTGTCCCATCCACCAAACGTGATGTTGTTCATGCTCCCGTTGCTCGCCGCCGGCATCTCATCGGGAAGAGCCTCTCCCAGCGCTCCGAGCAGCGCATCGACGATGCGCTGCGCGGTCTCGATGCTCCCGGCAACTGCGTGCGGTGCTGCGGCGTTCACGACAGACCGCTCCGGCAGGACGACCGTCACTGGCCGAGCCGACCCCTCGTTTGCTGGCACTTCGCGCGGCAGCAGGCAGCGCACGACGTAGTGCACGGCGGAGGTCGTGACGGCGGCGGTGGCGTTGAGCGACCCCTGGACCAACGGCGAAGAGCCCTCGAAGTCCACCGTCAGCTCATCGCCCCGCACCGAAACCCGAACTGAGATGCCGATCCGTTGCGTGCCGAACCCGTCGTCGTCCATGTAGTCCGTGAACTCGTAGGTGCCGGCGGGGATGCGCGCGATCGCCAGGCGCGTCATGCGCTCCGTGTAATCCATCAGCTCGGACATCTTCTGCCAGCACGTCTCGAGGCCGAAGCGAGACACCTGTCCCTGAAGGCGCTCATCTCCGATCGCGTGCGCCGCCGCCTGCGCGCGCAGGTCTCCCCAGCGCTCCTCCGGCGTGCGCACGTTCGCCAGGATCACACTGCGCACGTCTTCAACGAGATCGCCACCGTCGTACAGACGCACCGGCGGAATGATCAAACCCTCTTGATACAGCTCGCGAGCTGCCCCCATCGATCCCGGCGTCGAACCGCCGATGTCCGCCTGGTGCCCCCGCGACACCGTGAAGAACGCCGGCTCCTCACCGCCATCGACAAACACCGGCGCTACCATCGTCACGTCTGGCAGGTGAGTCCCGCTGAGGTACGGATCGTTGAGGATGATCACGTCGCCCCGCTTGAACGGCCCCAGCCCCAATACGTTCCTGGCCGCGGCCGGCATCGAGCCGAGGTGCAGCGGAATGTGCGGCGCCATCGCCACCATCCGCCCCCGCCCGTCGAACACGCCACAGGAATAGTCCTGCCGCTCCTTGATGTTCGGCGAAAGCGAACTCAGGCAATAGCTCCTCCCCATCTCCTCGGCGACAGACCCGAAGAGAGCGGCGAAGATCGAAAGGTCGGCGGCCGGCCGCTCGGCGCTCACAGACGCTCCAGTAGCAGGCTCGTGTCGTCCGCGACGCGCAGATGCCAGCCGGGGGGCACGAGCGTCGTTGCGTCCATCTGGTGGATCACCGCCGGCCCCACGACTTCAGCGCCGACGCCAAGGTCGTCCCGCGCATACCGGTGGCCATCCCGCCAGTCACCGTCCGCCCACACGCTCGTCGGCTCCGCAGATGCGGTGGCCCGCGGTCGTGCGCTGACCTTCATCGCTCGTTCAGCGGGCACCGAGATCCGCACGCGCACGGTCGTGATCTCTACCGGGCTCTCGACATCGGCGTGCCCGAAGCGCTGGCGGTGAACCTCGTCGAAGCTCAGGCACAGGGCAGTGAGATCGAGCGACGGCGCCGTCAGCAGCAGTTCGTGCGCCTGACCGGGGTACTTCATCGAGACGAACAGCTGCGTCACCGGCTTCCTCTCGGCCCCCGCGGCTATGCGCGAGCCAAGGTCGCCGGCCGCCTGCGCGATACGCACTTCGAGCCTCGTCGCCAGCCCCTGGTCGTCCTCGCGGCGGGCTTCCTCGTAGACCGGTAGCACAGCGTCGACCGCCTCGTCGGCGATCACCAGGCCGAGCGCGGACAGCAGGCCGGGGTGCGGCGGCACGAGCACGCGAGAGATGCCGAACGCGATCGCCAGCTCGCAGGCGTGCATCGGCCCGGCGCCCCCGAAAGCCACCATGGCAGCGTCGCGCGGGTCATGCCCGCGCTCCACCGTCACTCTTCGTACCGCCCGCTCCATCTCCGCGTTCGCCACGTCGATCACCGCCGCCGCGGCGCTATGAACGTCGCTATCGAGTTCAGCGGCCAGCTGACCGATCGCGGCCTGTGCTGCCTCCGTGTCGATCTCCATCCGCCCGCCGAGGAAGCGGTCCGGGGTGATGCGGCGCAGGACTATCTGGGCGTCGGTCACCGTTGGCGGGCCGCCCCTTCCGTACGCCGCCGGTCCCGGGTCCGCGCCCGCGCTCTCCGGCCCCACTCGCAGCGCGCCCGCCTCGTCGACATAGGCGATAGAGCCGCCGCCGGCGCCGACCGAGTGCACGTCAACCGTCGGCGTCGCGATCGGCAGCCCGCCGACAAGCACGTCTCGCCGCAGCGCCACCTCGCCGTCACAGAAGGCAACGTCGGTGGATGTCCCTCCCATGTCGAACGTCAGCGCCCGGCTGTGGCCGTGTGCCGACGCCAGCGAGAACGCCGCCGTCACACCCGCCGCCGGACCGGAAAGCACCGTCCGCACGGCGTTCGCGCACGCTGACTGCACTCCCGTAGTAGTCGCGTCGGAGAGCATCACCCGCCGCGAGACGTCCGC
>JADFQV010000010.1 GCA_022561635.1 Chloroflexota bacterium | reverse complement strand
GGCCAGCCGCACAATCGAGGACGTAGCGGCCGCTGCCGAAGGCCCGAAGTGGTTCCAGCTCTACTGCTACAGGGACAAGAGCGTCACCGAGCGCCTCGTCAAGCGCGCCGAGGCTGCCGGCTACAGCGCCCTCTGCCTCACGGTCGACGTCCCGCGCCTCGGCCGCCGCGAGCGAGACCTCGTCCACGAGCTCGGATTCCCGGACGACGTCACGCCCGTCAACTTCGAGGGCGAAGTCGACATAACAACGGTACCGATCGATCAGCGTGGCTCCGCGCTGAACGCCTTCGCCTCACTCCTCGACGCCTCCCTCACCTGGGACGACGTCGACTGGCTGCGCTCTCTCACCTCGATGCCCCTCATCCTCAAGGGCATCCTCGCCCCCGCAGACGCCGTCCTCGCCGCCGACCACGGTGCCGCCGCCATCGTCGTCTCCAACCACGGCGGCCGCCAGCTCGACGGAACGCCGGCCGGCATCGAAGCGCTGCCGGACGTCGTCGCCGCCGTCGGCGATCGCCTGGAGGTCCTCGTCGATGGGGGAGTGCGCCGCGGCACCGACGTCCTCAAGGCCCTCGCCCTCGGCGCCCGCGCCGTCCTCATCGGCCGGCCCTACATCTGGGGTCTCGCCCTCGACGGCGAAGACGGCGTCGCGCACGTCCTCGAGATGCTTCAGGCGGAGTTCGAACTGGCGATGACGCTCAGCGGCGCCACCTCCGTGGCCCAGATCAACCGCGCCCTCGTCCGATAAGGCTCGTCCCTTAGGGCTGCGGCCGCCCCGCCGCTTCCCACGCCGCGACGACGCCCTGCACCTGCAACGTGTGCTCCTCCAGGTGCGCCGCGTACGTCCGCAGCCAGTCCTCGGCCGTGTACGCGCCCGACTCCGTGTGCGTCCCCGCCGACGCCCAGTCTTCCTCCGACATCCGCCGCAGGATCGGCACGGTGTTCGCCCGCACCGCCTCCACCGTCAGCAGCGCCGCCTCGAGCGGAAGATCGTGGTACGCGAACTTCCGTGCCCAGCCGTCCGGGTCGTAGCCGATGATCGTCGCGTCGTCCTCGGCCACCAGGTAGCGGATCCGCCCGTGCGAGTTCGTCTCAGAGTCCGCACAGTGCACACCGACCTCGTGCACGGAGAACTCGCCCGCCTCCGGCCGCCACTTCCGCATCGCTTCCGGCGCCTCAGCCACCGCCGCCTGCAGCTTCGCCGGCCCGTCCGCATACGTCTGGATCAGCACTTCTCGCTGTGCGCTATCCACCGTCCACCGCCCACTCTCCGTCGAACACGAACTCCGCCGGGCCCGTCAGGTAAACGTCGCCCTCGCCGTCCCACTCCACCGTCAACAGGCCGCCCGGTTGCCGGATCTCCACCCGGTCGTCCACCAGCCCCTTCACGTGCGCCATCACCATCGCCGCACAGCAACCGCTGCCACAGGCCAGCGTCTCCCCTGCGCCTCGCTCCCACACACGCACGTCCATGGCGTCTCGTGCCGTCACCCGCGCCGCGCCGAAGTTAACGCGCGCCGGAAACGCCTCGTGGTTCTCGACCTTCGGCCCGCTGCGCTCCAGCGGATACTCGTCCACGTCCGTCTCGATGAACAGCACCGCGTGCGGGTTACCCATCGAGACGCAGCTCACGGGGATCAGCTCGCCATCAACTTCGATCTCCATATCCAGCACCGGCGCGCTCATCGCCGTCCGCACTGGTATGTCGGCCGGCTCGAAGTGCGGCGGGCCCATCGACAGCCGCGACCGCCTAACGACGCCGTCTTCCACCGTCACCTCTGCCTCCAGGACGTCGTGGATCGCCTCGATCGTCACCCGGCCGTCCTTCGGCGTCACGTCCATGCGCTCGACCGCGTACTTCACGAGACAGCGCACTCCGTTGCCGCTCACCTCCGCCTCCGACCCGTCCGCGTTGAACAGCCGCATCCGGAAGTCCGCCCGCTCCGACGGCAGGATCAGCATCAAGCCATCGGCGCCCACGCCCAGGTTGCGCTCGCAAATCTCCTCGGCGATGCGCGGCCAATCGCGCTCTTCCCCCGCTGATTCGGCGACCAGGAAGTCGTTCCCCGCGCCGTGCATCTTCGTGAACTTCATGAGGCTTCCGATTCTACCAAGCCTTCGTCTCGCAGTCGTGACATAACCTCCTCCACCGTCTCGGCCGCCGTCTGGCCGCTGCTGTCCACCCACAGTCCGCTTCCCGCCATCGTCTTCCGCTGCTCTTCATCGAGATAACGCGCCCACTCTTCTCCCACTGTGTAGTCCCGCGCCGCGTCGCGCGCGATCGCAGTCTCCACGTCCGGCGCCAGCACGACCAGACGGAACGGCAGACCGGCCAGGTCCGCTCGCAGATCATCGAACCGCTCGCCGATGATGATGTCGTCCACCACCGCCGTGAAGCCAGCGTCGAAGAACGACCGCGCCAGCAAACAGGCGTTGCGCAGGCGCAGCCGCAGCTGCCGCGCCGCCTCGCCCGGCGGCTCGCCCGGCTCCGTGGTCCACTCGCCGCCGGAGACGATCATCCGCTGCAGCGTGTCCGCCTCGATGTGCACCGCGCGCGAGAACCGCTCCGCCAGGGCGCGCGCCACCGTGCTCTTTCCGGCGCCTTGCACCCCGGAAACGACGATAATCGCCGGCTCCTCCAGCGCCATCACACCGCCTCCCCTCTCAGCCACGACTCCACCACCCTCGCCGCGGCCTCGCTCGCCCCGTCATTCGCCTCAATCCACCGAATCCGCTCGTCTCCCGCCTTGAACCACGTGTTCTGGTGTCGCGCCAGCCGGTGCGTCCCCGTCTTCGTCCGCGCCACCGCCTCATCAAGGGACATCTCGCCGCCCATGTGAGCACACAGCTCCCGATAGCCGATGCCCGACATCGAGGGCAGGTCGCAGCCGTAGCCGCGGTCCACCAGCCCGCGCACCTCCTCCGGGAAGCCGGACGCCATCATCGCCTCCACTCGCCCGTCGATCCGCTCGTACAGCGCCTCCCGCGCCATGCGCAGCCCGATCACCAGCGTCTCGAAGCGCGGCGCGTCCTTCGTCCGCCAGTGCGACAGCGGCTTGCCCGTCGCGTAGTACACCTCGAGCGCCCGGATCACCCGCCGCACGTTCTTCGGCTCGATGAACTCCTGCGACTCCGGGTCGACGCGGTGCAGCTCGGCCAGCAACTCCTCCGGTGGACGCGCCTCCATCTCCCGCCGCAGCTCCTCCTGCGGCGGCACGCGCGGCACCCGCCAGCCTTCCAGCAGCGCCCACACGTACTGCCCCGTACCGCCAACGACGATCGGCACGCGGCCCTGCTCCCACACCTCGTCCAGCGCCTCTTTCGCCAGCTGCAGCCAGCGGCCCAGGCTAAACCCCTCGTCTGGGTCGACGATGTCGATCAGCCGGTGGGGCAGCGCCCCTCGCTCCGCCGCCGTTGGCTTGGCCGTGCCGATGTCCATGTTGCGGTACACCTGCCGCGAGTCCGCGTTCAACGCCTCGAAGTCGCCGCCCAGCCGCCGCGCCACCTCGATCGCCAGCGCCGTCTTCCCCGTCGCCGTAGCGCCGACGATAGCGATCACCTTCCTCTTCGTTCGCATCACGCTGTGAACACTAGAGCGCCGTATCTGCGCAGGCAACCACTAGAGCACGGCGTTATTCGTCGCTCCCACGAGCGGGCGCTGCTGGACGCCTGGTCGTGGCCCTCCAGAAGATAGACCCACTGTAACCGGGCTTACACTGAGGCGGTCGTGACCGCAGATAGGATTCGAGAATCAAAGCGATCTCCGCCCGCCTTCCCTTTCCGCTGCCGCGATCCCATGGTGCTCTCGTGATCCAGCGGAGACGTGAAGAGTACATCGAAGGGCACTACCGGCCAGTCGGAGCCCTGAGAGAGTTCGCATGAAGCTGCCCGTTACTCTGTTCGCCCTGCTCGCCACAGCCGCGCTGATAATCGGGGCATGCAGCGGAAACGATGCCGATGAATCAGCTCCGGTCGAAGCGTCCGAACTGACTCTCGACGACCGGGCGTACCTGGGTGAAATCGAGCAGGCGTTCGGACGCTCGGACGCTAACTTCGAGAAGTTCAACGCTGCGCTCGCACGATCGTTCGCCAGTCCGGAGGCGATACTGTCAGCGCTCGTTGAGGCGGGCGCCGGCACGACGTTCGATCCTGTGCTGGACGCGCTCAAAGAGATCGAACCGACGGAGAGATTCGTCGAAGATCATCGGATAATCGTAGAGGGTGTCGCAAGCATGGTGGAGGCGGATCAAGGGATCGGGGCTGCGGCAGCGGATGGTGACATCGCTGGTTTCGAGCTTGGCAACGTGAACCTCGCACTTGCAGGTGGTGCGATGCGACTGGAACTGTCGAGTGAGGCTTGCAACGCGCTGCCCGCGCAAGGAGCCCTCTGTGCCCCAGATTTCGAGTTGCCTGGAGGCGAATACGGGGCGGCCCTCAACGACGCGATGAGAGGCTTGGCGGCTGAGCTCTTGCCTCGAGTAGGAGTGCTGCAAGAGAGTCCTCAAGGTCCCTTCTCCGCTCTGACCTATCTGCTTCTATACTCGCCAGAGGAGCTAGTCGCGCTGTACGGCGCGGTTGATGCGGACACCATGGCTGTTCTGGCAGATGCAGCGTCCGCCGTCAACGATCTGGACCCACCCGACGACTTCAAGACAGACCATGAACGCCTCCAGGCCTGGTTCGATGAGACAACAGACATTCTTGAGGCGCTGTTCCTCGCGACTGGCGAGGACGACAAGAGCGAACGTGAAAGGCTGCAAGCACAGTTCATGTCAGGCCTCTGCAGCGCGCTCGATGGCTTCTCCTTCGAGGCCAACGCTCTCGTCGGCGTGTTCTTCGCCCCAGCGGCGGGCGGGGCGCCAGAGGACGAATTCTGTCCTTAACCGGTCGCCGTCGGCCAACACGATAGGACTCACCACGCCGTCCGCCAGCAGCATCGCCAGGTAGATCCGGGCGTCGCTGTCGACGCTCCGCCTCCCTACGACTCGTCGATGACTGAGTCCGGCAGATCGACGTTGATGACGATGTTCTCCAGCGAGTCCCTCACTACGATCGAGTCGATCCCCTCGCTGTCGCTCACATTGATCTCCTGGTGCACGACGTTCGGTGGCACAAAGATGAAGTCCCCCGGCCCGGCCTCGGCCGTCTCCTCAAGCTTCTCCCCGAACCGCAGGCGAATCCGGCCACTGAGCACGTAGATCACACTCTCGCATTCTCCGTGATGATGTGCCCCCGAACGCGCCCCCGGCTCAAGCGTCACCACGCCGGCCCAAAGGTTCTTCGATCCCGTCTCTTCGTCGATCGCCGTCAGCCTCTCCATCCCAGGAGTCTGGGCCGTCTGTGGCGAGAACTGGTGCGGACCGACGACGCGAACCGTCATCGCTACTCCGTCACGAGCACCTGCGAGCCCATCTCGGGACAGTCGTCCGCCTGCGACACGCTTAGCCCCGCGTCGAAGCGCGGAATCTTGAGCGAATTCATACGCCGCGATCTTAGCACTCCGTTCGCACGTGCATCGAGAAGGCCGCTGGCGTCAAACGCCAACAGGTGAGCCCACCAAGCGCTGGGCTCACCTGCTGCCGATGTTAGTCCGAGTTGCCGTCCGGTGCTCCGCACATCGCCTTGGAGGCGCGGTTCGCGCTCCGCGAGAGACGGCGCGCTGGATCCTCTATCCGCCTGAGGTTACTCCTCCAGCTGCCCGGCGATCTCGTCGCCGATCTCCAGAGTCATAATGTCGCGCGCGGCTTCCTTCAGCGCGGCTTCGACTTCACGTACCCAGACGTGATCGACCACGGCCACAAGTGCCGAAGTGCCGGGCTTGAGCTGCTCGGCCCACTGCTCGACGCGGCTGTTGTCGAAGCCACCGTCCTTGAGCTTGGCGACCAGGCCGCCGATCGCCGCCCCACCGAGCGCCACCCATCCGACTGGCCCTGCGATTACGCCGACAACGGCGCCGGTAATGCCGCCGAGGACAGCGCCGCGGGTGCCGGTCATGTCCTTCACGTCGCGCACGGTCAGCTTCGAGTCGTTATCCTTCTGCAGGATGGCGGCGTTGTCGATCTTTATCGTCCCCGCTTTCTCCAGCTCCTTGAGCCCGTCGAAAGCCTTCGCCGCGGCGTCCATGCCGTCGAAAGCCGCTACTATCACCTGCCTTGGTACGTCGTTCGCCATTTCTGGGCTCCTCCTCTTACTCTGATGTGGATCGCCTTTCCGTCAGTTAAAGCCTATGAGGGTGGCTCCCTAGCTCAACAGGCTAAGACTAGTAATCTTTGTACCTAGTCTTAGGTAGCCTTTCGAGCCCCGTTATCGCTCATCCTCAGGCTCTCGAAGGACCAACCCGCTCATCCTGAGGCTCTCGAAGGACCAACCCGCCCACCCTGGGGCTCTCGAAGGGCGAGCGGCGCGCCAACCCTCCGGCGCACCTCCTACGCCCGCGCTGCCGCCGTCTTCTCGATGATCTCCGCGAAGACGTCCGGCTTCAGGCTCGCCCCGCCCACCAGTCCGCCGTCGATCATCTCGTTCGCCATGAACTCGGCGATATTGTCCGGCGTCACGCTGCCCCCGTACAGTATGCGCACGGCCTCCGCCGTCCCCTCGCCGGCGATCGACGCCAACTCCCGCCTGATCAGCGAAATCGCCGTCACCGCGTCCTCTGCGGTCGCCGCCTTGCCGGTCCCGATCGCCCACACCGGCTCATAGGCGATCACGAACGTCTCGCCGACGTCGACGCCGTCCAGCCCGGACCGAGTCTGCCGCAACAGCACGTCTTCCATCTGCCCGGCCTCCCGCTCCTCCAGCGTCTCGCCGACGCACATGATCGGCAGTACTTTCGCCTTCAGCGCCGCCTTCACCTTGCGGTTCACGGCCTCGTCCGTCTCCCCGAACTTGTGCCGCCGCTCCGAGTGGCCGATCAGCACGTAGTCGCACAACTCCTCCAGCTGTTCCGGCCCGATCTCGCCCGTCGCCGCCACGTCGTCCTCCCAGTGCATGTCCTGTGCGCCCAACAGCACCGTGCTCATCGTCAGCGCCGTCTCAACCGTCGCCAGGTAGATGAACGGCGGGCACACCACCTTCTCCACGCCCTCGACATCGTTCGCCCACGATACGATCTCGCCCGCCAGCTGAAACGCCGTGTCCAGCCGCATATTGCACTTCCAGTTCCCAGCGATCATCGGCGTACGACTCAACGGGATCTCCTCACTCGCGCGATCACTAACGACTGTTCACTAGCCACTGACCACTAGTCACTCCGTCACGCTCCGTACTTGCGTAGCCGTCCCGCGTGCGCCATCGCCAGCGGCAGCGACTCCTTCGCCGGGAATGTCCCCAGCGATCCGTGCGCCAGCGCCGGCTCGTTGAAATTGTCGCATCTGTCGGCGCGCGCCCACTTCGAGTGCAGCATGAACGGCACGGAGTGCCAGGAGTGCGCCGCCATCGTCGCCGGCGTCGAGTGGTCGCCCGTCACCATCAGCACGTCCGGCTCCATCTCCACCAGCGTCCTGATCGCCCCGTCGACCTCCTCGATCTTCTCCACCTTGCGCTCGTAGTCGCCGTCCTCGCCCGCCGCGTCCGTGTGCTTGTAGTGCACGAAGAAGTAGTCGAAGCGGTCCCAATTCTCCCGCAGCACTGCGAAGCTGTCCTCCAGCGCCGGCCCCACCGTCAGCGCCTCCATCCCCACGAGCTTCGCCAGGCCGCGGTACATCGGATAGTGCGCCACCGCCGCCGCCCGCATCTTGAACACGTCCGCCATCTGCGGCCAGTCCGGTCGTTTCGCGAACCCGCGCAGGAGGGCCATGTTCGCCGGCGACTTGTCCGCCAGGTACGTCTGCGCCCCGCTCACCCACTCGTTAACGAGCTTCGCCGTCGCCTTTCCGTCTTTCGTGGAGCCGCGCGACGCCAGCGCCTTCACTCCCACCTTCTGCGGGTCCGTGTCCGTTACTTCGTCCGACAGCCCCTCGCCGCGCAGCACGAGCACGAAGCGATGTTCCCGCACCGGCTCCACCAGCGCCCGGACGCTGTCGCCCAACGAGATCTCTCTCAACCCCGCCACCAGCTCCTCGCTGCGTTCGCTGCCGATCCGCCCGGCGCGGCGGTCCGTGATCACGCCGTCGTCGTCGATCGTGCAGAAGTTGCCGCGCGCCGCCACGTCCGACGGCTGCAGATCGAAGTCGATCCCCGCCGCTTCCAGCACGCCGCGCCCGACGTTGTAAACCAATGGGTCGTACCCGAAGAGCGCCAGGTGGCCCGGCCCGCTCCCCGGCGTCACGCCCGGCGCTACCGGCACCGTCAGCCCGCAGACGCTCTCCTTGGCCAGCCGGTCGAGGTGTGGCGTATACGCCGCTTCCAGCTCCGTGCGCCTCGTATCTGGGTGCGGCAGCCCGCCCAGCCCGTCCATCACGAAGAGGACGATCTTCGTCTCCGCTTCCTGCGACAGCTCCTGCGCCAGTGCCAGATCCATGCCGTTCCGATTATGGCCCAACGCCAACCCGCGTACCAGCCGGTACTACTCTAGTGTCAGCGCCCGTAGCGGAAGCACTTCACCTCGTGGTCGTCGACCATCCCCGCGCTCTGCATATACGCGTAGCAGATCGTCGTCCCCACAAACCGGAATCCGCGCTTCTTCAGGTCCTTGCTCATCGCGTCCGACTCCGCCGTCGTCGCCGGCAGGTCCTTGTAGCTGCGGAACGAGTTCACCTTCGGCTCGCCGCCCACGAACCCCCAGATGTACTCGTCGAACGACCCGAACTCCTCCCGCACCGCGATCAGCATCTGCGCGTTCGAGATCGCGCTCGCCACCTTCAGCTTGTTGCGCACGATCCCCGCGTCGCCCAGCAGCCGCTCCACGTCCCGCTTCGTGTAGCGCGCCACCTTCTCGTAGTCGAACCCGTCGAACGCCCGCCGGTAGTTCTCGCGCTTGTTCAGGATCGTCGTCCAGCTCAGCCCCGCCTGCGCCCCCTCCAGCACCAGCATCTCGAAGTGCAGCCGGTCATCGTGGATCGGCTCGCCCCACTCCTCATCGTGATAGCGCAGCATCAGCTCCGACCCCAACGCCGCCCACGCGCACCTCGTTGGCTCACTCATCTCGGCGCTGAGTATACGCGACAGGCCTCCACTCTCGAAGCCGCGTCTGGCACGCGGGTACCGCGGATTACGCCGCCCCTACGACAAGCGCGCGGGCGACGCCGCCATCGGCTCCCGGCCGCGGGAACGGCACCAGGCCTCGTACTCCGGCACTGTCTCGCCCACCACATACAGGAAGTAGAAGCAGCCCATCTCGCCCATGAAGCGGAAGTTCTTGCGCAGGTCCTTCACCGTCTCCTCGAAGCCACCGTGCGAGCGCAGGTACGCCCGAAACCCCTTGAACTCCTCGTCCAGCTCCACCATCCGCCGCGCGTTGTCCACGATCGCCTCCACCTTCTTGCGGTTGCGGATGATCCGCTTATCCTGCGTCGCCTCGGCGATCTCCGACTCCGGCATCGAGGCCACCGCCAGCGTGTCGAAGTCGTGGAACACCTCGCGCGTGCCCTCCCATTTCGCTTCGACTACCCGCCAGCTCATGCCGGCCTGGAAGATCGCCTTACTCATCACCTCCAGGTAGTCGCCCGTCGTCTTCGGATCGATCTGCTCCGGGGCGTGCTGTTCCTGGGCCATGCCGCTCCTCCTCTACTCCGTGAACTCGGGTACCGCTTACCAGGGCTAACCGCACTGACAGTAGATGACAATCGAATCCGCTGTCACCGCTTATCCTGAGGCTCTCGAAGGGCGCTCACCCTGAGGCTCTCGAAGGGCCAGCGCGCGCTTCACCGCTGCCACCAGCCCGTCGTCTTCCGCCGCCGCCACCGTCCGCGGGTCCAGCAGCAGCGCGTCGCTCTCGATGCGCCCCACCACCGGCGGCTCGCCTGCGCGCAGCCGCCGCGCCAGGTCCGTCACCCAGGCACCCTTGCTCGCGCCCTTACTGGCGATCGAAACCAGCTTCGTCGGCAGCGACTCCTCCGGCAGGCTCCCGCCGCCGACCATCGAGCGTCCCTCCACCACCTTCGCCCTGCTCCCCAGCGACCGCCGCCAGCGCTTCGCCCGCGCCTCGATCTCTGCCACCGGCGCCGCGATCATCCGCCACACCGGCACCTCCGTCAGCGCCTCGCCCCGCAGGTAGTGCAGGAGCGTCGCGTGCAGGCCGGCGATCGTCGTCTTGTCCAGGCGCACGGCCCGCGCCAGCGGGTGCCTCCGCGCCGCCTCCACCAGGTCGCCGCGGCCGGCGATGATCCCCGCCTGCGGCCCGCCCAGCAGCTTGTCGCCCGAGAACATGCAGACGTCCGCCCCCGCGGCCAGCGATTGCGCCACCGTCGGCTCGGCTGCCAGCCCAAACTGCGCCGTCTCCAGTAGGCACCCCGATCCCAGGTCGTCCAGCAGCGCCAGCCCGTGCTCGTGCGCCACGCGCCCCAGGTCCTGCAGCGATGGCGCCTTCGTGAAGCCCACCACCCGGAAGTTGCTCGTGTGCACGCGCATGATCGCCGCCGTCTGTGGCGTGATCGCCCGTTCGTAGTCCCGCAGGTAGGTTCGGTTCGTAGTTCCCACCTCGACCAGCCTCACGCCCGACTGCGCCATCACGTCCGGTATCCGGAAGCCGCCACCGATCTCCACCGCCTGCCCGCGCGAGATGATCACCTCCCGCGGCGCCTCGTCCTCCGCTCGCTGTTCGGCGAAAACGGACAACACGAGCAGCAGCGCCGAGGCGTTGTTGTTCACTGCGATCGCCGCCTCCGCCCCCGTCAGCTGCCTCAGCGCCGGCTCCAGGTGCGTGTACCGCGATCCGCGCTCGCCCTCGCCCAGGTCGAACTCCAGGTTCGAGTAGCCCTTCGCTACGAGAGCCATCGCCTCGATCGCCGCCTCCGAAAGCGGTGCGCGTCCCAGGTTCGTGTGCACGATCACGCCGCTGGCGTTGATCACCCGCCGCAACGACGGTTCGAGCACAAGCTGCGCTAACCCGGCGATCTGCTCGGCGATCTCGTCCTCGCTCGGAGCCTCTCGCCCGGTCGCGATCGCCTCCCGCGCCGACTCCAGCGCCTGCCGCACGAGGTCAGCGGCTGCGTCGCCGGCCGCGCGCACGTCGTCTCGCGCCAGCAGCCGGTCCACGGACGGTAGCGCCCGGTACGGATTCTCGCTCATCGCCTGAAAATTGTAGCACCGCGAGACCTGCCTCTTTGGGCGTCGCCTCGCGCTTCGTGCACACGGGGCGCGTGCGGTATGATCGGTACGATCCCATGAAAGCGACGAAAGTGGAGCGAATCTAGTGGCAGAAGACGGCAGGAAACAGCGCATACCCGGCGTGTTCGACCAGGCCTTCCTCACCGGCGTCGAGGGCGTCACCGAGGTCGTCATGGTTCGTCACGCCCAGCCCGACATCAACTTCGAGGGCATCGTCGGCGACCAGATTGACCCGCCCCTCACCGAGTACGGCCGGATGCAGGCGCGCCTCACCGGCGAGGCCTTCTCCCTCAAGCACATCGACGCCATCTTCTCCAGCCCCCTCAAGCGCGCGCTGGAAACCGCCGAAGCGATCGCTGGCCACCACAAGAGCCTCAAGATCCAGGTCCTCGACGACCTCCGCGAAGTCGAGGTCTTCCGCGACGTCCCTCACGACAAAACGGTTGTCGAGTTCGTCGGCCGCGAGCTTCTCCTGGCCGCCCGCCAGCGCATGCTCGACGAGCGCTCCTGGGACGTCTATCCGTACACCGAGCGCAGCTTCGACTTCCGCAAGCGCACGATCAACGCCGTCGAGTCCTGCATCGCCCGCAACGAAGGCGAGCGCATCGTCATCGTCTGCCACGGCGGCGTCATCAACTCCTACTTGGGCCACATCATCCGCTCCTCCTACGACATGTTCTTCCGCCCGGCCCACGCCTCCGTCAACATCGCCGTCGCCGGCGACGGCCGCCGCGTCCTCCGCCTCGTCAACGACACCCACCACCTCTCCACCGCCGAAGGCGACTTCGCCACCTATTAACACCGCTCATCCTGAGGCTCTCGAAGGATCGCTGGACGCACCGCATCCGTTCCCCATCCGGAGCAAGACTTCGTTGACCCAAATCCGGCCCGACCCTACCATGGACTCTCAACCCCCGAATCGAGGCCCCACCACATGACCCAGCAGAAACAGAAGCAGATCAACCTTCGCATCCCCGGCCCAACCCCCGTCCCGCCCGACATCCTCGAGGCGGTCGGCCACCCCATGATCAACCACCGCGGCGGCGAGTTCTCCGCCATCGTCAGCCGCATTACGGCCCACCTCAAGGCCTTCTTCCTCACTCAGCAGGAAGTGATGGTCCTCACCTGCTCGGGCACCGGCGGCCTCGAAGCCGCCGTCGTCAACGTCCTCTCCCCCGGCGACAAAGTCCTCGCCGTCAGCATCGGCTCCTTCGGCAACCGCTTCGCCACGATCGCCGAGGTCTACGGCGCTGACGTCACGATGCTCGCCTACGACTGGGGCCAGGCCGCCAGCGCCGACGACGTCAGCAAGGCGCTCAAGGCCGAGCCCGACATCAAGGCCGTCCTCGTCACCCACAACGAGACCTCGACCGGCGTCACCAACCCCCTTGCCGAGATCGCCGCGGTCGTCCGCGCAGCCGACAAGCTGATCCTCGTCGACGCCGTCAGCAGCCTCGCCGCCATCCCCTTCGAGATGGACGCCTGGGGCCTCGACGTCGTCGTCACCGGCTCACAAAAAGGCTGGATGGTGCCGCCCGGCCTCGCCTTCGTCGCCCTCAGCGACCGCGGCTGGCAGGCCTTCGATAGCGCCCGCATGCCCCGCTTCTACTTCGACCTCGCCAAGCACCGCGAATCACAGACGAAGGGCCAGACGCCGTTCACGCCCGCCATGTCCGTCTTCTTCGGCCTCGACGTCGCCCTCGCCCGCATGGCCGACGAAGGCCTCGAGAGCATCCACACGCGCCATCGCCGCATCGGCGATATGACCCGCCGCGAGGTCAAGGCTCTCGGCCTCGAACTCTTCTGCGAGGACGAACGCTTCGCCTCCGACACCGTCACCGCCGTCAAGGCGCCCGACGGCATCGACGTCAACGCCCTCCGCACCATGATGGAGGACGAGCACGACACCATCCTCGCCGGCGGCCAGGCCAGGCTCAGCGGCAAGATCTTCCGCATCGGCCACCTCGGCCTCGTCGACGAAGACGACATCCGCCTCACCATGGACGCCCTCGCCCAGTCCCTCGAAAAGCTCGGCTTCACCCGCCCCACCGCGTAGGGCCGCCGTCCCCGCTCATCCTGAGGCTCTCGAAGGCCCCGTTCCCGCTCATCCGAGGCTCTCGAAGAACTCGTTCCCGCTCGTCCTGAGGCTCTCGAAGGAAGAGCGGACCACCCAGGCCCCGTAACATACCCACAACCGAACATATCTGTACTAATACAGACCATCTTGACTTATCCCTACCTACGGGCGTAACCTCTCCCCATGGCCAACCCCACCGAACACGACGCCCTCAACGAACTCAAAGCCGAGATCATCCGCCGCGGCTGGAAGTTCAAGGCCCTCGCCGAGCGTATCGGCGTCACCAACCGCCACCTCAGCGAGGTCCTCAACGGCCGCGCCCGCCTCACCCAGCGCCTCGGGGGACAGATCCACGAGGCCACCGACATCCCCATGTCCGCCATCCCACTGGAGAGCACCATGAAGGTTCTCGTCTGCGACAGCATCGCCGAAGACGGCGTCGAAATCCTCCGCAAAGGCGGCGCCGACGTCGACGTCAAGACGGGCATGTCCCCCGAAGAGCTCAAGAAGACGGTCAGCGGCTACGACGCCCTCATCGTCCGCAGCCAGACGAAGATCACCGCCGACGTCATCGAGGCCGCCGCCCACCTCCAGGTCGTCGGCCGCGCCGGCGTCGGCGTTGACAACATCGCCGTCGATGCCGCCACCGAAAAGGGCGTCGTCGTCGTCAACGCCCCCACCGGCAACACCACCTCCGCCGCCGAGCACGCCATCGCCCTCATGTTCTCTCTCTCCCGTCACATCCCCGCGGCCCAGGCCTCGCTCAAGTCCGGCAAGTGGGAGCGCGCCAAGTTCCTCGGCCTCGAGGTGCGCGGCAAGACGCTCGGCATCATCGGCCTCGGCCAGGTCGGCTCGGAGGTCGCCCGCCGCGCCCGCGGCCTCGAAATGAACGTCATCGCCTACGACCCCTTCGTCGCCGAAGAGCGCGCCCGCGTCCTCGGCGCAGACCTCGTGCCGATGGATCAACTCCTCGCCGATTCCGACTTCATCACTATCCACACCACGCTTTCCGAGAGCACGAAGAAGCTCATCGGCGAGGAAGAGCTGCGGAAGATGAAGCCCACCGCGCGCATCATCAACACAGCCCGCGGCGGCATCATCGACGAAGCAGCGCTCGTTGAGGCGATCAAGACGGAGCGCATCGCCGGTGCCGCCATCGACGTCTTCGAAGAAGAGCCGGTCACCGACCACCCGCTCTTCGGCCTCGACAGCGTCGTCGTTACGCCTCACCTCGGCGCTTCGACCGCTGAGGCCCAGGAGCGCGTCGCCATCGACGTCGCCGAGCAGGTGCTCGCTGTCCTCGGCGGCGAACCGGCACGCTGGGCCGTCAACGCACCCCTCATCGACCCCGAGGCCTACACGCATATCGCCCCCTACCTGCCCGTGGCCCAGAAGGTCGCCGCGCTCGCCGTCCAGCTCAACGAAGGCCAGCTCGGCGAGATCGAGGTCGACTACGCCGGCGACATCGCCCAGCACGACCTGACACCGCTCAAGGCAGCCATCATCGGTGGCCTCCTCAACCAGATCAGCGAAGAGCGCGTCAACGTCGTCAACGCCGAGATCATCGCCCAACGCCGCGGACTCCAGCTCAAGCAGGTGACCAGCCCCAGCCACGAGCTCTACGCCAACCTCATCACCGTCCGCCTCGGCTCAGGCGACCGCCAGACCGTCGTCGCCGGCACCGTCGCTCACGACGGCGCTCACATCGTCTCCATCGACGGCTACTGGGTCGACGTGCCGCCCAGCGAGGGCTTCCTCCTCCTCTGCGAGAACGAGGACCGCCCCGGCATGATCGGCACCGTCGGCACCCTCATCGGCGAGCTCGGCGTCAACATCAGCTACATGAACGTCGGCCGCCACGAAAAGAGCGGCGTCGCCCTCATGGTCCTGGCTCTCGACGAACACCTGGCGCCCGATCAGCTCGACCGCGTCCGCGACGTCGACGGCATCCAGTCCGCCCGCCTCGCCCAGCTCTAGACGCCCATCCCTTTGCGGCCGCAGGGCATCAGCCCAGCCTCAGATCGTGCCCGGCTTGCTGCGATCCTCACGCCCCCGCTCATCCTGAGGCTCTCTCGAAGGACAGGCGCACAAGCCGCCCCCCCGCTCATCCTGAGGCTCTCGAAGGACTACTCGAGCAGGTTGAACAACAGGCCCGTCGTCGCCTTCGGCCAGAAAAACGTCGACTTCTGCGGCATCCGCTCGCCCGCGTCCGCCATCGACAACACCGTCGCCACCGGCATCGACTCCAGAAGCACGGCGTACGTCGCCTCACCCCGCGTACCGATCGCTCCGCCTTCTCCGCGTCCTCCGTGAACCAGAACCGGCTGTAGTCCTTCATCTGCTCTTCTGCCAGCCCCAGGCACTGCCGCAGGATCACCTGATTGGCGATCGCGTAGCTCAGCGCGCGCCACTCCGGCGACCGCTCCTGCGGCATCAGTGCGTCGATCGCCGCCGCGTCCTTCACCCTCAGCAGACGGGGCCCGTCCTTGCTCAAAAGCCCGAACGCCGTGCCGCCCGCCGCCGGTAGCGCTTGCGACACCAGATCAGCGGCGCTGCCTTCGAACGTAGTCACCTCGAACAGCACCTCGAGGCGTTCCAGCGCCTCCGCCAGCGGCGTCTCGATGTTCGTCAGCCGGTGAGTCGGCAGCGTCAGCATCCCCGGATCGTCCTGCGCCACCAGCGCGATCATCGCAAAGTTCTCCGGCTCTTCGCCCGTCCAGTTGTTTGCCGCCGCCTTCGCCTCGTCGCGGTACGACAGCGCAGTTTCGAAGCGGTGGTGCCCGTCCGCGATGTAGATCGTCTTGTCGGCGAACGCCTTCGTCAGCTCCGCCACGGCATCCTCATCGTCCAACCGCGACAGCGACTGTCGCTGGCCGTCCGGAGAGACGAACTCCGCGACGTTCGTGCGACCTTCCTCACTCGCCTCTAGAAGGCCGCGGATGCGCCCGCCGTCGTCGCGCCCGCCCTCGTCGCGCCCGCCCTCGTCGCGCCCGCCCTCGTCGCGATAGAACACGAACACCGGGCTCGGGTTCAGCTGCGTCGCCCGCATCAGGCGCAGCCGGTCCTCCTTCGGGCCGCCGAACGTCTGCTCGTGCGGCAACACCGTTCCCGCCGACCACGGCTCCACCCGCACCCGCGCGAACAGCATCGTCCGCGTGTACTCGCGCTCGCCGTGGCGAAACGTCTGCCGGTGCACGTAGAAGGCCGCTCGCTCGTCGCGCCGCAGCACCCCGTCCGCCATCCACTGCCGCACCGTCGCTCCGGAGTTCTCGTAGCGCCCGGCGCCCGATTCCTCCGCCAGCTCGATGCGCACCGCGTTGTACGGCGATCGCTCGTAAAGCTCGCGTTGCTGCTCGGCCGAGATCGTGTCGAAGGGCGGGCAGACTATCGACGAAAGGTCCAGCGAGGAGTCATAACGCAGTGCGCGGAAGGGGCGGACGTCTGCCATCGACGCGAGCATAGCACCCGTCTGGCGGCAGCCGCCAGCACCTGCTAACGTGATCCGCACCCGCCCCATGCTTAACTGCGTCTTCTGCGACATCATCGCCCACAAAGCGCCCGCCGACATCCTTTATGAGGACGACGATCTCATCGTCTTCCGCAACCGCCTGAGCTGGGTGCCGATAATGCTTCTCAGCGTGCCAAAACAGCACATCTCGCAGGCCGAGCTCTGGAAAAACCTCGGCCGCGTCGGCGAAATCGCCGTGCGCATGGGCCAGGAGCACTGCCCCACCGGCTTCCGCCTGCTCTCCAACTTTGGCCACGACGCCATGCAGAGCCAGCAACACGGCCACGTTCACATCCTCGGCGGCGTCTTCCTCGGCGAATACGCCTAGCATCCGTGGGATGCGTAACTCGGCGCAGTCTACCGGAAGCTTGTCCGGCGGCTACCGCTCGCCGTTCGTCGACGGCGCAGCGTATCGCAGGAGCGCACCGATCCCGCCCCGCGAAAGCAGCATCTCCCGCGCGCCGCCGAACACTACGTTCACGTGTGAACCGTTAGCGATCGCATAGTCAATCGCTTGCTCGATCACGTCCGGCAGCTCCTCCACTTCACTCTGCGCGCAGGCCGGACACTGGGAAAAACGCCCCGCCGCGAAGTAGTCGCAGCTCAAACAGGCCGTCCCCGCCTTCGTCGCCCCTTCCGCCACCACCAGAGTGTCGACGCGGCCCTCGATCAGCGCCTGGAGCGTTTCGTCGATCCCCAGCGTCCCCCGCCCCTTCGCGTCGGTCAGCTCACTCACCCGGCTCACGAGCGCCAGCTCCAGGCGCCGCTCGTCCTCCTCGCGAAGGGCCCGCGCCCGGTCCAGAAGCTCGTCGTCGCTCTCCTGCTTGAAGTCTGCCGTCAGTTTCCCGATCAGCCGCCGGCGGATCTCCGCCGGTAGCAACGCCTCGAACTCCTTCGCCGCTCTCTCCGCGCCAACGATCACCAGACGGTCGAACGGCTGCTCACGGTACATCCCCTCAAGCTTCTCCGCGACGCTCTTCAGGTGCATCGCGTGGTGAAACTCAACGTGCCTCTCGTAGCGCGCCTGGGCCCAACCGCCCTGCGCGTGCCGGTTCGGTAACTCCGTGCTCTCCCGGTCGGACTCACTGTCGCTGCCCTGCTCGGCAGAGTAGATCCGCGCATCGCCGCCGTCCAGCATCAAGACGGCCATCCGCGGATACTCCTCCATCACCTGCGCCAGAAGAGCAGTGTTCGGAGAGCTTCCCACGCTCACCCATGATGGCACCATCACCTCCAGCGGATGCACTTCCCAGATGTCGTCAGGCGTCGACGAGTAGATGATCACGCCTCGCCCGCGCGGTGCGTAGTCCTTCAGAAAGGCCAGGACCCTATCGTATTCGCGCTCGAGCACAGCCAGCTCGCTGGCGTCGGCGCCCCGCTTGGCGCGCGCGTACGCACCTTTGAACTTCATCGCCGGCTGGCCGCGCTCGTAGCCCAGCTGTGGGTCGATCTTCACCGAGACGCTCACTACGCCCTTCTCTGCGCGCATCCGCCCGAGTCGCTCTATCTCCTTGCGATCGATCATTGCATCGCTAGACTACCAGCCGTGCACCCGGAACTGCCACCTGCCGTCCGTCTCTCCTCCCGCTCATCCTGAGGCGCTCGAAAGGCCCCGCGACCGTGATGCCGCGCCCTAAGACGCCGTCGGCGTCGCCGCAGAGACCGTTATCCCGGCCTCCTTCAACGCCGCCTGCTGCGCGACGAACAGCTCGCGGATGCCGCCGTCCGCCAGGTCGATCAGCCCCGTCATCTCCTCGCGGGTGAACGGCCGGCTCTCGCCCGTACCCTGAATCTCCACCATCTCGCCGGCCTCCGTCATCACCACGTTGAAGTCGACCGCGGCGCCGGAGTCCTCGCTATAGTCCAGGTCGAGCAGCGCCGTGTCGTCCACCATCCCACAACTCACCGCCGCCACGCCGCAACGAATCGGAAACGTCTTGTACGCCCCCGACTCCATCAGCTTGTGGAACGCCTGCATCAGCGCCACATACGCCCCCGTGATCGCCGCCGTCCTCGTCCCACCGTCCGCCCTGATCACATCGCAGTCCACCGTGAACGTCCGCTCCCCCAGCAGGTCCATCCGCGCCACCGAACGCAACGAGCGCCCGATCAGCCGCTGGATCTCCGCCGTCCGGCCCGACGTCGCGTTCCGCTCGCGCGACGTCCGCTCGTGCGTCGCTCGCGGCAGCATCGAATACTCCGCCGTGATCCACCCGGAGCCGGTGCCGATCGCGAACCGCGGCAGCCGGTTCTCAGTCGTCGCCGCGCAGAGCACAGTCGTCCCGCCCATGGAGATCAGCGCCGAGCCCTCAGCGTGCGCCAGATACCCCGTCTCGATCGTCACCGGGCGCAGCTCGGCAGGACGGCGGCCGTCGTTTCTAATCATCGCCGGTCGAGTATAGCAGCGCCGCTCGCTTCAGTCCGCCCGCGGCAAGCGCTCGCCCGCCTGACTACCCTTCCTCCCGCCAGCGCACCTCGTACACCCGCACCGGGTCTTCGAACCCGCGCATCTCCGTATCGCCCCGGTCGTTGAACAGGAACTCCTTGCCGGCCACCAGTTGCCGCACGACGTCCGCCACCAGTATCTCGCCACCCTCGGCCTTCGCCGCGATCCGCGCCGCCAAGTTCACCGCCGTCCCAAAGAGGTCTTCGTCCTCAGCGATCGGCTCACCAGCGTTCAGGCCGATCCGCACGTTGATCGGCTCCTCCGCGGTCTCGTTGTGCTCAGCGAAAGCCTGCTGGAGAGCACGGCCGCACGTCCGCCGCCTACCGCCGCCTCATCGAAATCATCTCCCACGACCCCGAAGGCCTCCGCCTCCTCCACTGCCTCGCCGCCGCCCAGGACGAACGCAAGCGCCGCCAACGCCGTCAGGCCGACCGCCTCCTCCACCAGCTCCTCCAGCGCTACGAACAACAGGCCCTCGACCGCGCCAACGAAGCCTACGAAAACAATCGAAGCATCCCCGGCCTCCCAGACACGAAATCCGTCCTCGAAACGCACACCTGACGAAAAACAATCGCACCGCCCATACCGCGGCCCGCAATCAATCAAAGACCGCCTACTGCTTCACCAGCCCGATCACATTCCCCTCCGGGTCCGCCATCTGCGCCACCGTCGGCCCCCCCGGCACATCGAACGGCTCCATCACCCGCCGCCCGCCCAGCGCCTCCGCCTTCGCCAGCGTCTCCGCCGGGTCCAGCACCTGCACATAGATCAGCACCCGCGCCTCCGCCCCCGCCATGATCGACCCGCCGACCCCTTCCGGCGGCCCCCCGATCCCATGCTCGATCATCGATATCCCCATCGCGTTCGGCTCATCGATCTTCCACCCGAACATCTCGCGGTAGAACTCACGCAGCCCGTCGGGGTCCTTCCCCCATATCTGGAAAAACACAACGGGACGAACCATATCAAGCTCCCTCCTGGCGTCTAAATTTCCCACATCTTAGCGCAGCCGTCGCCTACCTGAGCGATGCTATACTGGAACCACTTCTGGAGGCCTTCCGTGCGCGGTCGCAACGTCATCTCCATAGCCGATCTCACGGCATCCGATATCGAACGCGTCCTCGCGACTGCGCTCGCGTTGAAGGACGCCGGTCGCCGCCCGCTCCTCCAGGGCCAGACCCTCGCCCTCGTCTTCGAGAAACCCTCCCTGCGCACCCGCGCCTCCTTCGAAGTGGCGATGAGGCACCTCGGCGGCGACTGCATATACCTCTCGCCCCCCGAAGTCGGCCTCGGCGACCGCGAAACGCCTGCCGACGTCGCCCGCGTCCTCAGCCGCTACGTCGACTGCATCGCCGCTCGCACCTTCACGACAGAAACCGTCCAGCAGCTCGCCGAACACAGCTCCGTGCCCGTCATCAACGCCCTCTCCGATGGCGAGCACCCATGCCAGGCCCTCGCCGACCTCCTCACCGTGCGCGAAAAGAAGGGCCACCTCAACGGCGTCACGCTGGCCTACATCGGCGACGGCAACAACGTCGCCAACTCCCTCGCGCTGGCCGGCGGCCTCACCGGCATGCACATCCGCATAGCCTCACCGGAAGGATACGAGGTAGCGCCCTCAGTACTCGATCGCGCCTCGGCCTTCGCGGCAAAGTCCGGCGGCAGCATGATCCAACTCCGCGATGCCGAAGAAGCGGCTACCGACGCCGACGTCGTTTACACGGACGTCTGGGCCAGCATGGGCCAGGAAGCTGAGGCCGGCGTCCGCCGGGAGGACTTCGCTGGCTACACGGTCGATGCCTCGCTCATGAAGCGCGCTCGCCCGGACGCCATCTTTATGCACGACCTGCCCGCGCACAGGGGCGAAGAGGTGACCGCAGAGGTCCTCGACGGGCCGCAGTCTGTAGCTTTCGACCAGGCCGAAAACCGCCTGCACGCCCAAAAAGCGCTGCTCTCCCTGATCCTCTCCGAGGAGGACGTCGAGTAGCGTGGGCCTCTGGAACAGCGTCACCGACGCCGTCGACGAATTCCGCGTCGAGAGCGTCATCGAAATCCTCAGCCTCTCCCTCCTGATCTACCTCGTACTCTTGATCGTCAAAGGCACGACCGCGATGTCGCTGCTGCGCGGCATGTTGATCATCGTCATCGTTGCCGTTATCCTCGTCGAGGCCTTCAACCTGACCGTCCTCGGCTGGCTCCTGAACAACTCCTTCCCGGCACTCCTCATCGCCCTGCCCATCATCTTCCAGCAGGAGATCCGCCGCTTCCTCGAGCGCATCGGCCGCACGGGCCGTTGGCACTGGCCGGCCGGCCGGGCGAACCTCGAAAGCGTCGTCGATGGCATCTCTGACGCCTCGATGTCGCTCGCAGAGCAGCACCGGGGCGCCATCATCGTCATCGAGCGCGAAACAGGTCTTGAGGACTACATCGACACCGGCACGAAGCTCGAAGCGCTTTGCTCGACGCCACTCCTCATGTCCATCTTCTACCCGAACGCCGCCCTTCACGACGGCGCCGTCATCGTGCGCGGGGACCGCGTCGTCGCCGCCGGCGCGACCCTGCCGCTTTCGGAACGCACCGACAGCCTTCATGGCACTCGCCACCGCGCCGCCCTCGGCCTTTCGGAGCGAACCGACGCCGTGATCGTCGTCGTATCTGAGGAAACTGGCGGCGTGTCCATCGCGGCGAACGGCCGGGTCATCTCCAACCTCGACGGTCCTCGCCTGCGCGGCATCCTCCGCAGCCTGATCTTGCCCTCCTCCGACCTGGACCGCCCCGCGGGCCCCAGGCTGCCCAGGCTGAGCCGCCGAGACAACTGACGATGCAAGGTATAGTGAGGATTTTCCAGGAGACGATTCAATTCTTTGTTGCCCTCGCCCGGCCGGTGGTCAATTCGCTGAGCGACAACCGCGGCCTGGCGGGTCTCTCGGTCGTGCTCGCCTTCGGCCTCTGGATCTTCGTCACCGACACCGAAAACCCGACGCAGACGCGCCTCCTCCCCATCGATATCCCGGTTCAGCCGATCAACGTTCCGGACGACGTCGCCATTGCGTCCAGCATCGCGCCGGTGCGCCTGCGTATCACCGTCGCTGATGACGTCTTCGACAGCCTGACGGCAGGCGACTTCGAGGCTGACGTCGACCTCGATGGGCTGACCGTTGGAAGCTACGAACTTCCGGTAAACGTCCGGGCGCTGACCGGTCGCGGTGGCCTGCGCATCGACGAACCGCTACCGGACATGGTGTCTGTGGATATCGCTCAACTTACTGGTAAGACCGTGCCTGTCGAGATCGATGTCACTGGCTCGCCGGCGCCCGGCTTCACGATGAACCCCGCCGTACTTGACGCTGACTCCGTGCTCGTAACGGGCCCCCAGGAGGAGGTTGATAGTGTGTCCCAGGTGACGGCGACGATCGATGTCACCGCTCGTACTACGTCCGTCGATCAAGCCGTGCGCTTGACGCCACGCAACGACCGCGGCTTCCTTGTCCAACGGGTGACCCTGGAGCCATCCGTTATCGGCGTCACCATCGAGATCGAGCAGGAGAGGTTCTCACGCTCTGTCGTCGTCAGTGCCATCGTTTCGGGGGAGCCCGCCATCGGATACAACGTCGTCGCGGTCAGCGTCGATCCGGCGACCGTCACGGTCCGCGGCACGGAACCCTTCATCACTGGCACCGACTCTATCGACACGCAGCCCGTGGGCATCAGCGGTGCCGACGAGACCGTCGTTCGCTCCGTCTCGCTCGATATACCGAGCGGCGTTGAGGTCACTGGCGGCGTACCGATCGTCACGGTCACCGTGACAATCGGCCCTGCGACCTCTGAGTTCAGCTTCACGGTCCCCATAACGGCCGCCAACCTGGGCCCTAACCTGAGCATCGTCGGCGCACTGCCTTCGGTGACCGTCAAGCTCATTGGCCCGTTCCCCATCCTGAGTCAGGTGAGCCCGGCCGACATCAGCGCAATCGTCAACCTCACAGGTCTGGGAGCCGGGACGCACTCGATCAAGGTTGACGTTGCCCAACTGGCAGGAGTCACCATCTCCGGCGTGACGCCCCGGGAGATCGAGATCGTTCTGGAGTCTCAGTAGAGTGGCGAACGCCAAGGCGCAGGATGCACCGTCCACGCCTGATACACGCAAGCCTGTGGCGGCGATAGTTGGACGGCCTAACGTCGGTAAGTCCACGCTGTTCAACCGCCTGGTCGGCGATCGCCAGGCGATCGTCGAGGACATCCCGGGTACCACCCGCGACCGCCTCTACGGTGACGCCGAGTGGAAGACGACTCCCTATACCATCATCGACACCGGCGGCCTCGAGCCCGACGCCACCGAGGGTTACTCTGCGCTCATCCGGCAGCAGGTAGCCGTGGCGATGGCTGAGGCCGATGCCATCCTCTTCATCTGTGACGCGACGACCGGCGTCACGCCCGTCGATACCGAAATCGCCGAGCTGCTGCGCCGCGCCGACCGGCCGGTCCTGCTTCTCGCCAACAAGGGCGATAACGAAGAGCGCCGGGAGCTGGCCGTCGACTTCTATGAGCTAGGCCTCGGGGAGCCGATGGCGATCAGCGCATACCACGATATCGGCGTGCGCGAGGTCCAGGACAAGCTACTCGAACTCTTGCCGGAAGCGCACCTGGAAGCCGAGACGCAGGTGCTGCGAATGGCCGTCGTCGGCCGGCCGAACGTCGGCAAGTCCGCTCTCATCAACTCCATCCTTGGCGAGGATCGCGTCATCGTCAGCGAGATGGCCGGGACAACCCGCGACGCCGTCGACACGCCATTCCAGTACGGCGACCGCAAGATGGTGTTGATCGATACCGCCGGGCTACGCCGCCCAGGCCGCATCGAGAAGGGGATCGAGAGGTACAGCGTCATGCGGGCCCAGAAGGCGCTTGAACGCAGCGACGTCGTCGTCCTCGTCCTCGATGGCAACGAGAAAGTGGCGCACCAGGACCAGCACATAGCCGGCGACGTGGCGAAGGCCTACAAGGGCATGGTAGTCGCCGTCAACAAGTGGGACCTGGCCGAAGACACCGAGGAGAACCGCAACACCATCGCCCACCGCGTGCTCACTCGTCTTCGCTTCACGCCCTGGGCGCCGCTCGCCTTCATCTCCGCAAAGACCGAACTGAACATCAAAGGCCTCCTTGACCTCGTCGTTGAGGTGGATGAGGCGCGCTCTATGCGTATTCCCACGTCAGAGGTCAACGCCGCCCTGCGCGAGGCCGTCGCCGCGCACCCGCCGGCCTCGACCAGCCGCAAGCTACTGAAGCTGAAGTACGCGACGCAGGCCGAGATACGCCCTCCCACGTTCGTCGTCTTCTGCAACGACGCCAAGAGCGTCCATTTCTCATACCGGCGCTACCTGGAGAACCACTTCCGGCGCCGCTGGGGCTTTGAAGGCACGGCTATCCGGCTGGAGTTCAGGAGCCGCGCCGAGTGAATCTCCTTGAGCTCGCTGCTGTCGTCACCGCATCCTATCTGATCGGCTCGATTCCCGTCGGCTACCTGACAGTCCGCCTCATGCGCGGCATCGACATTCGCGACCAGGGCAGCGGCATGATCGGCGCCACAAACGTGCTGCGTGTGCTGGGCCGCGGTCCGTTCGTCGTGGTCATGATCCTCGACGCGGCAAAGGGCTACGTGCCCACCATCGTCACCTGGTATATCTTCGGTACTCACGATCTGCAGGTCGCCGCAGGCATCGCCGCCGTCCTGGGCCACGACTTCCCGGTCTTCATCCGCTTCCGGGGCGGCCGCGGCGTAGCGACGTCGTTCGGCGTCTACGCGGCGCTTGCAATGCCGCTGGCCGTTGGCATGTTCGCATTGGGCCTCTTCATCGTCCTCGCCCTGCGCTACATGAGCGTAATGTCGATGGTGATAGTGCCGGGTGGTGCGCTAGTTCTGCTCATCCTCGCTATTATTGGAGCCGGCGAAGACTTCACGTACACGAAGGCCATCTTCGGCGCCTTCGCCACGTTCTTTGTCGTCGTCACGCATCTTCCCAACATCCGGCGCCTCATCAGGGGCACCGAACCCAAAATCGATGCTGAGGTCGACCCCTCAAGGGCCAAAGTCGGCTCAACCTGACGTCTAGAAGGAGCATGAGTGTCTGATCAACTGATTTCTAGAGATGAGATCGAAAAGGCGGTCCGCGGCCACAACGCCGACTACGTCGAGATTCGGATCGACGACACCGCGGCTACGCGTCTCGTTTACCGGGGCCAAGAACTAGAGGAGATCGGCCGTACGCAGAGCTTCGGCGGCTGCGCTCGGGCCCTCGTCAACGGCGGCTGGGGCTTCGTCAGCTTCAACCGGCCGCAGGATATCCGTACGCGCGTCGAGGAAGCAGTGTCGCAGGCGCGCCACGTCGGCACGGAGACGAGCGTTCTAGCGCCGGTCGATCCAGTCGTCGATGTCGTGCCACTTGATGTCGCGGTGGACCCGCGCACGATCACGCTCGCGCGCAAGAAGGAGATCTTCGACAGCTACAACGCGAGGATGCTCTCGGTCGACGGCGTTACCAGCACGAACATCGTCTACGGCGACGCCCACAAGCACGTCACGTTCGCCAGCTCCGAGGGCTCGTACATCGAACAGGAGCGCATCGATGTCATCTCGCGGCTGGCGGCGACGGCGCGGCGCAACGGCGACATGCAGCAGTCGAGCATGAGCCTGGGCGCACTCAACGACTTCTCGTACGTCGACACGCTCGACGAAGCGGCGGACACGATCGCCAGCCGCGCCGTCGAGCTGCTAAACGCACCGTACGTCGAGCCCGGCGTCTACCCCGTCGTCCTCGACCCGATCCTCGCCGGCGTCTTCTGCCACGAAGCCTTCGGTCACCTTTCGGAATCGGACTTCGTCTACGAAAACGATCGCATGAAGGAGATCATGGTGCTCGGCCGCAAGTTCGGCCGGAAAAACCTCAACATCGTCGACGGCGCCGCCGTGCCGGGCCTGCGGGGCAGCTTCAAATACGACGACGAAGGCACGCCAGCCAAGAAGACCGACCTCATCCGCGAGGGCGTCCTCGTCGGCCGGCTGCACTCGCGTGAGACGGCAGGCAAGATGGGCGAACCACCCTCCGGCAACGCGCGCGCCATCGACTATCGCTTTCCGCCGATCGTCCGCATGACCAACACCTACATCGAGGACGGCGACGCCACGTTCGATGAGCTCATCGGCGACATCAAGCTCGGCGTCTACGCCCGCAACTGGTTCGGCGGCACCACGAGCATGGAGATGTTCACCTTCTCCGCCGGCGAGGCGTTCATGATCCGCGACGGCAAGGTCGCCGAGCTGCTGCGCCCCGTCAAGCTGACCGGCAACCTCTTCACCACGCTCGAGAACATCGACGGCATCGCCCGCGACCTCGACTTCAACCAGGGCGGCGGCTGCGGCAAGGGCGGCCAGATGCCGCTGCCGGTCTCCAACGGCAGCCCGCACATCCGCATCCAGGACTGCGTAGTGGGAGAGCGATAGATGACAGACCTCAACGCAGTCCTCGACGCGGCGCGAAAGGCCGGCGCGCAGCAAGCCGAGGCCTACCAGATCGCCAACGAAGAGACACCCGTCAAGTTCGAGGCCAACCGCCTCAAGGAGCTGAACTCGCGGCACTCCAGCGGCGTCGCCCTGCGCGTCATCGCCGACGGGCGCATCGGCTTCGCCTCCAGCACGCGCCCGGACGACGTCGATGACCTCGTGGGCGCCGCGATGGAAACCGCGCCGTTCGGCCCCGAGGCCCACTTCGACTTCCCGGAGCAAGCGGAGGCGCCCGCGGTCGAGACGTTCGACCCCGCGACCGCGTCCTTCGCGGTCGACGACATGATCGCGGCCGGTCAGTCGCTGATCGACACGGTGCGCAAGGTCGAGCCGGAGCTGCTCTGCGACGCCCAGCTGCGGCGCGTCGTCGGCGAGGTCACGCTCGTCAACAGCAACGGGGCGAACGTCTCCTATCGCGGGTCGATGCTCATGGCCTGGCTGCACGGCTCACTCATCCGCGGCACCGATATGCTCTTCGTCGGCGACGTCGACGCTTCCGTGTCGCCCGACCTCGACACAGCCCGCATCGAGCGCACGGTCACCTGGCAGCTCGAGCACGCCCGCAACCTCGCCACGATGCGCACCGCTGAGATGCCGGTCATCTTTACCAGCTCCGGCGTCGCCGACGCCCTCGTCATGCCGCTAACGCTCGCCTTCTCCGGCCGGCTCGTTCAACAGGGCCAGTCACCGCTGGCCGGCAAGCTGGGCGACGAAGTCTACGACGCCCGGCTCTCCGTGCACGACGACGCAACGCTGCCAATGCGCCCCGCTTCGCGCCCCTTCGACGACGAGGGCGTGGCCAGCAGGCGTACTCCCCTCGTCGAGCAGGGAGCTGTCCGCAGCTTCATGTACGACCTTCAATCCGCGGGCCTCGCCAAGGCGGCCTCGACCGGCAGCGCTGAGCGCTCCCTCACGAGCCAGCCGAACATCTCCACGACGTCGCTGATCATCGCTCCGGGCGAGACGACCTTCGAGGAGATGGTGAAGGGCGTCAAGGAAGGGTTGATCGTCGAAGACCTGATGGGTGCCGGGCAGGGCAACGTCATGGGAGGCGATTTCTCCGGCAACGTCCTCCTCGGGTATAAGATAGAAAACGGCGAGATCGTCGGCCGCGTCAAGGACACGATGGTCGCCGGCAACGTCCACGAGGCGCTGGCCAGCGTCTCCGCGATCGGGGCCGAAGCGCGCTGGATCAACGGCACGATACTCACGCCACCGCTCCTCTTCGATCGCATGGCGGTCTCCGCCAAGGCTTCCTGACACGTGGTGCTTGAAATGAACTTCGAAGAATACCTGGAAGCGCTTGCCGATAGCTCGCGACAACTCAAGATCGCTGAGCTACAGCGCCTGTCCGATCCCTCGCCCGAACAGGCCGAACAGTTCGCCGCACGCTGGCGGGACATCGAAGTCCGCCGCCGCCGTCGCGTCTTGCAGGAGCTTATCGACCTCTGTGAGGACACCGTCGAGCTGAACTTCGATGCCGTATTCCGCCACGCCCTTAAAGACGACGATGGCGAAACTCGGCTGGCGGCGGTGCGCGGCCTCTGGGAGTACCAGTCGCCAGATCTCATCGACGACTTGACCACGCTCGCGGAGACGGACGACAGCGCCTCTGTCCGCGCGGAGGCCGCTCTCGCCCTCGGCCGCTTCGTGCTCCTCTTCGAAACCGGTCGCCTCCGGGAGCGGCACTTCGCGCGCCTGTCCGCCGCGCTGCGTCGCGTCATCGAAAACGCCACTGAGATCGAAGAAGTGCGCGCCCGCGCGATCGAATCGATCGGCCCACACGACGCCGACTGGGTGCGCCAGGCCGTCACTCAGGCCTACGAAAGCGGCAGTCATCGCCTGAAGGTCAGCGCCGTGCACGCCATGGGCCGCAGCGCCGGGTCGCGGTGGCTCCCCCTCCTCAAGCGCGAACTCACCAGCGACGAGGCCGAGCTACGCTACGAGGCAGCCGTCGCCAGCGGCTCGCTGGCTGATGAAGCGGCCGTGCCCAGCCTGGTTCCGCTCGCCGCCGACCCCGATGACGAGGTGCGGGCGGCGGCCATCGCCGCACTAGGCGATATCGGTGGCGAGGCCGCCCGGCGTGCGCTCGACGACCTCATCGATGAGCCATCGGGGGCGGCAAGTGACGCCGCGACCGCGGCGCTCGCCGAGATAGACGCGGATGACGACCCGCTCGGATTCAAGCTGGGCAACTGACGTGGCTACGAGCAGGCCGAGCGACTCGCGGGTGGAGACCGCGGTATCGGCCGGAGGAGTAGTCTTCCGGCACGGCGATGAGGGCATCGAGATTGTTATCTGCGGCCGCATCGGCGACGGCGTCTGGGGACTGCCAAAGGGCACTCCACACGACGGCGAGTCGCTGGAAGAGACGGCGATCCGAGAAGTGTCCGAGGAGACCGGCCTCGAGGTGCAGATCGCGGAAAAAGTCGGCGTCGTCGAGTACTGGTTCGCGCGCACCGGCGTCCGCTACCACAAATGGGTCCATCACTATCTCTTCCAGGCCACAGGCGGCGACACCGACAGCCACGATCTCGAGTATGATAGGGTCGAATGGCGGCCCATCGAGAGCGCCCTGAGGACGCTCACTTTCAAGAACGAGTCAGACATGGTGGAGAAGGCCCGCGAGATCATCGAGGCGGTGCACAGATGAGAGTGCACGACGACGTCGTCGCGCGCGGCAAGAAGACGGTCATCCGGCGCAAGCGTCTGGCCGACGCCGCCGACGAGTACCGATGGCGCTCTGACCCGGAGCTGGCGCAGTACGACGCCTCACGCCCCGTGCAGGTGCCGTTCGAGAACTACCTGCGCAACTGGAGCTTCGACTACCGCTTCACGGACATGGGCGGCCGCTCTTTCGCGATCGAGGACCAGTCCGGCCACCACATCGGCAACGTCATGTACTACAACATCGACCAGGCCCGTGGCGAGGCCGAGCTTGGCATCAGCATCGGCGAGCGGGACTACTGGTCCGGCGGCTACGGCACCGACGCGATCATCGCCTTGACCCGCGTGCTCATGGCCCGGGGCGACATCCTTCGCCTGTACCTGCACACACTTGACTGGAACGTCCGTGCCCAGCGCGCCTTCCAGAAGGCCGGCTTCCGGGCCTGCGGCACCTCCTGGCGCGACGCGCGCACGTTCGTCGTCATGGAACTCTGGCGCGAGCAGCCGGTCGCCCCGGCCGCGCCCGCCGTTACGGCCTAAGCGCCGGGCTTGACCGCCGGCCGGCCCGGAATGTCCAGATCCGGCGGCGGCGGCGCGGGATTCGGAATCCCCGCCATCAGCTGGTTCGGGACGAGCGCCGCCAGCTCTTTCAGCGTCCACTTCCCGTCCTTCTCGATCGACTGGATGTGGTGTTCTTCATGGGCCAGCGAAACGCTGCCGCCGCCGACGTGGAAGATCTTGCCGTTGACGTTCCAGGCGTCGTCGGTGCACAGCCAGGCCGTCATCGGCGCCACGTGCTCAGCCGTCATCGGCACCAGTGGCTCCGGCGGGCGCGCCGGCTCTTGGATGCCGGCCTTCGCCCGGATCTGCCGCGATGCCTGCGGGATCTGCGCGATCATTCGCGTCTGAGCGCCCGGTGCGATCACGTTGCACGTCACGCCGTATCGTCCCATGTCGCGTGCCACGACTCGCGTCAGGCCGGCGATCCCAGCCTTCGCCGCGCCGTAGTTCGACTGCCCGGAGATGCCGCGCAGCCCTGAAATCGACGAGAAATTGACGATCCTGCCGTAGCGCTGCTGCCGCATCAGCACCGACGCTGGCTTGATCGTGTTGAAGTGGCCCTTCAGATGGACACCGTAGACCGCGTCCCACTCTTCTTCGCTCATGTTGAAGATCATGCGGTCGCGCAGGATACCCGCCACGTTGATCAGCATGTCGATGCGCCCGAACGCGTCCACGCACTGACGCACCATCGCCTCGCCGCCATCGGCCGTCGCCACGCTGTCGTAGTTCGCCACGGCCGTTCCGCCGGCGTCCTTGATCTCGGCTGCCACCTGGTCGGCAGGGCCGTTATCGTGACTCGTGCCGTCCACGTTGCCGCCCGGGTCGTTGACGACCACGTTCGCGCCTTCCTTTGCGATCAGCATCGCCACCGCTCGGCCGATGCCACGCCCGGCGCCGGTGACTACTGCGTTGCGTCCGTCCAGCTTGCCCATCGCTTACCCCTAAGCCGTCGCCGGCTCTCCCGCTGTCGCTTCGCGTCCGGGGACGTCCAGGTCCGCTGGCGGCGGTGTTGGGTTCTTCGTTCCTGCCAGCAAGCCCGGAACCTGCGCCGACAGTTCGTCCAGCGTCCACATGCCCGGCTTAAATATCGTCCGCCACGGCGTCGGGTGCTGCAGGACCGCCACAGTGCCACCGTAGACGTGGAAGATCTGGCCGTTGACGTTCCAGGCGCCGTCGGTCGCCAGGTGGACGGTCATCGGCGCCACCCAGTCGGCGTCGAGCATTCCCACCCCGCCCGGGGGCGGCGCGCCTGCCGTGGCCTGCGCGCGCTGCTGCTCTGCGCCAGGCCGGTTCTGTGGCACCGTCGCCGTCAGTCTGGTGGCGGCGCGCGGCGCGATCGCGTTGCAGGTCACGCCGTAACGCCCCAGTTCGCGCGCGACGACACGCGTGAAGCCGGCGATCGCCGACTTCGCCGCGCCGTAGTTCGCCTGGCCGGCGTTGCCCCAGAGCCCGGACTCCGACGAGTAGTTGATGATTCGTCCGTAGCGCTGCTGCCGCATCAGCACAGATGCCGGCTTCGTGCAGTTGAAGTGGCCCTTCAGGTGCACCGCGATGACGGTATCCCACTCATCTTCGCTCATGTTGAAGATCATCCGGTCGCGCAGGATGCCCGCGTTGTTGACGAGGATGTCGATGCGCCCGAACTTGTCGACCGCAGTCTTGATGATCGCCTCGCCCCCGTCGGCTGTCGCCACCGTGTCGTGGTTCGCGGCCGCAGTTCCGCCCGCCTTGGTAATCTCGGCGACCACCTGGTCGGCGGGGCCGTCGTCCGTGCCGGCGCCGTCCGGTCCCACGCCCGGGTCGTTGACGACGACCTTGGCGCCCTCCTCGGCCATCATCAGCGCGATGCTGCGGCCGATGCCGCGCCCGGCGCCGGTGATCACTGCAACCTTGTCTTCGAGGGCGCCCATTACTTTGACGGCAGTTCGACCACGGCCGTGCCGGGAGTCGTCTTCTTGCCGTCCGGGTCCTCGGTCCAAACCTCGAGGTCGACGACGTTCGATCCGTTCTCCTGCCGCTTGCCGGTGATCACGCCGCGGCAGAGTACGTCCTTGTCGATCATGTCCATGCCCCGGTAGGAGCAGGCCACGCGCAGCACCCGGCCGCCGTCTCCGGACCACTCGTCGAGCAGCCGGCCCAACAGCGCATGCTTCAACGCGCCGTGCGTGATGCGGTCGGGCAGTCCGGTGTTCTGGGCGAAGTCCTTGTCGTAGTGGATCTGGTAGTAGTCGCCCGAGCCGGCTGCCCAGAAGACGAGGCGCTGTGAGTCGCAGTTCTGCGCCAGCTTCGGGATCTCCTGCCCCTCACTTACGTCTTCGAAGTAAACCTGTGCCATGTCGCCTCCTAGTAGCGGATCGCCGTGCCCCGCTGAATCGCCACCGTTTCGCCCTTCTCGTTGCGGAAGGCCGTCTCCGTATTCACGATCAGCATCGGGCCTATCTTGCCCTCTCGTTCCGTCAGGTCCGTCAGCTTCGTCGTCGCCGAGAGCTTGTCGCCGGCGCAGACCTCTGCCATGTACTGGATGTCCGTGCCGCCGTTGAGGACGCGCTTGTAAGGGATGTTGAGGCGGAACGCCTCCGGCACGCCCGCCGCCTGCCCCGGCACCACGACCGGGTGGCCGAGGAAGCCGTACGGCGCAACTATGGCGCGATGACCCTTCGCCTTCGCGGTCGCTTCATCGAAGTAGATCGCGTCTGTGTAGCCGACCGCGCGCGCGAACTGGCGGCAGCCGGTGTTATCGACTTCGTGTGCTGTCGGCTCAGACTCGACGCCGATGCGCTCTCGCATCTCGTCCGTGATCACGGACGCCTGTTGTTGGGTCATGGGGCACCTCCTGCACCAGGGCCGAACCCTGACGTGCGCGTCAGAATATAGCGCGGGCTCGGGAGGGTGTCAACGCGCGGCCGTCGCGTCAGCAGGACGGCTAGTCGCCGCCCAGGAGTGTGCCGCTGGACGGTTCCTCCAGCGACATTCGCTCTGTGCCCGCGGCATAGGCCAGCGCCAGAGCATAGAGCAACAGGAACGTCGAGCGCGTGACGAGCGCGACGCCGCCGAGGCCCAGTAGTCCCGCCGCGGTCGCCGGCTTCCTCGCCACGGGCGCCAGCGGCCCATCGTAGGCCAGGGTCGTGTCCGGTTGGCGCAGCGCCATGAAGCCCAACGCTGCGCCGGCACCGGCCAGCACCACGCCCAGCACGCGGCACGCTTTAGGCAGCTGTGGCATGTCCGAGCGCTTCTCGAACGACACCACCGCCGACGGCAGCGTGATCAGCCACAACCGCGACGAGAGATGCTTTGGAATCGCCAGGTGTTCCTGCAACCAGTCCATGCGACGCTGATTGTGTGACGCGCGTGCCAACACGGTCAAGCGCCGCGCAATGACTGGGGCCGAAAGCGGCCCGACTTCAGCTCGGCAATCAAGTCAGTGAGGCCGCTGATGCGCCCGTCGAACTCCGTCGCGCACGTGCCAACGTCGACGGCCGAGTGGGCGTCGCTTCCCGCCGCCTGCGCCAGCCCGCGGCGCTCGCACACCGCCGCCGAAAAGGCGTTCTGCCGCTCTGTCCCGCGGCCGTTCAGCGTCTCGATCGCCTGCACGTGGCTGTAAGCCTCGTTCTCGCTCGCCCGCTCCAGCGCCTCGCTCCAGTCGCCCTCCTGCGTCAGCTCGAACGGCAGCTGACGTCGGTACGGGTGCGCGGCGATCATGGCGCCGCCGGCCGCCTCCACCATCCCCACCAACTCGCCCAGCCGGTGCATTCCGTAGACGAACTCTTCGAGCCCGAACACGACGACGTGCCCGCTCTCGGTGTTGACCTCGATGCCCGGGATCACGAGAAAGTCGTGGCGCCTCCCCAACTCCTCCACCTTATCGCGCTCCCAGAAGAAGTCGTGCTCCGTCAGGCAGACGCCGTCCAGCCCCGCCTTCTTCGCCGCCTCGATCAGGGCGTCCGGTGTCAGATCGCTGTCGTGTGATAGCGGCTGCGTGTGCGTGTGCAGGTCGATGAGCACGCGGTCAGTCCGCGCCGAGGATCAGCGTTCCCGTCGACGACAGCGCCCCGCCGGTGCCGTTCACGCAGGCCAGCTTCGCGTCCGCCACCTGGCGCTCGCCGCACTCGCCGCGCAGCTGCCGCGTCGCCTCGATCAGGAGGAACATCCCGTACATCCCCGGATGCGTGTATGACAGCCCGCCGCCGTTAGTGTTCAGCGGAAAGTCACCACCGGGCGCTGTCCGCTGGCCAGAGACGAACGGGCCACCCTCACCCGGCTTGCAGAAGCCCAGCGCCTCCAGCGTCACCAGCGCCGTGTAGGTGAACGAGTCGTAGACTTCGACCACGTCGATCTCATCGTGCCGCACGCCGGCCATCTCGAACGCCCGCGGGCCGGAGATCGCCGCCGGCGTCGTCGTCAGGTCGGGCATGTTGGCCAGCGTCCAGTGCGTCTGCGCCTCGCCAGAGCCCAGCACCCAGACCGGCTGCTTCTTGCAATCCTTCGCTCTCTCCGCGCTGGTCAGGACGATGGCGCCGCCCGCGTCGGTCACCAGGCAACAGTCCAGCAAGTGGAACGGATACGTGATCCAGCGCGACGACAGCACGTCGTCGATCGTCAGCGGGTCCCGCATCAGCGCCTTCGGGTTCAGCATTGCCCACTTGCGCGTGGCCACCGCAATCTCGGCCAGCTGTTCGTGCGTCGTCCCATACTGGTGCATATGGCGCATGCAGGCCAGAGCGTACGTGCTCGGTGGGCCGCCGATGTGGTAGGGCATCTCGAACTGGGCGGCGGGAAACCACGGGTCCATCGGCGCCCGCGATACCTTGCGGAAGCGGTTGGAGTAGCCGGTCTCGCCGTGAGTGATCAGGGCCACGTCGATCAGCCCGGCCGCGATCGCCGCCGCGGCGTGCTCAACGTGGATGACGAACGATGACCCGCCGACAGACGTGCCGTCCGTGTACGTGGGCTGGATACCGAGGTACTCCGCCACCTGCAGCGTGCTCGCGCCGGCCGTGAACAGCCCGTCGACGTCCGCTAGCGAGAGCCCGGCGTCGTCAAGCGCGTTCAGCGCCGCCTCGGAGTGCTGCTGCAGCACTCCCTTGTGCGGCACCATGCCGATCTCGTCAGACTCGTCCGCGCCGACGATCGCGATTCGCTTCAGCCAGCCGGCCTTCTCCTTGTCGGTCGTCACTCGGACACCGGCCTGAACTTCGCCAGCGTGATCTCCTCCGTGACGTCCTCGAACACCACCTCGACTGGCATCTCGCAGCGCAGCGCCTTCGGGTCAGCCTCCACCTCGACAAGATTCGAGAAGATGCGCACGCCGTCATCGAGGTCGATCAGCGCCGTCACGTACGGCACCTCGCTGGTCCAGCCGGGGTGGAAGGCGCGGTACTGGATCGCGAACGTGTACACGCGCCCCTTGCCGCCGGATCGTCGCCATTCGACGTCGCGGCTGCCGCAGTGCGGGCAGAAGTCCCGCGGATACCAGTACGACTTCTGGCACGAGCGGCAGTAGGGTATCCACAGCTCGTGCTTCTTCGTGCCATCCCAAAAGCGCTGCGTCTCAGGGCTGGGAGTGGGCAGCGGTTTAGGGTACTTCTGGTCGGACATCTGCCCTAACCTTTACGTGAAGATAGAGGGCGCGGTCAAGGGGGGTAATTCTGCTTGTCCGTATGTGGGCCCCGTGCTATACTCCCGCTCGATTAGCGACAAAATTCACAAACGGATTTTCTTCCTATGCTTCCTGACTGGGGACAAGTCGGATTTCTTCTCCTGATCGCCATTATGTTCCCCATTGGCGGTATCGGTAGCTCATGGCTTCTTGGCCGCATCCGGATGCGGCCCGACTACCCGGATCGCATCAAAGAGGACACCTACGAGTGCGGCGTCGAGACCGAAGGGCCCACGTGGGTGCAGTTCAACTTTCGCTACTACTACTTCGCGCTCCTCTTCGTCATCTTTGACGTCGAGGCCGTTTTCCTCTACCCCTATGCCGTTTCAGGCGAACGCCTCGTGGTCGTCGGCCTGATCGAGATGCTGACGTTCGTTGGCATCCTCTTCATCGGCCTCCTCTACGCCTGGCGTAAGAACGCCCTGGAATGGACCTAGGGCGTTGACCACCTACGTCACCGGCATCCAGCTCGCCCACTCGATCGACGGGCAGTTCCCGGACGCCGTCGAGGACGGCCAGCCGGAGTTCGCGGTCGTCAAGTCCGACAACCTGATCGAAGTGCTGACCTGGCTCCGCGACGACCCCGATCACGCGTACCAGTTTCTTAGCTCGCTCACCGGCGTCGATCGCATCCAGTGGTTCGAGGTCGTCTATCATCTCGAGTCGTTCAAGCACAATCGCGCGGCGACGATCAAGGTCCGTAGCGACGACCGCGAGAATCCATCCGTCCCGTCCGCCGTTCCGGTCTGGCTCGGTGCGCAGCTGCAGGAGCGCGAGGCGTACGATCTATTCGGGATCCGCTTCGAGGGCAATCCCGACCTGCGGCGCATCTTCCTCTGGGACGGCTTCGCCGGCTTTCCGCTCCGCAAGGACTACCTCAACCTTCCCGGTGGCAAGAGGCCCGGCCTTGAGCGATTCCCCGGCGAGCCGGGCGACGACCTCTCCGGACGAGGCACGAAATGACGATCAAGTCCGAGCCCTTCGTCGTCAACGTCGGCCCACAGCACCCCAGCACTCACGGCGTCTTTCGCCTGCGCCTCACCCTCGATGGCGAGAAGATCATCGATGCCGACATGATAATGGGCTACCTCCATCGCTCGATGGAGAAGCTCGCCGAGGAACGCACCTACACACAGAACATCCCCTTCACCGACCGGACAGACTACCTGGCCGCCATGACCGGCAACCTCGCCTACGTCATCGCGGTCGAAAAGCTGATGAACATCGAGGTGCCGGAGCGCGCCCAATTCCTGCGCACGATCATGGCCGAACTCCAGCGCATCGCCAGCCACAGCATGGCTATCGGCATCTTCGCCAACGACTGCGGCGCCTGGCAGACGCCCGTCATGCACATGTTCCGGGATCGCGAGAAAATCCTCGACCTCTTCGAGATGGCCTGTGGCGCGCGCCTGACCTTGAACTACATGCGCATTGGCGGCGTTTCCAGGGATATTCCCGACGAATGGATGCCGCAGGCACACAAACTGCTGAAGGAGTTGCCGAAGCGCTTCGCCGAGTACGAGGACCTTCTCCTCAGCAACGAGATCATCATCGCTCGCTCGCGCGGCGTCGGGGTGCTCACCCCAGAACAGGCGATCGCCTACTCCGTCAGCGGGCCGATGCTGCGGGGCAGCGGTGTCGCCTGGGACATCCGCAAGGCCGATCCCTACGCCGCTTACGACAAGCTCGACTTCGAGATCGCCGTCGGCACTAACGGCGACTGCTACGACCGCTTCGTCATCCGGCTGGCTGAGCTGCGCCAGAGTCTCTACATGCTCGAGCAGGCGCTGGACATGATGCCGTCAGGCCCGGTCCACCAGCGTCTCGGCACCTCGACAGTCCAGCCAGGCACCCAGCCGATCGCGCCGCTCGCCTTTCGGCCGCCGGTCGGTGAGGCTTACGGCCGCATCGAGTCGCCGCGTGGCGAACTCGGCTACTACATCGTCAGCGATGGCGGCCCTTCGCCGTTTCGTTTCCACATCCGCTCGCCCTCGTTCATCAACCTCACCCCCCTTAAGCTGATGGCAATCGGCTCCACCGTGGCCGACGCCATCGTCATCCTCGGCAGCGTCGACATCGTCGTTGGCGAGGTGGACCGCTAGATGGCGATCATCCTCAGCGGTGAGTGGTACGACCTGCGCGACCTCGCCAACCCGATCCGTGAGCTGATCGACGCCCTCGGCGCTCCGGACGCCGTGGACTACGTGCTCTGGAGCCTCATCGCCGCTCTTGCCATACTGATTTGGCTCGTCGTCAGCGTCATCGCCTTCATCTGGATCGAGCGACGCCTCGTCGCGCTGATGCAGAACCGCAAGGGACCCAACCGCGTCGGCCCCGCCGGACTCCTTCAGCCGATCGCCGACGCCATCAAGCTCCTGCTGAAGGAAGCGATCACGACCCGCGACGCCGACCGCATTCTCTTCTGGCTCGCTCCCATCATCGTCTTCATCCCGACGATCGTCGTCTTCGCCGTCGTTCCCTTCGGCGAATCGATGGTGCTCGCCGACCTCAACGTCGGCGTCCTCTTCCTGATCGCCGTCGCCGGCATCATGACGCCCGCCGTCTTCATCGCCGGCTGGTCCTCCAACAACAAGTACGCTCTTCTCGCTGCCATGCGCGCGATCGCTATGCTCATTAGCTACGAACTCATCCAGGTGCTGGCGCTGCTCGCCGCGGTTCTCTTCATCGGCAGCATGAACCTGCAGGCGTTCGTTAGCTGGCAAGACGAGTACAACACGTGGCTCATCTTTATCCTGCCGCTGCCCGTTGTCGCCTACGTTATCGCCGGCGCTGTAGAAATCAACCGCTCCCCGATGGATCTCAGCGAGGCCGAATCCGAACTCGCCGCCGGCTACCACACGGAGTACGGTGGCATAAAGTTTGGCTTCTTCTACCAGGCGGAGTACATGGCCGGGTTCGCGATCGCGGCCACTGTGACGACGCTTTTCCTCGGCGGCTGGACGCTGTGGGGGCTCGAAGAGTGGATCCCCGGCTGGATCATCTTCCTGGGCAAGCTCTACGCCGTATTCTTCCTCTATATCTGGTCGCGCGGGACGCTGCCGCGCCTGCGCATCGACCAGCTAATGGCCTTCGCCTGGAAGTTCATGCTGCCGCTCATGCTCGTCAACGCCCTCGTCATCGCCGTTGAGGTCGTCGTCTGGGAGGAGACCGGCGCCTCACGCAACGTCGCGCTTCCGGCCATCGGCGCTGTAAACGCGACGCTCGCTGTGATCCTCGTCATCGGCTGGGCTCGCGTCCTCGGTCACGGCAGCGGTCTCCAACGCGGCTACCGCGCCACTCTGACCCGCGAAATCGGCAAGATCTACTACACCGGCGCCGAGGTTTCCTGATGGAAGATACCGGCACCGTCGTCGCCTTCTGGATCCTGGCCGCTCTAACCGTCGGTGCGGCGCTTAGCGTCGCCGCCGTGCGCAATCTAATACACTCGGTCGTTCTGCTCATCGTCTCGTTCGCGGGCGTCGCCGGACTCTACATAACGTTGTCAGCCGACTTCATCGCCGTCGTCCAGATTCTCATCTACATCGGTGCCATCGCCATCCTCCTCATCTTTGCCATCGTTCTCACCCCGCGCGCCGGCCGCCTCAACCAGGAGGGCTTCATGCTCCTGCCGGCGCTGGCCCTGGCGGTCCTGGTCGCCGGGACCATGATCTTCGTCGCCTTCGATACCAGCTGGGCGATCAGCGAGCGCGATGGCTTCGAGGAGACGGCGACGGCGATCGGCGATCTGCTCCTCGACAAATACGCGCTGCCTTTTGAAATCGCCTCCGTCCTTCTACTCTCCGCTATCATCGGTGCGATCCTGCTCGTGCGCCCCGAAGGCGCCGAGGAGGGGCCGGAGTAGTGGACTCGGTCGACCTCGAACACTTCCTCGTTATCGGTGCGATTCTCTTCGGCATCGGTCTCTACATGTCGCTGGCGAAACGCAACTTCGTCGGCGTGCTCATCGGCATCGAGCTGATGTTCAACGGCGTCAACCTCACATTCATCTCGTTCTCGCGCTTCGTCGAATCGGCGGAGCCGCTGAACGGGCACATCTTCGTCATCTTCGTCATTACGGTCGCAGCGGCGGAGGCGGCAGTCGCCCTCGCCCTGGCGGTCCTCTTGTACCGCCTTCGCGACACGATCAACGTCGACCAGATCGATCTTCTGAAATGGTAAGAGGCGGGGCGGACTAGCTATGTGGACCAAGTTTATGGAGACCAAGAACGCGTACTCGGCGGAGATCTGGAAAGAGCTCCTCAACCAGTGCGCCGTCTCCGTGCAGGTAGTTCCGCGCTCCGGCCTCCGCGAGGGCTCGGCGTTCGAGATCCACGATATCTACGTTCCCTCGGGCAAACTTCACGTGGCCGAAGAGATCCTGAGGAAGAGCTGATGCCTCGGAGCCGCCAGTGCTAGATCCGATCAAGGAAGGCGCCGTATGGGCGATCATGTTCCTGCCCCTCGCCTCCTTCGCGATCATCACGCTCGTCTCTTTCCTCGGCCTCACCCGTAGCGGCGCCTGGAGTCCGCGCTACAGCGGTTACCTGACGATCCTCGCCATTCTCGGCTCGTTCCTGCTCTCGCTCTGGGCCCTCGACTCCGTCGCCGACACTGACGGCGCTCGGATCGGCTTCGACTCGCACGAATGGCTCACCGTCGGCGACCTCCAGGTCAACATCGGCATCACCCTGGACGGCCTCGCGGCCGTCATGCTCGTCGTCGTCACCGGCGTCTCACTCCTCGTTCAGATCTACTCGCAGGAATACATGCGCGAAGACGAGGGCTACAACCGCTACTTCGCCTTCATGTCCCTCTTCACGGCCTCGATGCTGGGCCTCGTGCTCGCTTCCAGCGTGCTCCAGCTGTTCGTCTTCTGGGAGCTCGTCGGCCTCTGCTCGTACCTGCTGATCGGCTTCTGGTTCCAGAAAGACTCCGCACGCCGGGCCGCCTTGAAGGCGTTCATGGTCACCCGCATCGGTGATCTCGGCTTCATGATCGCGCTACTCATCATCTTCACGCAGACTGGCTCGCTTGATATCGACGAGATCTACGAGGCGGCGATCGCCGGCGCTATCGGCTCGACGGCCCTCACGCTCTTCGCCCTCGGCCTCTTCGCCGGCGCGGCCGGCAAGTCAGCGCAGTTCCCGCTGCACACCTGGCTCCCCGATGCCATGGAAGGCCCGACGCCCGTCTCCGCGCTCATCCACGCCGCCACGATGGTCGCCGCCGGCGTCTATCTCGTCGCCCGTTTCTACCCTGTCTTCGCCGTCTCCGAGGATGCGCTCCTGACGATCGCCATCATCGGCTCGATCACGACGATCGGGGCGGCGCTGCTGGGGATCGTCGCCACCGACATCAAGCGCGTCATGGCCTACTCAACGATCAGCCAGCTCGGCTACATGATGATGGGTCTCGGCGTCGGCGGTATGGTCGCCGCCATCTTCCACTTGTTCACGCACGCTTTCTTCAAGGCGCTGCTCTTCCTCGGCGCCGGCTCCGTCAACCACGCCACGGGCACGTTCGACATGCGCCTCATGGGTGGTCTGCGCAAGTACATGCCGATCACCTACGGGACGATGATCGTCGCCTCCGTGGCTCTCGTCGGCATCTTCCCCTTCTCCGGCTTCTGGTCCAAAGACGAAATCCTCGCCGACGCCTGGGCGGACCGGCCCTGGGTCTTCGTCGTGGGGATGGCCGGCGTCTACCTCACGGCCCTCTACGTCGGCCGCATGATCATCATGACGTTCTGGGGCGAATACCGCGGCGGCGTCCAGGCCGAGGACGAAGAGCACGCGGGCGACGCCCACGCCGGTGCACACCACCGCGCGCCGCACGAATCACCCGCGCTGATGACGTTGCCCCTACTCGTCCTCGCCGTCCTCGCTTTCGGTGCCGGTTTCCTCAACGTTCCAGGCTTCCACTGGCTGGGGGACATCATCGAAGGCTGGCTCCCGCACGAAACAGAAGAACTCCTCACACACACGGACTTCAAGCTGTGGATCGCCGCCACCTCCGTCGCCATCGGCCTCGCCGGCCTCGGGACGGCCTGGGCCATCTACCAGGCGAAGATGCTCGACCCCGCCCGCATTCGTTCGTTCCTCCAGCCGCTGCCGCAGCTGCTCGATAACCGCTACTACCTCGACTACCTCTACGAGACGGTCTTCGTCAAGGAGCTGGTGCTGGGAAGCGCACGCTGGGGGCTCGCCCTCTGGGACGAGTATGTGATCGACGGCGCTGTCAACGGACTCGCCTCCGCCACCGGCTGGAGCGCGGAGCAGCTCAAGCTCGCGCAGACGGGGCAGGTGCAGCTCTACGGCGGCGTCATGTTCCTCGGTACCATCGCCGCCGTCATCGGCATCCTGGTGGTGAACCCGTGAGGCCCTACGGATCTGAAGGACAGGCGCCATGCTGACGTTCGCCATCTTCTTCCCGCTCGTCGGCGCGCTTCTCATCGCCGCGCTGCCGAAGGACCAGGAGCGCTCCGCGAAGGTCATCGCCGCCGTCACGACGGCGATCGTGCTGGCCGCTGTCGCCTATATGTTCATCGACTACGACCGCGGCGCCAGCGGTTACCAGTTCATCGACAGCACCACCTGGCTCGATTCCGGCATCTCGGACTTCAACCTCAACTACACGGTCGGCCTGGACGGTCTCTCGCTGCCGCTGGTCCTGCTCACGGCCTTCCTCGGCCTTGTCTCCATACTGATCTCCTGGCGCATCGAGCTACGCCCGAAGGAGTACTTCGTCTGGCTCCTCGTCCTCGAGACCAGCCTCCTCGGCGTCTTCAGCTCGCTCGACCTCGTTCTCTTCTTCCTCTTCTGGGAGCTCGAGCTGATCCCGATGTACTTCCTGATCTCGATCTGGGGCAGCGGTAACCGCATCTACTCCGCCTGGAAGTACGTCCTCTACACGTTCTTCGGCTCGGCCTTCATGATCGTCGGCATCCTCACGCTCGGCTTCACCGCCGGCACCTTCGACATCCGTGAGCTGGCCGAAGTCGGCTCGTTTGACGACGCGATCATTCCCGCCTGGTCGATCTTTACGCTGCTCAGCATCGCCTTCCTCGTCAAGATGCCGATCGTCCCCTTCCATACGTGGCTGCCCGACGCCCATACGGACGCCCCCACGGCTGTCAGCGTCATGCTCGCCGGCGTGCTCCTGAAGATGGGCGGCTACGGCATCCTGCGCATGTCGCTCAGCATCATGCCGGAGCAGGCCGCCGACGCCAACGTGATCTTCGCCGTCATCGCCGCCGTCAGCATCATCTACGGCGCGATGATGACGCTGGTCCAGACCGACCTCAAACGTCTCATCGCCTACTCATCGGTTAGCCATATGGGCTACGTGCTACTTGGCGTCTCTTCCATCGGCCTCGTGGGGCTCACGGGCGCGGCAACGCAGATGGTCACGCACGGCCTGATCACCGGCATGCTCTTCGCTCTCGTCGGCATGGTCTACGACCGCGCCCACACGCGCGAGATCGGCGACCTCAGTGGCCTCGCCACGCGCATGCCGTTCATCACGGCGATGATGCTTGTCGCCGGGCTCGCCTCGCTCGGTCTGCCCGCGCTGGCCGGCTTCACTGCCGAGATCACGGTCTTCCTCGGCACCTTCGAACGGCACGAGGCGTTCACGATCATCGGCGTCCTCGGCGTCGCCTTCGCTGCGGGATACATCCTCTGGATGATCCAGCGCGTCTTCTGGGGCCCGCCCGATCCGAAATGGGCCGAGCTGACCGACGCCACCGCCTGGTGGGAGCGCGGCCCGATCATCGCTCTTACCATCGCCATCGTCGCCATCGGCGTCTACCCCGCCTGGATCATGGACCTCCTGCGTGACGGTGTGGCGCCGATCGCCGAGAGGCTGGCCTGATGGACGACCTGAACCTCCTCGGGCCGCAGCTCGCGCTCCTTATCGGCGCCGGCCTGATCATCATCGTCGACCTCCTCTTGCCCATCGTCAGCCGCCAGGCCTACCAGGGGCGTCTGCCTCTACTGTCGGGCCTCGCGCTGCTCGCCGCCGCTGGCTCGCTCGGCTGGTCGCTGGCGCTCGTCCTCACTGACGAACGTGGCGAGGCGTTCGACGGCATGATCTCCGTGGACGACTTCACGCTCTTCTTCAACTTCCTCTTCGCCGCCGTCGCCGGCGCCATCGTCCTCGGCTCGGTCGACTATCTCGCCCGCCACCGCTTCCAGGGCGAGTACCTGGCGCTGATTCTCATCGCGGCCGCCGGCATGAGCCTGATGGCTGCCGGCACCGACCTGATCATGATCTTCATCGCCTTGGAGCTGCAGGCGATCGCGCTCTTCGCCCTCGTCGGCATCAGCAAGAATGAGTCCGGCAGCGAGGCGACGCTCAAGTTCCTGCTCCTCAGCGCCATCAGCACCGCCATCACGCTCTATGGCATGGCCTACCTCTTCGGCCTCTCCGGCGAAACCAGCCTCGACGGCATCGCCAGCTACGTCGCGAACACGGACGAGAACCGCTCGGCGCTAGTACTCGCCGCCGTCTTCCTGACCGCGGGCCTCGGCTTCAAGATGGCCGTCGTGCCCTTCCAGATGTGGGTGCCCGACGTCTACGAGGGTGCGCCGACACCGATCACCGCCTTCCTCTCGGTCGCCAGTAAGGCCGCCGGGTTTGCCGTCGTCATGCGCATCTTCCTCGCCGCTCTGGGCGAAGGCCTCATCACCACCGACTGGGCCTACCTCTTCGCCGCCATCGCCGCCGTCTCGATGACCCTCGGCAACGTCCTGGCGCTCGTCCAGGGAAACATCAAGCGCATGCTCGGCTACAGCTCGATCGCCCAGGCCGGTACGATCCTCATCGGCCTCGCCGCCGTCGCTGCCGAAGACCCACAGCTGTTACTCGGCACCAGCTCCGTCGTCTTCTTCCTCGGCGCATACGCCTTCACCAACATCGGCGCCTTCATCGCCATCATCGCCATCTCGCACAAGATCGGCTCCGACCAGATCGCCGACTACGCCGGCGTCGCCAAGCGCTCGCCACTGCTGGCGTTCGCCCTCGCCGCCTGCCTGTTCTCGCTCACTGGCTTTCCGCCGACGGCAGGCTTCATCGCCAAGATCTACGTCTTCAACGCCGCGGTACAGGCGGACCTCGTCTGGCTCGCGATCATCGGCGTGCTCAACAGCGTCATCTCGGCTTACTACTACCTGCGCGTTGTGCTCAACATGTTCGCCCGCGACCCGGAGACCGACGAAGCGTTCACACCCAGCCCTTATCTGGGAGCGGCCCTCGCTGCCGCCGTCGTCGGCCTCTTCGCGATCGGCATCTACCCGACTCCTCTCATCGAGGCCTCCGAGTCCGCAGCGCGCGTCTTCAGCTAGACTGGCCCCGTGGCCACCCACGACATCCTCGTCTCCATCGAGCCCGACTTCGCCCGCCGCGTTCAGGCGGACTGGCTCACAGGCATCGCCCGTATCACGCTTGAGCACGAAAAAGTCGGCGACTGCCAGCTCAGCGTCGTAGTGACGACCGACGCCGAGATCCACGCCCTCAACCGCCGCTACGCCGCTGAGGACAAGCCAACCGACGTCCTCGCGTTCTCGCAAGAGGAGGGCGAGGAGTTCGTCTCGGCGCCCGGTGAGCTCCGCCACCTCGGCGACGTCGTCATCTCGCTCGAAACGGCCGAGCGGCAAGCGTCGGAAGCCGGTCACGACCTCGACGCCGAGATGGCGCACCTGCTGGCGCACGGCGTCCTCCACCTCCTCGGCTACGACCACGCCGCGCCGGACGAAGAGCGCGAAATGCGCCAACGCGAGCGCGCCGTGCTGGCGAAGGCGGGCGTCGAGGCGCACTAACCACTAACCACTGTCCGCCAACCGCTCTATAATGGCCCCGTGACCGAACTTCCACTCACCGCCCCGGCCGAACCGGCGTCCCCGCACTCCGGCGAAGTCCTCTACCGCAAGTGGCGGCCGCAGTCGTTTGCCGAGGTGCACGGCCACGACGCGATCACGCGCACGCTGCGCAACGCCGTCGCTTCCGGCCGCCTCGCCCACGCCTATCTCTTCTGCGGGCCGCGCGGCACCGGCAAGACGACGCTCGGGCGGTTGCTCGCCAAGGCAGCGAACTGCGCCGCGCCCGAGGACGGTGAACCCTGCAACAAGTGCGACTCCTGCCGCGCCTTCCTCGAGGGCCGGGCGATGGACTTCGTCGAACAGGACGCCGCCAGCCACAACAGCGTCGACGACATCCGCCAGCTGCGCGAGAACGTCATCCTCACGCCGATGGCCGGCGGTCGCAAGGTCTACCTCCTCGACGAGGTGCACATGCTCACCGGCGCCGCCCAGAACGCGCTCCTCAAGACGCTCGAGGAGCCGCCACCTCACGTCATCTTCGTCCTCGCCACCACCGAGGCGCACAAGGTGGCGGGCACGATCGCCTCCCGCTGCCAGCGCTTTGACCTCAAGCGCATCCCGCTTCAGGCGATGGTCGATCGTCTCGCCTACATCTGCGAGCGCGAGGGCTTCGAGATCGACCGCCCGTCGCTAGAGGAGATCGGCCGCTCCGCCACCGGCAGTTTGCGCGACGCCGTCAACGCCCTCGAACAGACCGTCACCTACTACGGAAAGACGCCGACCGCGGACCAGGTGCAGGAAGCGCTCGGCCTGAGCGTCGACGCTCGCAGCGGACAGCTCGCCCGCGCGGCTCTGGATGGCGACCTCGCCGCCGGACTGCGCCTTATCGCCCAGGTGCGCGACGACGGCCTGGACATGCGGCAGTTCGCGCGGCAGGTCGTCAAGTACCTGCGCGGCCTGCTCCTCGCCAAAGCCGGCGCCGCCGAATCGCTCGATCTGCCTGCCGATCTGGCCGCCGAGGTGCGCGCCGAAGCAGCTGACCTGCCGAAAGACGCCATCATCCGCGGCCTTCAGGCCTTCGCCCGCGCCGACTTCCGCGACGACCCCTCCGCCACCGGCGGTTCGCTCCCACTCGAACTCGCGCTCCTCGACCTCACCGCCGACGCCGAGAAGCCGGCGAAACCCACCCCGGAAACCAAGGAGCGCCCGACAGCAGAGCGAAAGACGCCGCCGCCGAAGCCCGAGGCGAAGTCCCAAAGGGCGCCGGAGCCGAAAGCAGAGGCCGCGCCCACGCCCGCGCCCGCACCCACCCCGAAGCCCGAAGAGAAGCCGGTAGCGGAACCCGCAAAGGCCGCACCCACGGACGATCTTCTGGCCAGCGTCCGGAAGGCCAGCCGGGAGGGCGACCGCCAGCTCTCGGCGCTTCTCAACGGCTCCTGCGAAGTGCTCTCGGCGGAGGGCGACACCGTCGTCCTCGGCTTCTATCACACGTTCCACCTCGAGCGCGTCGAAACCGGCGCCTACCAGGAGCCGCTCGACGAACTCTTCTCGAACGCGCTCGGCCGGAAGGTCGAGGTAAAGTACGAACACGCACCGCGCGACCGCGGCCCCGAGCCGCCCGAGCCGAAGGGTGGTCACCTCGTGAAGGCTGCTCAAGAGTTGGGGGCGCGCACCGTATCGTCAAGCAAAGAAGGAGAAGGAGGCCCAGATGGCTAAGCGAGCCAAGATGCCCGCCGGTGGCGGCGGCGGCGGCGACCTGATGAAGCAGATCCAGCAGATGCAGTCCAAGCTCGCCGAGGCCCAGGCCAAGCTCGACGACATGGAGTTCGAGGCAACGTCCGGCGGTGGCGCCGTCCACGTCCTCCTCACCGCTCATCCGGCGCTCAAGACGATCACGATCCAGCCGGACGCTGTGGATCCCGACGACGTGGAGATGCTCCAGGACCTGATCATGGCCGCCATGAACGACGGCCTCGAGCAAGTTCGAAGCGGCCAGATGCAGCAGCTGGCAGGCCTCGCCGGTGGCCTCAAGATCCCCGGCATGGACCTCGGCTGATCGCCGGTACAACCTGACGTGAACGAGCGCAGCACATCCACCGCCGCGCCTCTGGCCCGCCTGATCGAGGAGTTCTACCGGCTTCCCGGCATCGGTCCCAAGAGCGCCCAGCGCCTGGCTTACTACCTGCTGCGCATGCCCGCGGCGGACGCCCATTCGCTCGCCGAGGCGATCGTCGAGGTCAAGGACAAGGTCACGCTCTGCTCGGTCTGCCAGAACGTCACGGAAGTCGACCCCTGTCGCATCTGCACCGACTCCGCGCGTGATCGCTCGATCATGTGCGTCGTCGAAGAACCGCTCGACATCCTCGCGCTCGAGCGCACCGGCTCGTACCACGGCCTCTATCACGTCCTCCACGGCGCCATCTCGCCGATGGACGGCATCGGCCCGGACGACCTCAAAGTGCGCGAGCTCCTCGACCGGCTGCGCGACGGCGAAACGAAGGAGATCATCCTCGCCACGAACCCGAACCTCGAGGGCGAGGCCACCTCGATGTACCTCAGTCGGCTCATCGGCCCGCTCGGCTTGCGCGTCACGCGCCTCGCCCGTGGACTGCCGGCTGGTGGTGACCTGGAGTACGCCGACGACGTGACGCTTACGCGGGCACTCGAGGGGCGCCAGGAGATGGACGGCGCCTGATGCCACCCAGGGCGCGCCTCTACAAGACGGAGGCGATCATCCTGCGGTGGCGCAAGCTCGGTGAGGCCGACCGCATTCTCACCTTGTTCACGCCAGCGTTCGGCAAGATGGAGGCCAAGGCGAAGGGCGTGCGTAAGACTACCAGCCGCCTCTCCGGGCACCTCCAGCCGCTCAACCGTTGTCAGCTCCAGCTCGCCCAGGGTCACGTCTCAGACGTCATCACCGGCTGCGAGACGATCGACAGCTTTCGCGGCCTCCGCGATGACCTCGACCTCCTCAGCCGCGCCCTCTACGTCGCCGAACTCACCGACCTCATGACCGCGGACCACGTGCAGAGCCTCCCCACCTACCGCCTCGTCCTCGACACACTCGGTCGCCTGGAGGCCAGCCCGGCTCCCGACACCGCGCTGCGCTTCTTCGAGATGCAGCTGCTTGACCAGGCCGGCTTTCGCCCCGAGATCGAACGCTGCGTCAGCTGCGGCAACGCCCTTGAACCCGTCGACAACTTCTTCGCGCCCGTCGCCGGCGGCGCAGTCTGCCGCCAGTGTGTGCCCGGCCTGGCCGGCCCGCGCGTGATGACTCTCAACGGCCTCAAGCTCTTGCGCCTACTGCAGCGCGGGTCGTATAACGATGTGGCGCGCGTTAACCTACCGCCGGCGCTCGCTGAGGAGGTCGAACGTCACCTTCGCAGCTACATCATCAGCGTCCTGGAGCGGGATGTGAACGCGGCTGCCTTCATCGACCACCTGCGCCGCGAAGGTGCGCGCACCAAGATCGAGGTCTAAACGTGCCCCTTTACGAGTACTACTGCGACAACTGCGACAAGGTGTTCGACTCGTTGCAGTCCATCTCTCGCTCCGATCAGCCGGTGGCCTGTCCGAAGTGCGCTCGGGACGCGGACCGCATCATGCCCACGACCTTCGCCACGATGTCCAGGCGGAAGGGCCTCCGCGAGCGCGTCCCCTACCACCACTTCGACGTCCGCGACGGCTCAAAGAAGCCGCCGATCGCGCGCGTAAAACCGAAGAACACCCCCAAGCGTAGCGCTAGCGGAGGCGCGAAAGGGCAGACAAAGAAGGGATAGCATGCCGCTTTACGAGTATTACTGCGAACACTGCAACGGAGTCTTTGAGGAGATCCGCCAAATGCGCGACGCTTCGGATCCATCTCCCTGCCCCGAGTGCAGCCGCGAGGCGCCGCGCATGATGTCCACGTTCGCCGCCTTCACGATGCGCGACGGCTACCCGCGTCGCATCCCCGACAAGGGCACGTTCTGGCATATGGGCAAAGAGGTCAAGCAGCGCGCCAAGCGCATGAAGGGCTTCGAGCACCCCGAGCTCGCCAAGCCGAAGTCCAGGCCGCGCCCCGGGCGGGGAGAAGTCGCCGCCACCATCGACAAAGCGTTGTCTCAACGCTCCGAAGCAGGATATCGCGACAGGTGGGGCGTCGACCAGTACGGCATGCGCACGGCCAAAACCGCGAAGAAGAAGAAGAACCGCAAGACGCTCGGCGGTTAGCTCTGCCGGTCGAGGATGTACCGCGCCAGCTCCGCCAGCGTTTCCCTGTCGGCGATATCGGGCAGCGCAGAGAGCGCGTCGATCGCTCGGGCACTGAAGTCCTTCGCCATCCGCGATGATTCTTCGACTGCTCCCGATTCGCGCACCATCTTCACCGCCGCCTGCAGCTTCTCCGGCGAAGGCGCCTTGAAGTACGCTTCCACGGGGTTGCCGTTCGGCGAGCGCTCCATCAGCAGGAACGAAGGCAGCGTTAGCGTCCCCTGCATCAGGTCGCTGCCCACGGGCTTGCCCATCTCCTCCTCATCGCCGGTGAAGTCGAGGATGTCGTCCACCACCTGGAACGCCATCCCGAAGTTGTACCCGTACTCCCGCAGCGCGCTCACCTGCTCCTCCGGCTGCTTCGAAATCTCGCCCGCTCCCTCGCAGGCCGTCGCGAAGAGCGACGCAGTCTTGCCGCCGATGCGCGCCAGGTAGTCCCGAATCGTCTGCCGGCTGTCGTAGGCGGCCAGGTCCTGCCGAATCTCGCCCCTGGCCATGATCATCAACGTCCTGGAGAACAGCTCTACCACGCGCAGGCTGCCAGTCTCCACGGCGCGATTCGCGGCGTGAGCAAACAGGAAGTCCCCCAGCATCACCGTCGTCGAGTTCTCGAAGGCGCTGTTCACTGTCGGCCGGCCGCGGCGAGTGTCCGCGCGGTCGATGACGTCGTCGTGCACCAGCGTGGCCGTGTGTAGCAGCTCTACGGAGGCCGCCAGCGACACCAGTCTGTCGAGATCGTACGTGCCGAAGCGGCCGCACAGCAGCGCTAGGCCCGGCCGCATCAGCTTTCCGCCGCCCAGCACCATCCCCAGCATCTGGCTGAGGGCCCCGAGGTTCGCGGCCCTGATCTCATCGAAGACCGCTTCGACGCGACTCAGGTCGTCCTGTACGGCGCCGTACAGTGGCGCTGTCTTCATCGCGTGCCCCCTGCTCGCTCGGCGACGTCGGCGGTCAGGCCGAACAGTCGCGACGCCGTCTTCGCGGTCTCTTCAGCGACCGTCTCATAAGGTGTTCCGCGGAGCTGCGCTACGAACTCTGCCACGGCACGGACCTGCGCCGGTTCGTTGCGCTGTCCCCGTATCCGCTGAGGCGGCAGGTACGGAGCGTCCGTCTCCACCGTCATGCTGGTCAGCGGCACCGCGCCGGCCACTGCCCGGGTCACGTTGGACTTGGCGTAAGTCACAGGCCCGGCGATCGAGATCGCGAAGCCCAGCCGGATGTAGCGCAGCGCCAGCGACAGGTCGCCAGGATAGCAGTGCATGACGCCGATCAGGCGGTCCTCGGACGCCCCTAGCTCCTCGGCGTGCTCGGCCAGCACCTCGTACACCTCTTCGTCCGCGTTGCGCGAGTGGATGACGACCGGCAGCTTCACGGCGCGCGCGATCGCCAACTGTTCCCGGAACGCCAGATACTGGTCCTCGCGCGGCGACAGGTCCCGGAAAAAGTCGAGGCCGATCTCGCCGATCGCCACGACTTTCGGCGACTCGGCTAACCGCGCCAGCTCGTCGCCGTCCTTCGTGGTCAGCGTCTTCGCGTCGTGCGGGTGTACTCCGACGGTCGCGTAGACGCTGTCGCGTGCATCGGCGATCTCGATGGCGCGGCGGCTGCTCGCCATGTCGTAGCCGATCGTGATCATCGCCGTCACACCCGCTTCGGCCGCCCGGGCGATGGCGTCGCCCATGTCGTCCTTGAACTTGCGGTCCTGAAGGTGGCAGTGCGAATCGATCAGCATCAGACGCCCAGCTTCGCCTCTTCCTCTTCGACGATCTCCGGGTCGAGCTTCTTGAACAGAGGCTCAGCCTCGGCTAAGGGGCGTCCCCCGGCCGGCATTACGAGCCGCCAGCCGCCTGCTTGCACAGGCCCTTCGTTGCCCAGATAGCCGTGCAGCTTCTGGCAGGTGAACGGCAGGAAGGGATAGAGCGCCGTCTTCAGGCCGCTGATCGCCGCAATCGCCGTGTATAGCACGGTGGCGCAGCGCTCGCGATCCTCCTTGAGCAGTTTCCACGGCGCGTTGTCTTCCACGTAGCGGTTCGCCTCGCGCGCCGCCGACATCCCGGCCTCGAGTGCTGCGCGGAAGTTGCCCGCGGCGATCTCGCGACCGGCCTCTTCCAGCGCCTCCTCGACGCGAGAAATCAGCGCGCGGTCGGTCTCGCTGAGGTCCCCCGGCTCGGGCACGGACTTGTCGAAGTTCTTGTAAGTAAACGTGAGCACTCGGTTCACGAGGTTGCCCCATGTGGCGACCAGCTCGTCGTTGTTGCGCTGCACGAACCCGGCCCACGTGAAGTCCGCGTCGGCCGTCTCCGGCATAATCGCGCTCAGGTAGTACCGCAGGGGATCGGGATCATACCGTTCCAGGAAGTCGGGCACCCACACGGCCAGCCGCTTGCTCGTCGACTGCTTGGCGCCCTTGATCGTCAGAAACTGATTGGCCGGCACGTCGTACGGCAGGTTGTAGGTCTCGCCGGTCGCCTTGCTGTAGCCCATCAGCTGAGCCGGCCAGATCAGGGCGTGGAACCAGATGTTGTCCTTGCCGATGAAGTAGTAGCTCTTCGCCTCCGGGTCCTGCCACCACTCTCGCCAGCGTTCCGGCGTGCCTTCCTTCTCCGCCCACTCGATCGCCGCCGAGAGGTACCCGATCACGGCGTCGAACCAGACGTAGATGCGCTTCGTCTCGTAGCCCTCGACCGGGATCCGCACGCCCCACGTCAGGTCCCGTGTGATCGAGCGGTCCAGCAGGCCCTGCTCCGTCAGACCCAGCGCAAAGTTGCGCACGTTCTTGCGCCAGTGCTCCTTGTCATCGCTCAGCCACGCCTTCAGCGCGTCGCTGTAGGCGCTCAGCCGCAGGAAGAAGTGCTCGGACTCACGCCGCTCCGGCGTCGAGAAGTCGAACTTGCACTTCGGGTTCTTGAGGTCGAACGGGTCCAGCACGCGGCCGCAGTTGTCGCACTGGTCGCCGCGCGCCCCCTCGTCGCCGCAGAAGGGACAAGTGCCCTCGACATAACGATCGAGCAGAAAGCGGCCCTCGACGGTGCAGTACGGCAGCTCCATCGTCTGCTTGAAGATGTCACCGGTCTCCAGCAGCTTGAGGAAGATGTCCTGAGTGACGCGCGCGTGGTTCTCCGTTCCCGTACTCGTGTAGCAGTCGAACGTGATGCCCATCTTCTCCCAGCACTCGAGGAACTCCTCGTGGTACTGGCTCGCCACGTCCTCCGGCGAGCGGCCCTCTTGCTCGGCCCGCACTGTGATCGGCGTGCCGTGGACGTCGCTTCCGGAGACCATCAGCACGTCGTTCCCGGCGGTCCGGTGATAGCGCGCGAAGATGTCCGCCGGCAGGTACGCGCCGACGAGCTGGCCGATGTGAAGGGAGCCGTTGGCGTAAGGCCAGGCGACCCCGAGAAATATGCGTTTCGCCATCGTAAATCGAGTGAAATTGTAGCACGGGGCCGTACGAAGCCCCCTCGCTTGGCTCAGGTAGAGTCTGGGCGCTCCGCTCGCCCCTGTGCCCCTTCCTCGATCGACAGCGCGTACACCCGTCGCTTCGCCATCCC